>SYLY01000076.1 GCA_005808475.1 Acidobacteriota bacterium
ATGAATCCCCGGACCACCATGGCTACCACACTCTTCGATCTCTCCGGCAAGACGGCTGTCGTCAGCGGCGCCGCGCAAGGCATGGGCCGCGCGATGTCGATCGCTCTCGCCGAAGCCGGCGCCAGCCTCCTGCTGCTCGACCTCAATGAAGAAGGCGCGCAACGCACCGCGGCGGAGATCGCGGCCGCGGGCGGACGCGCCATCGCGCAAAGATGCGACGTCTCCGAACCGGATCAGATCCGCGCCGCGTTCGCCGTCCTGGATGCCGAGTACGGACGCATCGACTTCCTCGGCAACGTGGCCGGCGAAGCGGTGCTCGGCAAGCCCGAGGAGATCCGGCTCGAGGACGTGGAGCAGGTCTGGCGCAACCTCGTGTTCGGGCGTTTTTGCGCGTGCCAGGAGGCGGGCCGCCGTATGCTCGCCGCGGGGCGGGGCAGCATTGTCAACATCGGCTCGCTCGCCAGCGTCACCGCGCTCGGACGCGGGCACATCGCCTATAGCATGGCGATGGGCGCGGTCGCGCAGATGACGCGCGGACTCAGCACCGAATGGTCGGGGCAGGGCGTGCGTGTGAACGCGATCCTTCCCGCGCAGGTGCTCAATCCGGGGCTCGAAAAGCGGATCGGCGAATCGCCCGCGTTGGCCGGCCAGTTTCTCCGCGGCATTCCCGCCGGGCGTTTCGGCCGGCCGGACGATATCAAGGGGCTCGCGGTGTTGCTCGCGTCCGACGCGTCGGAGTGGATCACGGGCGCGCTGATTCCCATGGATGGCGGCAACCTCGCGTTGAACGGCGGCGGATCGGTGAGACATAAATGAAATCGGAATATCAGTATCTGTACCGCGCCATGCGGACCATCCGCGTGGCGGAAGAGCAACTGGCGCGCTGTCACGCGCGCGGACTGGTGCATGGCGCCTGCCACACGTACGTGGGGCAAGAAGCGGTGGCATCCGGCGTGTGCGCGCATTTGGGGCCGGAGGACGCGGTGTTCAGCACGCATCGCGGTCACGGGCACGCGCTCGCCAAAGGGCTGCCGGTGGAGGCGCTGATCGCCGAGCTTTTCGGACGCGCCACCGGCTGTTCGCGCGGCCGCGGCGGGTCGATGCACCTGTTCGCGCCGGAGATCGGCCTGATGGGCACCAGCGGCATTGTCGCTCCGTGCATCCTGCAGGCGGCGGGCGCGGCGTACGGATTCCAACTGGCGCGATCCCCGCGCGTGGCGGCGGCGTTCTTCGGTGACGGCGCGGTCAACAACGGAGCGTTCCACGAAGGGCTGAATCTGGCGGGCATCTGGAAGCTGCCCGCGATTTTCGTCTGCGAGAACAACCGCTTCGCCACCGAGGTTCCCTTCTCGTATTCGGCCGCGAATCCCGACGTGGCCGGACGCGGCGCGCTCTACGGGATGCCGGGGATCGCCGTGGATGGCAACGACGCGATGGCGGTGTACGAGGCGGCGCGCGAAGCCGTACGACGCGCGCGCGCGGGCGAGGGTCCCACGTTGCTCGAGTGCCGGACATATCGCACGCGGCCGCATGCGGAGGGCATGGGCGACTACTCGTACCGCACGCGCGAGGAAGTGGCCGAGTGGCGCGAAAAGTGCCCGATCCAGCGGTTCCGCTCCGCGCTGATCGAATCGGGCGAGGCGGTGGCGGACGAGTTCGTTGCGATCGACGCGGAGGTGGCGGCGGAGGTGGCGCGCGCGTCCGATGCCGCCGAAGCGGCGCCGTGGCCGGACGCGGCGAGCGCGATGACGCACGTCTACTCGGCTCCGGCGGCCGTTCCGTCAGAGCCGGGACCGGGCGCGGGCCGCGAGATCTCGCTGGCGGCCGCGACGCTGGAAGCGCTAGATGCGGAGATGGCGGCGAATCCGCGCATCTTCGTTTTCGGTGAAGGCATCGGCAAGCGTGGCGGCAACTTCGCGACCACGGCCGGTCTGTTCGCCAAGTACGGGGCCGCGCGGCTTTGCGACACGCCGATCGCCGAGCGCGGCTTCGTGGGCATGGGCTGTGGCGCGGCAATGACCGGCGCGCGGCCGGTGATCGACTTCATGTTCGCCGACTTCGTCAACGACGCATTCGGCGAGATCGTGAACCAGATCGCGAAGATGCAGTACATGAGCAGCGGCCGTTTGAAGATGCCGATCCTGCTGCGCGGCTGCGTGGGCATCGGACATTCGGCGGCCACGCATCATTCGGGCAACTACCATTCGATCTACGCCAACGTTCCCGGACTGCGCGTGGTGGTGCCTTCGACGCCGTACGATGCCAAGGGGCTGTTCGCGCGCGCGTTGCGCTCCGAGGATCCGGTGCTGTTTCTCGAGCCTCGCGAACTGATGGGCGTGAAGGGCGCCGTGCCGGAGGGTTGGTACGAAATCGAGTTCGGCAAGGCGCGCACGTTGCGCGAAGGCTCCGACGTTACCGTCGTGGCGATCGGAGCGATGGCGCCGCGCGCGCTGGCGGCGGCGGCGAAGCTGGCGGAGGAGGGGGTTTCGGTGGAGGTGATCGATCCGCGCACGATCTCGCCTTTGGACACGGGAGCGATCCTGGCATCGCTGCGCAAGACGGGACGCCTGCTGGTGGCGGACGAGGCTTTCGGTCCGTGCGGCGCCGCGGCGGAGATCGTGGCGTGGGCGGCGGACGCGGGGTTCGACGACCTGGATGCGCCCGTGCGCCGGATCACCGGAGCGTTCGTTCCGACGCCTTACAGTCCGCCGCTCGAAGCGGCGGTGATTGTCACCGCGGACGCGATCGCCGCCGCGCTGCGCGATCTGATGGGCGAGTGATCCATGGCGATCGAGATTACGATTCCGCGCCTGGGATGGTCGATGGAGGAGGGAGCTTTCGCGGGTTGGCTGAAACCGGCGGGCAGCCACGTGGCGGCGGGTGAACCGCTGTTCGCGGTGGAGAGCGACAAGGCCACGATGGACGTCGAGTCGTTGGACGCGGGCGTGCTGTATCTGCCCGCGGACGCCGCCAAGACGGGCGACACGGTGCGGGTAGGGCAGCGGATCGGCTACCTGTTGGCCGCCGGCGAGGCGGCGCCCGAGGCTTCGGTTGCGCGGGCCGGCCCCGCTCCGGTGACGCCACGCGCTCGCCGCGTGGCCGCCGAACTCGGCGTGGATGTGGCCGCCTTGACGGGTTCGGGCCGGGGCGGGCGGATTCGCGAGCGCGACGTCCGGGCAGCGGCGCCCTTGCGCGTGGAGCCGGTCCGCGTGGAGCCGGTCCGCGCGGAGCCGGTGCGCGTGGAGCCGGTGCGCCGCGCGATCGCCGCGCGCATGACGGAGAGCCGCGACCGCACCGTGCCGGTGACGCTGACGCGGCGCGTGGACGCGAGCCGTCTCACGGCGTTGCGCAACCGGTGGAAGCTGGCGCTTCAGCCCGGTCCGGCGCCATCGTACAACGACATCGTGGCGAAGGTGGCGGCCATCGCGTTGACCCGCCATCCGGCGATGGGTGTGGGGCTGCCCGGTTCGATCGACATCGGCATCGCGGTGGATACGGAGCGCGGTCTGCTGGCTCCGGTGATTCGCGGCGTGGCGCAGGCTCCGCTCGAGGAGGTGGCCCGCCAGTCGCGCGAGCGGATCGATGCGGCGCGGCGGCGGACGATCCAGCCGGACGACCTGCGTGGCGGCGTCTTCACCATCACGAATCTGGGGAGCTACGGCGTGGAGGAGTTCACTCCGGTGATCAATCCGCCGGAGATCGCGATTCTGGGCTTGGGCGCGATCCAGTGGGAGGCGGTGGTGGCGCGCAACGGCCAGATCGTGGCGCGCGAGCGGATGGCGCTGAGCCTGACGTTCGACCACCTGATGGTGGACGGCGCGCCGGCGGCCCGCTTTCTACGGGAGATCGCGGAGCTGATCGAAGAGCCGCCGCCGGAGGTGCACTGCCGGTAAGGCTATTTGGGGCGTGCGCCTTGCGCCGTCACGTATTCGCGTAGCACCGCATTGATCCTGGATTGATATCGTACGCCAGTGGAACGAAAGAACGTCAATACATCCGCGTCGATCCGCAAAGTGATCTGGCGCTTTGTTCGCCGCTGAAACAAGGGCGCCAGGGCGAGCCCACTTCGCCGCTCCGATGGGTGGCGTTTCCGAGCAGTCGATCATCGGATCCGTCATCTCCAGCCGCCTTGATCTTTGCTTTGGCGTCAGGTGCGGCAGACTCGCCGAATCAAGCACCACCCGAACCATCCCAGTACGCTTCTCTTTCATGGCGCATCGCTCTCCTTGCCGAGATGATCCTGACAGCCTCGGCCCGTATGGTGTACGTGACCACCAATTCGACGCCATCGACGAGGCCGATTGTATTCCATCGCGGTTCCCCGTAGTCGAGCCGCTGGTCTGCCCACTCGACCCGGTTGCCCAAGCATGTAGCAGAGCACCTTGTAGCTACGGATGGAGTTACGCCGCCCATCGGGCTCCGTTCGGTGCTACGCGAGGATGTCCTTGACCACGTGACCGTGGACGTCGGTGAGCCGGAAATCGCGGCCGGCGTAACGATAGGTCAGCCGCAGGTGATCGAGCCCCAACAGGTGCAGCATGGTGGCGTGCAGGTCGTGGAAGTGGACGCGCGGTTCCACCGAGTAGTAGCCGTAGTCGTCGGTGGAGCCGTAGGTGAAGCCCGGCTTGACGCCGCCGCCCGCCAGCCACACGGTGAACGCCTCCGGGTTGTGATCGCGTCCATCGGAGCCTTGCGCGGTCGGCGTACGGCCGAATTCGCCGGCCCACAGGACCAGCGTGTCCTTCAACAGTCCGCGCCCTTCCAGATCGCCGAGCAGAGCCGCGATGGGCTGGTCGACTTCGCGCGCGTTGCCGAGATGGTCGCGCCGCAGGTTCGCGTGCTGATCCCACTTGTACGTGTGGCTGATCTGCACGAAGCGGACGCCTTTTTCCGACAGGCGGCGGGCCATCAGGCACTGGCGTCCGAAGTCCTCGGTCACCGGGTTGTCGAGGCCGTACATCTTCCTGGTGGTCTCGCTCTCGCCGCTGAGGTCCTGCAGTTCCGGCGCCTCGGCCTGCATGCGGAACGCGAGTTCGAACGACTCGATGCGCCCCTCGAGAGCGCGATCGGGACCGGTATCCTCGAGCTGCCGGCGGTTCAACTGCTGCGCGTAGTCGATCTCCATGCGCTGGATGTCGCGCGGCGTCTCCTTGTTGGAGATGAAGGGAATTCGTGCGTCGCGAGCCGGTACTCCCACCGAGCCCACCGGCGTCCCCGCGTAAGGCGCGGGCAGAAACGCCGAACCGAAGTTGTTGGCTCCGCCGTGGCTTTGGGAGGCGCAGATGGTCACGTAGCCGGGCATGCTCTGGTTCTCGGTTCCCAGGCCGTAGTTGACCCACGATCCCATGCTCGGCCGCACGAACGTGTCGCTGCCGGTGTGCAGTTCGAGCAGCGCGCCGCCGTGCCGGGAATTCGAGCCCCACATCGACTTGACGAAGCAGAGCTTGTCGACATGCTTGGCGACGTTCGGGAACAGATCGCTGACCCAGGCGCCGCTCTGGCCGTACTGCTTGAACTCCCACGGCGATTGCAGCAGATTGTGCGTCTCCGCCGACACCACCTTTCGCTTGGCGAAGGGAAGAGGCTTGCCGTGATCGCGCTTCAAAAGCGGCTTGTAGTCGAACGTATCCATGTGCGACGGGCCGCCGTGCATGAACAGGAAGATGACGCGCTTCGCCTTGGCGGGGAAGTGTGGCTCGCGCACCGAAAGCGGATTGCGGTCAGTGGCTCCCAGCAGTCCGGCGAGCGCGAACTGGCCGAAGCCCGCGCTTGCCAGTTTCAGCATCTCCCGCCGCGGCAGGTTCTTGTTGAGGTACGAGTTCCAGTGAGCGTTCATGATGGTCCGATCAATTCAAGTATATGAATTCGTTCGACGCGATCAAAGCCTTGCACAGGCTCTGCCAGGCAAGCGCGCGCTTGTCCTTGCTGTCCGCCGGCAACACCTTTCCGATCCGCTCCAGGAAGCCGAGCGCCTGCTCCACTTCCTTGTCGGACGCGGGCCGGGAGAAGGACCGTTCGTAGGCCGCCCGGATGCGATCGGCGTCGCTTCCGCTCAGCGCCAGCAGCATGTCCGCCATGCGCCGCGAGTGCTTCAGCACCACCGCGCCGTTCAACATGAACAGCGCCTGCGGCGCGACGATGGTCGAGTCGCGGTCGCCTTGGGGAACCGCCGGATCGGGCAGGTCGAACGCGGTGAAGACCTCGTACATCGAACTCCGTACGACGGGGATGTAGACGGCGCGAATATCGCGTTCGTAGTCGACGCCGCCGCGCTTGGACGTGTTGGCGACGTACTGGCGGTCCTTGTAGGACAGGATGGTGCCGCCCATGTCGAGCTTCAATCCGCCCGACACCGACATGATGCCGTCGCGGATCGCTTCGGCTTCCAGCCTGCGGCGGTTGAAGCGCCACAGCAGGGCGTTGCCGGGATCGGCTTCGAACGCCGCCGAATCGTAACCGCTGGACATCCGGTAGGCGTTCGACAGCATGATCGTTTCGTGCATGGACTTGACCGACCAGCCTTTTTCGACGAAACGCAACGCGAGCCAGTCGAGCAACGGCTGATTGGTGGGACGCTCACCGAGGCGGCCGAAGTTGTCGGTGGACGGCACAATGCCTCTGCCGAAATGCCAGCGCCACAGGCGGTTCGCCATCACGCGCGCGGTAAGAGGATGGTCCTTGGAGGTCATCCAGTTAGCGAACTCGAGCCGTCCGCTGACGTCCGCGGGCAAGGCCGGCCGGTCGCCGGCGATGACGGTCAGGAAGCCGCGCGGAGCTTTGTCGCCGAGAGTCCAATGGCTGCCGCGAATGTGGATCGGCAGATCGGTGATCTTGGCGCTTTCGCGAACGCCCATCGCGCGAGGATAGTCGGGCGTTTCCTTCTCGAGCAGTTTCTGTTCTTCCTCTATCTTCACCAGCGCCGCCACGGCTTCGGCGGGATAGTAGTCGCGGGCATTGCCGGGCGCGCGCAACGGTCCGAACTTCTCATCGAGGAACTCCTTCAGTGCGTCGAGCGGCGCGTCCTTGGCTTCGCGACTTTCCATCGCCTTCAGGAACAATTCCTGATACCGGTTGGCCACGTCCTCAATGGACTTGGACTGGAACCCCTCGAACAGCTTCGCCGCCGGCGAAGCCCATTCCCCCGGGGGCCGTTGCTTGCCGAACGTTTCGAACGCGTACAGCGCCGACGCGGCCGCTCCGTTGGAGCGCTCGATATGCTCGACGAACTGCTCCACGAAGCTCGGGTTCACGCGGTGTTTGCGCGCGATCTGGACCGCGGTGCGGGGAACGGGAGTTCCGGCCGGGAGCGGGCTCGGCGCCACGCGGAGCTTGGCGAAGTACGGGAAGCGGTTCTTGTGTTGCAGCCGGATGGTGTTCGATCCGCTTCGTAGAGTGAAGATCCCCAACGGCGACCAGCCGCCGTCGTCGGGCGACGCTTCGCGATTCTGCACCGGAGGCAGCCCGGCCTTGACCATCTCGCCGTTGATGTGGAGGTCGTGCGTGCCGCCGCCGCGTTCTTCGTCGAGCAGTTCGAGTTGATACTCGGCGTCGCGCGGCGCCTCGATCTTGAATTCAGCGAAGAAGGGTCCCTTGGCGTCCTTCTCCGTGTTCGGCTTCTTGGGCTCGAGCGGCTTGGATGCGTTCCCGGCGTCGAAGGACGAACCCTCGCGTTCCACCAGGACCGTTGCGCCGGCGGGAAGGGGCTTCAGCGCGGTCTTGCCGGCGAGCATGGTCTCGTGCGCGGCCATGAGATAGGCGCCTACGTTGCCTTTGGCCTCGGCGGTCAGCTTGCGATTTTCCGCGCCGGAGATCTTGCCGGCTTCCTTGGTCTTCGCCTCGATCCTGGCTTCGTGCGCCGCGAGCCGGTCGCGATCCTCCTTGGGAGCGAGCACATACTCGTGCCACTTGGCCACGACCTTGAAGTTTTCCATGGTCTTGGTGCTTTTCAGGATTCCCGCCATGCCGTAGTAGTCTTTCGCGGGAATCGGGTCGAACTTGTGATCGTGGCAGCGGGCGCAGCCGAGCGTGAGCCCCATGAAGGTTCTGCCGATGGTGTCCAACTGCTCGTCGATGATGTCCATCTCCATCTTGACCGGGTCGTCTTCGGCGAGCATCTTGGCGCCCAGCGACAGGAAGCCGGTCGCGGTCCAGCGCTCGAACTGCGTGTCCAGGGCAGGGGATTCGGGCAGCAGGTCACCGGCGATTTGTTCGCGCACGAACTGGTCGTAAGGCTTGTCCTTATTGAACGCCGCGATCACATAGTCGCGGTAGCGGAAAGCGTTTTTGTAGACCAGATTCTCGTCGAGCCCGTTGGAATCGGCGTAGCGGGCGACGTCCAGCCAATGGCGGGCCCAGCGCTCTCCGTAGCGCGGGGAAGCGAGCAGCCGCTTGACCACTTTCTCGAAGGCGTTGGGTGAGTTGTCGTCGAGGAAGGCCTGGATCTCTTCGGGCGTTGGCGGAAGTCCGATGAGATCGTAGGTGGCGCGCCGGATCAGGGAGCGCTTGTCGGCGGGCGGCGCCGGACGCAGGCCCTTCTCCTCGAGCTTGGCCAGCACGAACGCATCAACCGGATTGCGCACCCAGGACGGGTTCTTCACGGCGGGAATCTTCGGCTCGGCGGCCGGGATGAACGACCAGAACTTCCCGCCGGCCGGCGCCGGTTCGGCGGACTTGCCCCAGGGCGCGCCCATCTCCACCCACTGCGCCAGAAGCGCCGCCTCGGCGTCGGGGAGCTTGGGTCCGGGCGGCATCTTCAGGTTGCCTTCCATGTGGCGAACCACGCGGATCAGCAGGCTATCGGCGGGCTTGCCGGCGACGATCGCCGCGCCACGAGCTCCGCCCTTCAGCACGGCCTCGCGCGAGTCCAGCTTCAAGCCACCCGCCGGAGCGGCTCCGGCATGGCATCCATTGCACTTGGCCAGGAACACGGGGCGGACGTTCTTTTCGAAGAACGTCTCTCCGGTCTGTGCGCGCACGACCGCAGTGGCGCAGAGCGCCAGGACTGACATCCGCATACCACTAATCCTATCTCAGGCGCGGGGTCCGGTGGGCAACGGCTCCGCCAGCGACCACAACGTATGAGGCCAATCTCCCAATTTGCCTGCGTCAAGCGGCCGCAGCAGCGCGGATACATCGCCGGCTCGTCCGTATGCGAAGTCCGAAGTCGCTCGAGGCGAGTGGTCCACCGCCCAGCCGCGATAGCCCGCGGTGGCGAGCATCGCGCAAACGCGTGCCGCGTCGCGGCCTCGTTCGGCGAGAAGCGCGGGGTGCAGTTCGAGCAGGATCCTCCGGTAGCGGCCCTCGCGAAGTCCTTGCGCCATCCCGTCGAGAGCTTCGTCCTCGTAGCCCTCGATGTCCATCTTCACCAGATCTGTCCGCCCGATCGAGAGTTCGTTTAGAAATTCGTCCAGCCGCCGGGCGGGCACTCGATAGCCGCCCTCCGCCGCGATGCGCGACACGCCGAAGTTATCGCCCGACTCGTCGTAACCCGCCAGTTCCAGGGCGCCGTCGCGAGCGGCCGCGGCGGCTTCGTGGGTGGTCCAATGCGCGCCGCCTCCGCGCCGGGCGTTGGATGCCAGCCGGGCAAAATTGCGCGGATCCGGCTCGAGAGAGATCACGCGGCCGGCCGGGCCCACGATGCGCGCGGCGAGCAGGCTGAAGTATCCCCAGTTGGCGCCCACATCCACGAAGACTGCTCCCGGGCCGAGGATCCGCCGCACCAGTAGCGTCTCCTGCGGTTCGTACTGGCCGGTGAAGCAGACTTCGCGGGCGATGGAATCGCGCAGGTCGCAGAGGAATTCGCCGCCGCCGGGAATGTCCCGCCAGAACGGAGCGGGGCGAACGCGTCCGCAGATCGCCTGGATGGCTCGATAGCGCCCGGCCGGCATGCGGCGGATGATGGCGCTCGCGGCGGGAACCCAGGCCGGCTCGCGGGGTTCGGTCAGCGCGCGCACGCCGCCTCCGCGATCCGGCTGGCGGAGGTTCCCACGCGTGCCGCCAACGCGCCCAGATCCAGCTTCGGCGACAACTCCTCGAGGTCGGCGCGAACCATCTCGCGCACCAGCCCGGCGAACGAGACCCGCGGCGTCCACCCGAGGCGTTCGCGCGCCTTCGACGCGTCGCCCACCAGCAGGTCCACTTCAGCGGGGCGAAGATACCGCTCGTCGGTCTTGAGCCAGTCGCGATAATCGAGGTTGACTTCCTGGAAGGCGAGTTCGCAGAACTCACGCACCGAGTGCGTTTCGCCGGTGGCCACCACGTAGTCGTCCGGCTCGTCCTGTTGGAGCATCAGGTGCATGGCGCGAACGTAGTCGGCCGCGTGGCCCCAGTCGCGGCGAGCGTCGAGATTGCCGAGGCGAAGCTCGCCGGCCAGCCCCAGCTTGATGCGCGCGGCGGCGCCGGTGATCTTGCGCGTGACGAATTCGTGTCCGCGGCGCGGCCCCTCGTGGTTGAACAGGATTCCGCCGCAACAATACATGCCGTACGCCTCGCGATGGTTCATCGTGAGAAAGAAGCCAGACACTTTGCTGATGCCGTAGGGACTGCGCGGATGGAACGGCGTCGACTCGCGTTGCGGCGTCTCGCGCACCTTGCCGAACATCTCGCTCGATCCGGCGAAGTAGAACCGCGCGCGCGATTTCAGTTCCCGCATCGCCGCCAGCAGATAGTGCGTGCCGTTGACGTTGGCGTTCATCGTGGAGAAGCCGTCCTCGAAGCTCTCGGCGACGAAGCTCTGCGCGGCGAGATGGTAGATCTCGTCGAAGTCGTGCGCGCCGAGGATCCGGAAAAGGCTGGGATAGCTTTCGAGGCTGGCCGCGTGCAGCTTCAGGCGGGGCAGCAGATGCGCGATGCGTCCCATGCGGTGCATGGGTTGTTCGAGCGCCACGCGGCGCACCGTGCCGTGCACCTCGTAACCGAGGCCGAGCAGATGCTCGGCGAGATGGCTTCCATCCTGTCCCGTGATTCCGGTGATCAAAGCCGTTCGAGGCATTTTCGGTTCTCCTTCAACTCTTCGTAGATCGCGCCGAGGCCGCGCGCGTAGGCCGCCATTCCAAACGCTTCCGACCTTGCCCGCGCGCGCCGCCGGCGGGCTTCCCACGATTAGGGCCGCGCCCGGCGCTCGTCGAGCAGGCGTTCCATCAGCCGCGCGAACGAGGCGGGATCGCCGGCGCATGCGTAGACGGCGGAGTCCGCTCCGGTTTCGCGAAACACCGCGAGATCGGTGGCGACGACGGGAACTCCGCGCGCCAGGCTCTCCACCATCGGCCAGCCGAACCCTTCCCGGTCCGACGGAAGAACGGTCAAGGCCGCGCGGCTGTAGATGGCCGCGAGCGTCTCCCGTCCCACCGGCGGAAGCTCCACCAGTGCGCCGGCGACGCCGAGCGCGACGGCCTGATTCCGCTGCGCGGGAGTCAGCGATCCGGTGCGCACCAGCCGCGCGCCGGGCCAGCGGCACCTCACCAGGGCGAAGGCCGCCAGCAACACGTCGATCCGCTTGCGAGCGATATTGCTGCCGGCGTGCAGGACGAGGGGCTCGCCGCCGCCGAGGAGCCGTGCGGCCTCGTCCCGCGCCTCCGGACCCGGTTCGGATTCGAAGCATGGGTGCACCGGATTCGGCGTCACGCGGATCCGGGCCGCCGGAACCAACCCGCTGTTCGCGAGTTCGTCCCGCGTGGCGCGGCTCGGGCAGATCACCACTGCCGCGCGGCGCAGCCCGGCCGCGATGCGTTTGGCGATGTGGCGATGGATGGCCGGCCCGCCCTCGCTCCACAACACCCGGAACGAGTCGAGATCGTGGCAAGTGACGGCTGTGCCTCCGGCAGGCAGCGCCAGCGCGAGATGCGCGTAGCTGTGATCGACGACGTGGAACAGGTCGTGCCGGCGGGCCTCGGTTCGCAGCCACCGGGGATAGAAGAGGAAACGGTTGAGCGCGCGATCGCCGTTGAAGGCAAACCCTCCGCTCACCGGCGGGCGGCTCAGCAGGCGCCGCATCGGCGGACGCAGCAACTCCGCCCGGAACGGCCCGGCCCCGGCGTTCGCCGCGCTTGCGATGAGTTCGGCCGCCAGGTCCATGCTCGGCCAACCCTCCTCGAGGTAGTCGCTCACGACGCCGATCGAGAGGGCTCCGCTCACGAGAACACCTTCTCGTAAACGGACAGGACGTTCCGCGCGGTGGCCATGCGGTCGAACCGCCGGATCGCCTTCTCCCGTCCGGCGGCGCCCAGACGCGCGCGCAATCCCGCCGACGCGGCGAGTTCGGCGATGCGATCCGCCAATCCGGCCGCGTCGCCGGGTTCGTGGCAGAGCGCGTCTTCGCCCGCCCGCACGATCTCGGCCGCTCCGCCCGCGTTGCTGGCCACCACCGGCTTGGAGCATGCCATCGCCTCGGCGATGACGCGGCCGAACGGCTCCGGTTGGGTGCTGGCGTGGACCACGATGTCGAGCGCGCGAATCGCGGCGGCGGGATCGGCCACGTGGCCGGTGAAGCCGGTTCGTCCACCGAGCCCGAGGGCCACGGCTTTCCGCTTCAGATCGTCCAGGTCGAACTGGCTGCCGGCGGTGCGGTAGATTGGGCCGCCGACGATGTAGCCGCGAACGCCGGATCCGGGGTCGAGCCGTGCCAACGCGTCGAGGAATACCTCGTGCCCCTTCCATCGCGCGAACGCCGCGACCAGCCCCACGCGGACGACTGGCCCGGCGGGAGCCTCCATACCACACGCGGCATCCAGGTCGAGCCGGGCGCCATCGGGCTGGAAACGCTCCATGTCAACGCCGTTCCAGACCGTGTGCACGGCGGCGCCCAGCCCGGTCGCGCTTCGCAGATCCCGGGCGACGCT
This sequence comes from Acidobacteriota bacterium, assembly GCA_005808475.1. Classification (GTDB taxonomy): domain Bacteria; phylum Acidobacteriota; class Terriglobia; order Bryobacterales; family Bryobacteraceae; genus SYLY01. The sequence continues at coordinate 12,837 of SYLY01000076.1, forward strand.
GTCCGAGACCGCGATCGCTGCGTGGCAGGTGGACGCCGCCAGCCGAATGAGCCTTGACGCGGCGCGCCGCGCTCCCAGGTAATCGCGAACGTGCCAGACGACACCGGTTCCGGCCTGAGTCGAGATGGCCGCCAGCAGATGCGCCTTGACGCCATTGGTATGCAGCACGCGCGGACGGATGGATCGCAATAACGCGCGCAGGCGGCGCGCGTAGCGGAGTGAGTTCACTCCCGCGGAGATCGGCCCCCCGCCCGCGTCTCCGTACCGCGCCAACTCCGGCGGGAATGGCGCGAGATCGATCTCCACTCCCAGCCGCGCCACGCGTTCGACGAGCGGCCCTTCCTCGCCGGCGATCAAGTGCAACCGCCAATCGGGCGCCAGCTTGCGGATTCCGCCGAGCAACTCGAACAGGCTCCACTCGGCGCCGCCCATGGACCCGCTCGGAGAAAAATAGGCCGCGGTCATCGCTTCACACCGCCGCCGCGCGGGCCCGGGCGCGAGGCTCGAAACGCTTGGCGTCGAGCAGCCGCCGCGACGCCTCCACGAACGGTCCCACCAGGTTCGCCGAGTCTTCGGACCCGAATGGCCGGAGCAGCGTGATCCAGCCCGCTTCCAGGGGGACGCGCACCTGCCAGAACCCGTCGCGGTCGCGGATGTCCTCCACGAAGCATTCGCCGCCGAACTGAAAATCGACCGCCGCGAAGCCGGCAAGAAGCGCCTCATCTCGCAACGCGCGATAGCACGCGGCCGGCGATTCCGCCGCCTGGATCGACCGCCTTAGTCTTTCGAGCGACACCGCTTCCTCGAGCGGTTTGCGCAGGCTGAGCAAGCCGATCAGCCGCCGGGCCGCGCTCACTTCCATGTAGTCCAGGTATCGAACCGCCGCTACCGCGCCGGCCGCGAAAGCAACCACGGCCACCACTCCCCACCGTCCTCGCAACGCACTGGCCGCCACCGCCAGCCCCGCGACGATCGTGCAGGCGCAGTAAACCAGCGCCACCGCTCCCGGCGTCGATAACCCGCGGTCGATCAGCCGGTGGTGCAGATGCGCGCGGTCGCCAACGAACAAAGGCTGGCGCCGGATCGCGCGGCGGACGATGGCGAGGCAGGTGTCCAAGAGCGGTACCGACAGCGCGATCACCGGCGCGGCGACCGAAAGCAGCGTGGCGGACTTCTGGCTCCAATGCGCGCCGAGGCACCCAAGCAGGAATCCGGTGAGCATGCTGCCGGAATCGCCCAGAAAGATCGAAGCCGGATGGAAGTTGTAGCGTAGAAAGCCGGCCAACGCCCCGGCGAGAGGCACGCAGGCGAGCGCCAACCCGGCGTCGCCGTGAATCCACGCCGCGGCGGCCATCGCGAGCGATGCGAGCGCGCCGACTCCAGCGGCGAGCCCGTCCAGCCCGTCGATCAGATTGAATGCGTTGCAGCAGCCGGCCAGCCACAGGACGGTCACCAGCAGCGATACCGGAGACGGTAGGGCGAGTCCGGCGAGGGTCTCCACTCGCACGCCGCCCCACCAACAGACCGCGCCGGCGGCGGCTTGTCCGGCGAGTTTGGCCCGGGCGCCCAAGCCGAGCAGGTCGTCGGCCAACCCGAGCGCCAGCACGATCGCCGCCGCCGGCAGGATCCGCTGGATCAGTCCGAGGTTCGCGGCAACCAGGTTGCTGGCCGGCAATTGGAGCGTGAGCAAAAATCCGAAAGCGCCAAGATAGGCGATCGCCACCGGCAAGCCGCCGATACGAGGCACCGCGCGTGCGTGGAGCTTTCTCCCCCGATCGGGACGGTCCACGTAGCCGAGCCGGAGCGCCAAGCCGCGGCACGGGGGCGTCAGCGCCAACGACAGCACCAAGGCGGTGAGTCCTACGATCAGAACCGCGATCATCCCATCCTCACGCCGAGTAAACGGAGGAGATCGCGCCGACGTGCGACAGGGCGTCTTCCCAGGAGCCGAACCGGCCCGGGAAATCCTGACGGACGCGGTCGGCGATGTCTCGCAGGCTGCTGCTGCCATCGATGGCGGAGAGCACGTACCGGTCTAGGGCGGCGGCTTCGTTGGGACACGGCACGAACGCCGCGTCTCGCCGCACGAGAGCCTTTCCCAAGGGCAGGTTGGCGAGCCAAGTGCCCTGCTGGAATTTCGCGATTTCGCGGCCGTCCGAGGAGGCGATCCGGGTCGACCAAAGCCAGTCGAAATCCTCGTCGCCGCTCCATGCCGCCATTCGGGCGAATACGCGGTCGCCCACGCGCAGCCGCACCGGCTCCAACCATGGGAAGTAGCCCTGGCCGTAGACGAGTTCGGGTTCGCCGGGGCCGTTGGAATAGAGAATTCCCGGAGCGGCCTCGGCGTCGAACCACAGCGCCAGTCCGTGGACCTCGCCCTCTTCGGCGCACGTGAGTTCAATCTCCCACTCGAAGCGGCTGCGTTCCTCCCGCATGTATTCGATTTCCGCGCACCGCACCGCGGCCGACCGCAGGTCGCGTGTTTCGAACCGCGCGCGATGCCATGCATTGGCGGCCATTCGCGCGATCCCTGGCATCGGCACGCCGGCCACGTTATCGGTCCAAACGCCGATGTGCTTGCGGTGAATCGCGGGAGCGTGGGCGAGCGCGGCCCAGACCGTGTCCCGCAACGGGATCATCGCGCCACCCGGAGCGAGAAGGCGCCGCCTGGCGTCAATGAGGGAGGGAATCGAGCGCTGGAAAAACGGCAGCGCGCCGCGAATGTCGCTCACAATGAGGTCCGCCTTTTCCGGCAGCGCCACCGCGGTGGACATTCGCTCGATGAACTCGATCCGGCCGGCGTGGCCCAGGGCGGCGGCGGCGGACCGCGCGGCGGCGATGGCGCCGTTCGGTTCGATCGCATAGACGCGCCGTGCGCCGAGTTGACAGGCGATGAACGAGAAGATGCCGGTGCCCGCGCCGATGTCGGCCACTACCATCCCGGGCCGCACCGCCGCGCGCAGCGCCTGGACGTAGGGCTCCATCCGCTCGCGGTTGGCGATCATCCGTCCGAAATCAGCTATGGAATACATGGGTGTGCTCGCAAAATTTCGTCAATGCGTCATGCCGCGGGGCCGAGAGCCGCCATACGGGAACCGCTCGCGCCAACTCGCCGAGTGACCGGAATTCGTCGCGGCGCGCGTTCTTGGCCAACACCCGCGATCCCTGGGTATGGCGGCTCAACTCGACGAGCGCCGCGGCGGGTGTCAGCCGTTCGAATTGCGCCGCCGGGCCGCGCTCGCCGGTCAACACGCAGATCGCCGCCAACTCGCGGCCCGCGTTCTGGAACAGGCCGGGACCGGCCAAATCCAGGTACCGCTTGTCCCAGCCCGGCGTCATCCGGGGCAGCGCCTCCGCGTCGCCGAACAGGCCGGCCACCGATTCGGCCCACAGCCGCACTCCTGGGTAGCCGGGAAGGGCGCTGGGGGATCCGCCGTCCGTGTCGAGCACCAGCAGGTCGTCCGACAGAACCCGGTGTCCCGCCCGCGCGAAGGCGGCGGCGAGCGTCGATTTGCCGGAGCCCGAATCGCCGGCGAACGCGATGGCTCGTCCGCGCGCCTCGACGACGCTCGCGTGAATCGCCAGGCGTCCCCGCAGCCGCGCATGGAGACCCGCGACCGGGCCGAGCAAGTAGGTTTCGGCGTCGCGTTGCGTCAGCGGACTCGGCCAATCGCACCAGATGCCACCGGCCGGTTCCAACACGAAACAGGCCATATCGGCAAAGCGAACGCGGATGGCTCCCGCTGGCAAACGATCGATCCGGGGTAAGGCGCCGTCCACCGGGTCGCCCGGTTCGGCCGCGCCGCGGGGCGGTAACTCGCCGATTCGCAGCGGAGCCGCTGGGCCGCCGAGCCCGGATGAGGGCACCGACTCCAGCGGCCGGTCGCTGACGAGACCGGCGCCGTACAGATCGTAACGGAAACCCGAGGACACTGCTAGATCCTGTCCCTTCCCGCGGTGGGGATGCGGCCGTCGTTCCGGCCGCCGAATGCTCGCAACCGCGGCTTCACATAGGTTCGTCGCCGGTCGTTCATCCGTTTTGCTCCAGTCTGGAGAGCCAATAACTCAAACTCACCGGGCGTAAGTCGCGCCAGGTCTCCAAGGGTTCCGCGCCAGTAGGGGGAGTCCATGTGGGATGCACGAACCTGGCGAGCGCCCGGGTCCGCGCCGCCGGTGGCGGCCCTTCCCGGCGAACGCGTTCTTGGACCGGATCGGCGGCCAGCGGCGTCTTGCGCCTGGTCCGCACGGCGGCCGGCAGCCTACGGCCCGCTTCCCGCAAGATCTGCTTGCGGCGGCACCATGTCAGCACCGGCAGCGACATGAGGAAGCGCGCCATCCGGAGGTCGAAGAACGGATGCCGCACTCGCAACGGTACGCCGGTGAACCCGGGATCCATGCTTTCAAACAATGCCGGCCAGCGGGTGTCGCCGAGAATGGCGTGCGCCGCCGGGCGATAAGGATGCAAGGAAGGGGCCGCCGCGCGGAGGTCGTCCCAGCGGGCGCCCAGATCGTGCCGGCCCACGAAATCCGGTTCGAGCCAGGGCGGCATCGCCTGCCGCGCGACGGGCCGGTCGCGGCCGGGCAACCGCCATCCGGGAACTCTCTTGTGGCGCGAGAGGTATCCCACGAGATCCTGCCCCAGCAGGCCCCACGCTCCGCGCTCGATCGCCGACCGGAGGTAGGCGCGCCATTCGAACCGCAGCATCTCGTCCGGACCTTCGCCGTACAACGCTTCTCCGCCGTACGCGGCCATTTCGCGCAAGGACGCCAGCCACTCCAGCCGGCCGAACGGTTGGTGGACCGGCTCCGGCAGCACGTGGTCCGGCCGCTCCCAGCCCTCGTAGAGGGGAAAACGGTCGGCGGACTGGCGCCGAACCTCGATTCCGGCCGCTCTCGCGGTCGAATCGACGAACGCCCGCTCGTCGTCCGGAATTAACCAATCGTAGACATAACTGTGCCCTTTCACATGCAAGCCGCCCAGTTGCGCGGAGGCCTCCATTGCCAAGGTTCCCGAGTCCAGTCCGCCGCTCAGCAAGACCGATACGCGATCTCCGGTCAACCGGTCCCGTACCGCGGCCGACAACAGTTCGTTGAACCGCTCGGGATAATCGGCCAACCGGCGGAACCGCACCGGCTCGTCCACCGGAAAGGACCAGTACCGTTCTACTCTCGTCGCGCCATTCCGCGCGATCAGCCGGTGAGCGGCGGGTAGGCGCCTCACGCCCTCAAAGGCAGTCCGCGCCGCGTCCCAGGTCCCGTCGAACATCAGCAGATCGGCGATGAACAACTCGTCGACATCCGGTTTTGCCACCGCTTTCACCGCAGCCAGCGTGTCGCCGAACACGGGACCTTCCGCCGTCGCGGCGTGGAAGAACGGCAAGACGCCGAAATGATCGCGCAGGCAGAACAGCGTGGCGTCGCGGCCGTCGTAAATCGCGGCGGAGATGTCGCCTGCCACGCGGCCGGCGCACTCCACACCCCAGCGGAGATAGGCGTCGAGGAGCAGTTCCGCGCCGCTCGCGGCCGGTGGCGCGCCGAGCGCGCGTGCCAGTTCGGCGCGTCCATCCAGGCGAACCTCCCCCATCAGCCACAAGTCGACCGCCGGATGCTTCACCACTCCGCCAACGCCGCATACCGCCACGGACAGCGGACCGGCGCTCTCCAGCCTCGCCGGACCCTCTCCGCGCGAACGCAACGCCGCCATCGCGCCGGCCGCCCATGCGCGATCGCCCTTGCCGTTCCACACGCAGCAGAATCCGCTCATCGCAGGCCTCTCAGGAAGCGATCTCCAGAATTCCGTGCTCCAGCATCTGTCCGGCCAGACGCAATACGTCGGCCCGGCAGCGTTCGGGCTCCACGTCGTACTCCCGCTCGATGCCCGCCGCGACGCTCTCGAGCGTCCCTGAATCCATCAGTCTCAACATCGCCGCGCCCACCTCGTCCAGGCTGTAATAGAAGCCGCGGTCGAGGTTCAACATCACTGCCTCGCCCTCCAATTCCTGGCAAAGCACGTTTGGCGCGAGCCGGACGCGCGCGTCCAGCGAAGCCCTAGAGTATACCGGCATGAGCCCTTTCTGTCGTTCCTCTTGCATCGAGGCAATATCTCTTTGGAAGGGATCGGCAGATCGCGGCCCGCACCTTAGCCCCGAGGGAGGGGTTTTCGTATGCCTATAGGGTCAGTTCCCTAGCTCTTGTCCTTGCCAGTCATCGGGATGCCTCAGTCGTTCATGTCGCCCAGGCCTGAAGCCAATGTGAGCCGCCGAATGTCGCCATAGTGGCGAAGGCTGGGCGATTGGTAAATTCTTTTCGGGCTGGGCGCCGGGAGCGCCTCATCGAGTCCGTTAAACGTCATGACGCACTATCGGCATTCCGGTCCGATGACGATAGCCCTTGCGCAAGAATGGGTGGTACCTCGCCCTCGCGTGGGACGGAAGCTTCGGGCCGCCAAAGCTAAACTGGCGGGAAGCATGCCATCGGAACCCCCCGCGGTCCCGCCCGGCGAAATGAGCGAAGACGCGGCGAGCCGGCGCGTGTGGGCGGTGCTGTACGAACTCGCCAAACCGCACCGGGCCCGCATTCTGTCGATCGCGTTGTTCGCCCTTCTTTCGACCGGAGCCGACCTCATGCAGCCGGTGATCTACCGGCACGCGATCAACGACGTGGCGGGGCTCTTCGTGGCGCCGCAACCGCCGGCCACCGCGTCACAGCCGCACGGGCCCGGCCGCGTCGCATCCCGCACGGCGGACGAAACGCCGCGGACTCTGCTGCTGTCGGTGGCCGGGATGTTCGTCATCAGCGTCGCCGGCTACTTCTTCCAGTTGAAGTCCGACTATCACGGATCGCGCGTGGCGAGCGACATGGAATCGGGGCTGATCGTGCGGACGTTCGCGCACGGGTTGCGCCTGCCGGTGATCTACTTCGGCAAGCGCCCTTCGGCCGCGCTGGTGCGCCGGATCGACCTTTCCGACGAGGTGGCGCCGGTGGTGCACGCTCTGTCGCAGCAAATCGCGCCGGAAATCATCCGGCTGGTGGGGATCTGCGCCATCATGGCCACGCAGAGCTGGAAACTGATGATCGTCTCGGTGGTTACGAGTTGTGGGAGTCACTCTCCGCGCGAATCTCCGGAGCTTTGCAGGCGGTGAAGACGGTGAAGCTGTCGGGCGCCGAGACCCGGGAAAGCGAACGGCTCGAGCGGGAATCCAAGCATGCCTATGCCGTTTATCTCGGGCGCATGAAGCTGGCGCATCGCTACTACATCGCGCAGAGCGCGCTCAGCAACCTGAGCCGCGCGCTGGTGCTCGGCTATGGCGGATGGCTGGTGCTGGCCCACAAGTTGACGCCGGGCGACGTGGTGATGTTCGTCTCCTACCTCGATCGCCTGTATTCGCCGATCGACTCGCTCAACGGGATCGCGATCAGCCTGCGGAATCAACTGGTGGCGTTGCGGCGCGCCATCCGCCTGCTGGACGCGGGGCCGGTGGAACAACCCGGCGAGGAACTCGCGCCGAGGCCGGGACGTGTCGAATTCCGCGGCGTCCATTTCCGCTACGTTCCCGAGCGCGAAGTGCTGCGGGGCCTGGATCTCGATCTGAGCCCGGGGTCGATCACCGGTTTGGTGGGTCCGTCCGGAGCGGGAAAGACCACCACCGCCGACCTGCTACTGAAGCTGATCGAACCGGAGGCCGGCGGGATCTACCTCGACGGGCAGCCTCTTGCCAGCGCAGATCCGTCCGCCGTGCGGCGCGCGATCGGAGTGGTGGCCGCCGACGGCGCGGTGTTTCGCGGAACGCTCGCCGCCAACATCCGCTACAAGAGGCCCGATGCCTCCGACGCCGAGGTGCGGCAGGCGGCGCTCGAAGCGGGGCTCGCCCGTCTGCTGGAGCGCCTGCCCGAAGGGCTCGACACCGAGATCGGCGAGAACGGCATGGGATTGTCGCTCGGCGAGCGGCAGCGTCTGCAGATCGCCCGTGTGCTGGTGGACCGGCCGCGCCTGCTCGTGCTCGACGAGGCGACCGCCAATCTCGACTACGCAACCGAGCCCGAATTCCGCCAGGCGCTGTCGAGACTTTCGCCGCGCCCCACGATGCTGGTGATCGCGCACCGCTACACGATGGTGAAGGACGCCGATCTGGTCTATGTGATGAAGGACGGTCAAGTGACGGAACGGGGAACGCGGCGCAACTGATCGCGGCGGACGGCTGGTTCGCCGATCTGGCGCGCCAATCGGCTCTGCCGGAACCGCCCGGCGGAGGGGACGAGGAGGAAGAAGAAGGGGACGACCAGGAGGAATAGGCGGGCTGGACATAGCTTCCATTTGGGCCGGCTTCGAGCCATAATCTACCAATGGCTCGCATTACCGCCTCGTTGCTTGTGGCGCTCTCGTTACCGGCCCTGTTCGCCCAAAGCGAACGCGGCAATATCACGGGAACAGTCACCGATCCCACCGGCGCCGGCGTATCCGCGGCGCTGGTCACACTGGTGCATCGCGACACCAACGCGACCGCCAAGGTGGAAGCGACCACTTCCGGCGAGTTCAACTTCACCAGCCTCACTCCCGGCGTGTACCGCCTCCAGATCGTGTCGTCCGGATTCAAGCAATACGTGCGGCAGAACATCGTGCTGTCGGCGTCGGCGACCGTGCGCGTGGACGCACAGTTGCAACTCGGCCAGGTGTCGGAACAAGTGGAGGTCACCGCGTCGGTGGCGTTGATCCAGACGGACGACGCCAAGGTGACCACGCAGGTGGACAACAAGCTGGTCGACGAACTGCCGCTGCAGGTGGCCGGCGACATGCGCAGCCCGTTCAACCTGGTGGACGTGGTTCCGGAAGCCCGCGGATCGGGGCAGGCGCTCTCGCTCGGCGGCGGACAGGCAGCCGCCTGGGACGCCACTCTCGACGGACACAGCGTGGGCACCAACCGCTCGGGCGATACAGCCGAGGCCGCGCTCAATACGCCGTCTCTCGACGCGCTGACCGAGTTCACCGTCGACACCAACGGTTTCAAGGCCGAATATTCGCAGGCGAGCGGCGGCGTGATGACGTTCGCCTCCAAGTCGGGAACCAACAAGTTCCACGGCTCGGCGTACGACTTCCTGCGCAACGACATCGTGGACGCGCGCGGCTTCTTCGCGTTGAGCCGGTCCATCTACCGGCAGAACGATTTCGGAATCACCGCTTCCGGGCCAGTGCTGATTCCCAAGCTGTACAACGGCCGGAACAAGACGTTCTACTTCTTCTCCTACGAGGGGTTCCGCAACCGCGTCGGCGCGAACAACGTCAATCTGACGATTCCGACGCCGGAGATGTATCGCGGCGACTTCCAGTATTGGGTTGACCCGTCCAACAACCTGATCCCGATCTACGATCCCGGCTCGACGCGTGCGCAAGGATCGGGCTTCGTGCGCGACGTGTTTCCGGACAACCAGATTCCGGTCAGCCGCTTCTCGCCAACGGCGGTGGCCATCTCGTCGCTCACTTCACCGGTGGTGCCCAACCGGAATCGCACTCCGGGCTCCCGCAACTACGTCGCCGCCAACTATCAGGTGCCGGGCGGGACGCTGATCCGGCCCACCGACAAGTGGAGCTTCAAGGCGGATCAGGTGTGGGGCACGGCGCACCGTTTCGGCTTCCTCTGGAACGCCACCCAGTTCCGCAACAAGCCCGGCGCCAGCGGACCTCCCGGATTGCCGGAGCCGCTGTGGAACGGATCGGTGTCGGCCTGGGACACGCAAGCGTTCCGCGTCACGCACAACTGGACCATCGGACCTCGCGTGATCAGCAACATGTCGTTCGCGATCAACAGCTTCATCAAGAACGCCTACTCGCCGAACGTGGACAAGAACTGGAAGAGCAAGGTCTGCGTCAAGAACGTCGTGGATTGCAACCAGAACTTTCCAACGATCAACTTCACCGAGTTCACCGGCTGGGGTTCGGCCTCTTACAACGGAACCGAGCAGCCAGGGTGGAGCATCAAGGAGGACCTGAGCTACGTCCGCCAGTCGCACACGTTCAAGTTCGGATTCCAGCACCAGAATCAGAACGCGGATGGCTTCGGCCAACAGGATATCGCGGGCCGCGCCGACTTCAGCTTCCTCAGCACGGGCATCCCCGGCTCCACCGTTTTTCCGGCTAGCGGTGGCAGTTCGTTCGCGTCGTTCCTGCTGGGCGACGCCGTTCTGGGGCGCACCGAAACCATTCGCAGGGTCACGCAGAATTATCCCTACTTCGGGTTCTACGCGCAGGACGATTGGCGCATCACCCGCAAGTTGACCGTCAACATCGGCATGCGGTACGACTTCACGCTGCCGCCCACCAACAAGAAAGACGAGTACTCCGACTTCAATCCGGACAGGCCCAATCCCGGCGCCGACGGACGTCCCGGCGCGTTGTGGTTCGCCGGCTTCGGCCCCGGCCGCGAGAATCGCCGCAGTCTGGTGCCGGGCTGGTACAAGGGAATCAGTCCTCGCATCGGACTCGCGTGGTCGCCCGACGGCAAGACTGTGGTCCGTTCCGGCTTCGGGCTCAGCTACTCGCGCATCACGGCGGTGCAGGGCAGCGGCCACTTCGCGGGCTTCATCGGCCAGTATCAATTCGACAACACCAGCCAGGGCATCCAGCCGACGTTCAAGCTCGACAACGGGCTGCCACCCTACAAGCTGCCACCGGCGATCGATCCCGCTTTCTCCAACGGCAACACGGTCGACTATTGGAACGGCCAGGACGCCACCCGCGCGCCGGAGAACATCTCGTGGACGTTCAGCATTCAGCGGCAGGTGGCGAAGAACACCATCGTCGACGTGGGGTACAACGCCACGATCGGGACGCACCTGCAGTCGGGCCTGCTCAACTTCAACCAAGTCCCGTCGGCTGTCCTGGAAGACCTGGTGTCGCGATTCGGGACCACCCAGGCGCTCAACATCCTGCGGTCCGACATCAACTCCGCCACGGCCCGCAACGCGGGGATCACCGCGCCGTATCCGAGCTTCGTGAACCAGCTACAGCGGACCGTCAACCAGGCTCTGCGCCCCTTCCCGCAGTACTCCACCATTTCCACCGGCGTGCAGAACGGCGACAAGAGCGGCCATTCCAGCTACCACGCGATGCTGATCAAGGCGAGCCGCCGCTATTCGAAGGACGTCACCATTCAGTGGAGCTACCTGTTGTCCAAGCTGATCACCGATTCCGATACCTACTTCGCCAACGGCGGATCGGCGATGGACATGGGCAACCGCCGGCTCGAGAAGTCGATCGGCCAGCACGATCGCACGCATACCCTCAAGTTCTCCACCATTTGGAACCTCCCCTTCGGGCGCAACCAGAGGTGGTTCTCGCACGGACTGCTGTCGCAGACCATAGGCGGCTGGCGCGTTTCCGCGATCCAGGTGTACACCAGCGGCAATCCGCTGGCGTTGTCGCGCAACAATCCGCTTCCGATCTTCAACGGCGTCACCCGGCCGCGGGTGGACTCCTATGACCAGTGGCGCGTGCCGTTGGTGGGCGATACGTTCGATCCGGCCAAGGACGCCTACCTCAAGCCCGCCAGCCAGTTCCCCGCGCAGCCGCTGGGATTCGGCAACTCCACCCGGTACGCTCCGGTTCGGGGCTTCTGGAACCTGTCGGAGAACGTGAGCCTGGCGAAGACGTTCCACTTGACCGAATCGATCCGGTTCGATCTGCGGGGCGAGGCGTTCAACGCGCTGAACCGCGTGGTGTTCAGTTCGCCGGTCGCCAACCTGAACAACCTGAACTTCGGGCGCGTGACCGGGCAGGCGAACAACCCGCGCCAGATGCAGGTGGCGCTGAAGATCTACTGGTAACCCGGATCAGTGCCCGTGCGCCGCGGGCGCTTCCGCGATCACCGGCGCTCGAGCGCCGGCGGGAACGGGCCCGAGCATGTCTTCCTTGCGCATGATCAACGCCGAGGTGTCGAAGGCCGCCATCTCGAAGCCGTGGCCGTGCGTGATTGCGTCGGTGGGGCACGCTTCGACGCAGTAGCCGCAGAAGATGCAGCGCGTGTAGTCGATGTTGTAGACGGTGGCGTAGCGCTCGCCGCCGGAGATGCGGGTCTTCTCGGTGTTCTCCGCCGCTTCGATGTAGATGCAGTCGGCAGGGCACGCCGCCGCGCACAGGAAGCACGCGACGCACTTTTCCATGCCGTTCTCGTCCCGCTGCAGGATGTGCTTGCCGCGGAACCGCTCCTGGAACACCGGAGGCACGTCGGGATAATCCTCGGTGACGGTGGGCTTCATCATCTCCTTGAACGTGATGCCCAGCCCGTGCACGATCGCCGACGCCGACTTGAAAACCTCGTTGATTGCCATTCTCTACAGTGTATCCTTGTGACGTATCGCTCCCGCCGGGAGCTAATTTTTCGAGCCTCAGCCCGGCTTCCATTGCGGTGCGTTGTCGCCCGCCGCGAACAGGGGCAGCCGCAGCCGGGCGGCCAGCTTGTCCATGTCCGCTTTCGAGAATCCCGCCCATGCCGCCGCTACGGCGCCGTCCGGCTCCACCAGGAACATCGCAGGCACGTGCGTGATGCCGTACGCGTTGCTGGCCGGATAGCCGCCCGCCTCGTCGAGCAGGAGCGTGAAATTCACCCCGAAGCGCTTCTGAAACGCCCGCGTCGACGCGGCGTCATCCTGCGAGATCCCGGCGAAGCGCACGCCGCCCGCCGACAATCGCGACAGGTACGGGAACGTGAGCTGGCAGGTGGGGCAGGAGATCTTGAAGAACGCCACGAGCACCGGTCCCTGCCGCAACAAATCCACCAGGCTCTGTTCCGGTCCGTCCAGGGCGGGCAGGCGGAAAGAGGGCGCATGATCGCCTACGCGAATCGTCTCACGCCGCGCCGCCTTCATGAAGTATCAGTGTAGCAATTCAGAGCCGCCGGCCACGCTACTTCGCGGCTCCGAACGCGGCCACCTCGCCGTCGGACAGCGCGCGCCGGAACAGCAGGACCTCATCGATGTCGGCGTCGAGCCGGCCCTCACCGGCCGGCGGTCCGATGTGGCAGGGTCCGCCCGGCGCCGTCGTCCACTTTTCGTCGCGTCTCCCGTCCATCTCGCGTCCGTCGAGAAACACGGTCAGGTTGTCACGCGTCAGCGGCTCGCCCGGCTTGGCGCGCCGGACAGCGGTGAGCGCATGCCAACCGTGCAAAGGGACTTCCGTCCACGATTCGAAGCCGCGCCCGGCGCCATCGTGAAACCGAAGCCGGTTCGCCTCGGTCAGTTCGATTCCGAATTTGCCGGCGCAGCCCAATAGAGTCTGCCGGAGTCCGCCCTGATTGAACCGGAACCACACGGCGGCCGATAGCGGGCCGTCGATCCCCGCGACTGGCCCCAGCGTCACACGGTCCGCCGCCGAAGCAAACCGCCGCGCCGATCCGAACAGACCTGCCACTTCCCGCGATCCGCTCGCGCCGGCCATCCGGCCGGTCATCGAAAATCCGGCCGCCAGGCCATCGGCGGCGATCGCGGCGGAACCCGTGGGGCGCGCATCGGAGACCCCCTCGTACAAGACGCCGTCCGGCGCCACCACCGCGCGCATCGGAACCGGTTCGCGGACGTCGAGCAACTCGACATCGAACACCAGGTCCGCCTTGGGGGGAATCGGTCCGCGTCCCTTTTCGCCATACGCGAGTTGGTAGGGGACGAACAGCCGGCGCTTGCCACCCACGCGCATCCCTTCGAACCCGGCTTCCCAACCCGCGATCACGCGGCGGCGGCCCTGCTCGAAAGAGAGCGGCTCGCCGCGGTCCACCGACGAGTCCGCCTTGGATCCGTCGGGCAGCCACAGCGTGTAGTGGACCACAAAGACCTTGCCCGGCTCGGCGCGGGCGCCATCGCCAACGCGGATTTCGGCGTGCCGGGCGGAAAAGTGGGTGGTGGCGGGAACGTCGATCGCCGGGATCTGCGCCGCCGCCGCCAGAAGCAACCACCAGGACACGGGATCTACCGGGAGCCGGCGCGGGTGGCGCTGATGAGCGCTTCCATGTGCGCCAGATATTTTTCCAGGGCCAAGCGGCCGGACTCGGTCAGTTTGTACTCGGTCTTGGGCATCCGGCCCTCGAACGACTTGGTGCAGACGATGTAACCGGCTTCCTCGAGCTTGCGCGAGTGGACGCTCAGATTGCCGTCGGTGAGGCTCAGCAGGTTCTTGAGTTCGGTGAACGTGAGCGAAGTGTTGACCGCCAGCGCGCTGACCACGCCGAGGCGTATGCGCTCGTGAATGACGCGGTCCAGGTTTTCGACCGCCTGTTTTTGAGGCGTGGTCTTCGCGCCGTTGGCGGCCGGCCCGGGTTCAGGCGGGCCGTTGCGGAGTGCGTTTCTAGCCACCGTACCTCCTTGCGATGATGAATCCGAAAACGATGTGTAGTAAGCCGAAGCCCGCGATCATCAGCAGGTTGCCGCGGCCAGGATTGAACAGGGCGTAAGAGCCGAGCACCAGAAAGCACACGCCAAGGACCGGGATGAGCCGGACCGAGAAGGTGCCGCCGGCCGTGATCGCCGATCCGTAAAGGAGCAGCCACATGCCGGGCAGCATGTTCCAGGCGTCGGCGCGGACCATGACGATGGTCAGCAGCGATCCGGCCACGATCGCCGGCGCGAAGCTCATTGCGAACCGGCGTCCGGCGGCGCTCCACAGCGGTGGTCCGGCGCGGCGCGACTTCCAGATCATCGCCGCCGCTCCCGCCATCGAGGCGAGCACAGCCGCGCCCAGCCAGATCTCGAGCCATGGCTTGGTATAGCGCATCCCCGATCCGAGAAATCCGGCGCAAAGCGCGATACAGCCCATCGCCACGCCGCCCCAACCGGGGACGGCGGTGAACGGCGCGGCCCGCTCCATGGTCTCGCGGATGAACCGGAGGTTGTCGATGGCGTGTTCGTGAATTGCCACCGGCTCGGCGATCTTGCGATCGGGAAGCGCTCCCATGAGGCTATTGTAGCAAGTCCTTTGTCCGGCAGAGCCGGGACTCGTTCCGCTACGCGAATTGCAACGCGAACACGTCGGCGTCCTTCAACGCCAGCCGCAGCCGGACGGGCCGTCCCGCCAGTCTCGCCAGGTCCGGCGATCCCTTCCAGCGCGCGGCGCGTTCGATCTGGTCGCCGATGGTCTCCACGCTCTCGTCGAGCGAGAATCCGGGAATCGCGCGCCCGGCTGCGTCCTGAATCTCGATGCGTACGCCGCCCGGCGCCGATGTCGAGTAATTGAGCAGCAGCCGCGATCCGGCGAATGTCAGGGGCTTGGTAAGCGCCTCGCCGCCCGCGTATCCCGCGTGGAGCGACGCGAACCGGTCCAGCCCGAGCGAATAGCGGCGCAGGTGCGTGCCTGGCTGCCCGTAATTGCTCAACGTGTAGAACGAGATCTCGTCCGCGCCGGTCCGCACCGTGTTCAGCGCCGGATAGTTGTTCCGCGAGACCCAGTTTTCGACGCCCAGGCCTGGCCGCAGAAACGCCTCGAGGAAGGTCCGGTCGTACGATCCGCCGCCGCGGGAGGTCAGCAGCACCGCGTCGGCGCAGTCCTTGTAATATCCCGGATTCACGCCGGCCGAGCGCGCCTCGTCTTCCGATAGCACCTGGCGTCCGGGCATGAACCGGGCGGCCAGCGCGATGTAGATATGTGGCGCGCGGGGATAAGGATGAGTCTGGTTGACATAGAGATGCTCGGGCGGAGCGCCGCCGAACGTCATCTCCACGGGCGAGGTCCAGTTGACGAAGTCCTCGCTGGTGGTCCGGGAGATCCACCGCACGCCCTTGCCGTCGATCTTTTTGAAGGTGCGGAAGTACATCACATACTTCCCTTCCGCGGTGGACCAGAAGGCGAGGTTCTGCGAATCGAACATACCCTCGCGGAACACCGGCTCGTCCCTCATCTTCTTCCAGCGGATCCCGTCGGCCGACTGAAACGCCACCAGCCCGCTCGTCCTGGTTCCCGCCAGCGCCTTGTAACGTTGTTCCGGCGCCACGCCCGGCCGCTCGTCGATTACGGGGCTGAAGTTACTGGAAAACGGCGCCATGCCGGCCAAGATCAGGTTGTTCTTCCGGCTGCCCTGGTAGTCGAACTGGCCGAGATCGGGCCGGGTGAACTTCTTCCCGTCTTTCGACGCCGCGTAGCAAGTGGTCTCGGCGGCGCTGCCGTCCTTCCCGGCGAGCGGCAGTCCGCGATAGTAGAGCCGGTATTCGTCCCGGTCCTGAATCACGGTGACATAGTTGGAGAAGGCGCCTTCCCACGGACGGTCGAGCACGATGGCCGCGTCTTCGCGCCTCGGCGCGGCGAGCCGCAAGGAAGCGCCATCCAGACGGTCGATCAGGAAACGGTCCACGAAGAGTTCCCGCCGCGATCCCAGGGCGACCGCGCCCTGGGCGGCAGCCGGAATGGCCGCCGCGGCCGATGCGAAAAAGTGGCGTCTGGTCATGGTCAGAACTCGAACCGGCCTACTAACTGGATGTTCCGCGGTCCCCCCTGCAACCCGCGAATCACGCCGAAGTTCGGCGCTCCGAGCGTCGCGGCGGGCGCGCCCAGTTGGACGCGATTGAAGAAGTTCTGCGACTCCATGCGCACCGTGATCCGCTTGTTCTCGAGGAAGGGGAACACCTTCTGGAACGCGAAGTCCACTTGCGCCAGGCCCGGCGTCCGCAGCACGTTCTTGCCTTGCGCGCCCCAGACGAAGTTCGGAGGCGCGGTGAACGCGGCGGTGTTGAACCAGCGGTCGCGATTGGCGGCCGAGCCAAGATTGGGATCGCCCACCAGGTTCGCGCGATTCGATCCGGCGCCGTTGTTCAACTGGGGTCCGCTGACCCCCACCGTGAAAGGAAACCCGCCTTGCATGGTGATCAGGCTGGAGGTCTCCCAGCCGGAGAGCGAGTGCCGCGCGATCGCGTTCCACTTCTTGCCGTATTGAGGCCGCCAGGTAACGGCCGACACCCAACGCTTGCGAAAGTCGTAGTTGGCCGGGCCGTAATCGTAGCGGAAGTTATACGGGTCGTTCAGGACGCCTCCGTCGGTGCCGGTGGTGTAGGCCAGCGCCTTGGAGAACGTAAAGGCGCTTTGGAAGTATAGACCCTTGAACTCCTGTTGCTTCACCGTGATCTCGAGCCCGTTGTAATTGGAGTCGTTCACGGGCAGATAGAGCAGGAACCCACCCACGTTCGGGTACGGGCGGCGGTCCTGGACGGCGCCGGGGCCCGGCAGGGGTGCGTTGCCGTTGGCCAGCGTCGAGAAGCGCAGCGCGCGTTGGCCGCTGTAGCCAACCTCAATTGCCGTCTTGCGAATCGGGTTCCACTGGATGTTGAAGTTCCACTTCTGCGTATAGGGATCGGGCCGGGTCAGCGGGCCGTAGTAAGCTCCGAAAGTCCGCGTGGCGAAGGCTCCGACGATGCCGCCGGCCGGGAAGCCGGTCCGGGGCAGGATCGGCCGGTCGAGTTCGGACGCCAGGCCGAAGTCGGTGAAGAAGGGGCTGCCGTCGGTCCCGGCGTTGTTGAAGTTGTTGCTCACCGTGGCGGCATAGAAGATGCCGTAGCCGCCGCGAAAAACGAGGTTATGTCCGGCGTTGTAAGCGTACCCGAACCGCGGCGAAAAATTGGTCCAGTTCTTTCGCGGCAGGATCTCCGCGTTGGTGGTGTAACGCCAGCCCGCCGGCATGTTGCCGCCGGGGACGCCCACCAGATCCCGGATGATCGGCTTGGTGCTCTCCGCCAGCAGGCGTTCGCCCGTCCGGAAGTCGAAGTTGAGGAGCCGGTTCTGCTCCTCCCGCCACGGGCTGAAGTACTCCCACCGCAGGCCGAGATTCAGAGTCAGCTTCGCGCTCACGCGGAAGTCGTCCTGGACGAACCAACTGGCGCGATTGGAGCGGATGCGCACGCCGTCGAACTGGTAGTTCGTCGAGAATCCCCGGGCCTGATTGAGCAATGCGTCCGTCATCCCGGTCCGAAGCGCCTCGAGAGGCGCGCCCACCAGCGGCGTGGAGTAAGTGCCGTCATAGGTGAGGGAACCGCCGCCGTTGCGCCCCTGGAAGCGGTTGTTGGCGATCCGGCCGGCTTCGGCCCCCAGCTTCAGCGCATGCTTGCCGATCTGCCAACTCAGGTTGTCCATGAACTGCCAGGAGTGCTCCACCAGGAAGAACGGCGTCGGGACGCTGGCGATGGGACGGATGATCGAGGTGGCTTGGTAGTTGCGGATGCTGTAGGCCGGGAATCCCCTCGCGAACGACACGGTGTTCCAGCCGGGAATCTTGAACTCGTCGATCACGTTTTCGTTGTTCAGCATCTCGTTTCCGAACCGGAGATAGTTATAGCCCGCGCGAGCCTCGTTGACTATCGTGGGCCGGAATACGTGCGTGAAGGTGAGACCCGTGTTGGTGGCGTCGAGCGACGCCCGTGCGCCCAGCCGGTTCTCCGGCATCCAGAACGACCGCCGGCGGCCGCCTCGCTGCTGCGAAACGCGTCCGGTCAGCGAGTTGCGGTCGTTGACGTGTCCGTCGCCCTTGAGGTTGAACGAATTCAGGCCGTCGTTGTTTTTCTCCGACACCAGGAAGTTGTTCCGCACGTTGGGATTCGGGTCGCGGAAATTGGGCAGTGGAAAGAAACTGAGTAGCCGCGTCGCCATCGGGTCGATGCGCGCGGAAGGCACGCGATTGCCGGGGAACGGCGTTCGAATCCCGAGCGCGTTCGATGGATCGGGGCGCGCGGTGGCGGGATCGGCATAGACGATGTTGGAACCGGAGAAGTCACCTCGGCGCTCGGTCTCGTTCGACATGATGTAGGTGGCGATGTTCGCGCTCGGGTTGCGGGTGCCTTCGTAGTTGCCGAACACGAAGATCTTGTTGCGGATCGCCGGCATCCCCAGGCCGGCGCCGAACTGGTTGCGCCGCAATGGCTGCCTGGCCTGGTTGGTGAAGGAGAAGTCGAACGGCCGCGCGTCCAGCTTGTCGTTTCGAAAGTAGTCGTAAGCGAATCCGTGCCAGCCGTTGCTTCCCGACTTGATCGCCAGATTGACGATACCGCCGCCGGAGCGTCCGAACTCGGCCGAGTACTGGCTGGTCTGGATGGCGAACTCCTGAATAGCGTCGATGGCCGGCACCACTCCCATCGCGCCGGAAAACTCCATGTTGTTGGAGATGCCGTCGATGATGAAGTTATTGGCTTCCGCGGACGCGCCGCCGATGGTCACCGACGCGCCCGAAAAATCGCGTTGGCGGCTGGCCGGCGGTCCGTTGGTCGTGCCCGGGATCAGCGCCGCGAGCGCCAGGAAGTTGCGCCCGAACACGGGAACGTCCTGCAACACTTGGCGCGACACCACCCCGCCGACCTCCGCCGTATCGGTCTTGAGCAAAGGCGTCGCGGCCGAGATCTCCACGCTCTGTGACGTCTCGCCGACTTCCAGCCGCAGATCCACGCGCACGCGGGCCTTCACCGTGATGGGAACCGGCGGGTGCATCGCCTTCTTGAACCCGGGCGCTTCCGCGCTCACCGAGTACTCGCCGAGCGGGAGGTTGGTGACAGTGTATTCGCCGAGGTCGTTGGTGGTGGCCGATCGCGCGGCGCCGGTGCCCGTATTGGTCACCCGGACGGGAGCGTTGGCGACGGCGGCGCCTGTGGGGTCGACGATCGAGCCGAGGATGGTGCCTTCGGTCGCTTGCCCCTGAAGCAGAGAGGCAACTATCAACAGTAAAATCGCTGTTCTCGACACTGGAACTCCTTGCTGAGATCTTATCGTCTGGCAGGCGGCGCCGCAAGCGTTCCACCGTTGGCAGGTATACACTGTGGCGATGAAGCGATGGAGCCTTCTCACCGTGTTTTTCGCCGCGTCCGCGTCCGCCCAGACCGGAGCCGGCAAAGTCCAAGGCACGGTTCGTGACGCGACCGGGGCATTCGTTCCCGGCGCTTCGGTGACGATCGAGCATCCGCGCACCGCGGGCAAGTTCACCACCACCACCAACGAAGCCGGAGCCTACGCGTTCCCGGCCGCGCTTAGCGGCGACTATACCATCCGCATCGAGTCCCAGGGATTCGAGCCGTTCAAGGGCCGGTTCCTTCTCCAGACGGGGCAGGTGATCGTCGTGGACGCATCTCTCAAAGTGGGATCCACCGCGACCGAAGTCACGGTGATCGCCAATGCCGCGCCGCTCGCGACCACCACCTCGGCGACGCTGGCGCAAGTCACCGACCGCGCGCGGTTGGACCAGCTTCCGATCAGCGGCCGCATGTTTCAATCGCTGGTCAACCAGACCACTCCCGGTGTGGACGGCGCCAGCGCGTCGCCGCGCGTCTGGGGCATCAAGTGGGGCATGGAGTTCGTGCAGGACGGCGCGGTGCTGCTCAATCGCGATGTCGGCGAGATCGCCGGACGTCCGCCGGGAATGGACACCATCGAGGAGTTCCGCGTCGAGACCAACAACTCGTCGGCGAAGATGAACCGGCCTGGAACCGTGATCGTCAATACGCGCGCCGGCACGAACGATCTCCACGGATCGATCTTCGAGATCGCGCGAAACAACAACCTGGGGTTCGGCGTCGCGCGTCAGCGGCAGGACCGCTGGACGCGGCCGCCGCACCTGGTGCGGAACGAGTTCGGCGCGTCGGCCGGCGCGCCCGTCTACATCCCGAAGCTCTACAACGGCCGGAACCGCACCTTCTTCTTCCACGCCTACGAGGCGTTCCGGAGCCTCACCGCGACCACGAAGAACACCGCCGTTCCGACGGCCGCCATGCGCGACGGCGACTTCACCGGATTGGTGGACGGCGCCGGACGACGCTTCACGCTCTACGATCCGTGGAGCACCGGGGCCGCGTCCGCCAACTGGTCTCGTATTCCATTCACGGGGAACCGGATCCCCGCCGCGCGCCAGAGTCCTCTCGCCAAGTACCTGTACGGCGTCACGCCTCTGCCGACCGATCTGTTGGTGAATCCGCTCGTGGCGAACAACTATTGGTATCAGGCTCCCAATAGCCGCCTCGAGTGGACGATGACGACCCGCGTGGATCACCGCCTCTCCGCGAAGGACCAGCTCTTCTTCCGCTTCACGCACGGCGTTCGCGACACCTACGCGCAGTCGGGCAACAACAATTCGCCGATCACGCTCGACAACGCGGCCAACGGCGTCTTCCGCCCGATCCGCAACAACACCGGCGTGGTGAGCTGGACGCGGACGATGTCGCCGCGGCTGTTCGGCGAGACCCTGTTCACGGTGGGCGTGGAAGACCTGAACTTCATCAACGTGGGCGACGACAAGAAGCACGCCGACACGCTCGGGCTGCCGAATCCGTTTTCGGAGTTCGGCTTCCCGAATGTGACCAGCACCGAAGAGGTCACCCGTATCGCGCGGCGGATTTCAAGCGATCCTCTGACCACTCAGGGCGTGTGAGGGAAAAGATGGCGGAGCGGCGGAACCGCGAAAGCCGGTGACGAGATCATCGGCGCGGCGAAAGACTGCCGTGCGGAGTTCGTGGTCGCTAAGGAGGGGGCGGATTAATAGAGAGCCAGTTGGCGTTTCCCTCGAGGCGGCCTCGACCATCCCGGTGGCCGGGACGACGGCGGCGAGCCTCTTCGACCGCGTAGCAATCGGCCAGGGCGCCGAGGTCTTGATCAACGGCGCAATGGCGATTCGACGTAGTTGTCCAGCTCCTGAAGCCGGGCGGCAAGTACGTCCCATCCCTGCCGGACCCGCCGGTCGAGGTCCTCTCCGGGCTCGCGAACAATCTCTACTCGAAACAGAAGTACGCGCTGTTGGGCATGTGAGCGCGCACCGGGGGACTCGCATCGCTGGCGGTCACGCGTACTGGTCGCGGCGATGCGCGGCGGCGAGAACTGGTACAGAGGCGGCGACGGCGCCAGTCTATTGGCAACTACGCCGTTCGGCGGGTTCTATTCGAGTTGAGTCAGGCTCTTGTTGGGTAGCAAAGTGAATTCTCCCACCACCGGCAGCGATCCCATCGACATTGATCTGCGGATAGCACGAAGATGAGATTCTTGCGACGAATCGGCGATGATTCTCTGGCGCAAGTTCGATCGCGGCCGGAGGAGTCTCCACCACCACCCACGCAGGTCTGCTCGCCACGCCGCTGGCGTCGACTTCGACGTGGGCGCCGCTTCCGCCGGCGGCGGCCAGAGGGGTCTCGCCTTCCATCGTGACGGCGCGGACATTCCTGAGTCTCTCCAGATGCGGTGGCCCGTCACCAGGGGAAAAGTCGTCGCCATTGTGGAGCCTCACGCGAGAACGGCCGCGGGTTTCGGTCGCAACCGGAAGTCCATACAGAACGTGCCCGATCACGGGCACGGCGCTTGCAAGTATCCAAAATAGTTCCATCTTTCCGTCCCTTCAGTGCGAGCGCGGACCGCCGCCGCCGGCCTTGCCCGACGCATCGCACGGGCGCTCACCGCGATTCGGGGCAGGCGGTTCGCGCGTTACTTCAGACCGGCGCGCTTCCACATCTCCGACACGCGGTCCTTCACGGCCGGCGGCATCGCGAGCACGTCCGGCCACGGCCGGGTGAAGCCTTCCGAGGGCAACTTCTTCGTTGCGTCGATGCCCATCTTCGAACCGAAGTTCGGCAGGCGGCTGGCGTGATCGAGCGAATCCACCGGCCCCAACACGAACTCGATATCGCGTTGTGGGTCGATGTTATTCAGCGCCTTCCAGGCCACCTCGCTCGCGTCTTGCACGTTCACGTCCTCGTCCACCACCACGATGCACTTGGAGAACATCGCCTGGCCGGCGCCCCAGATCCCGTGCATCACCTTGCGGGCCTGCCCCGGATACGACTTGCGGATCGACACCAGGATCAGGTTATGGAAGATCCCCTCCGCCGGCATGTGGATGTCGCGGACCTCGGGCAGATTCAGACGCATCAGCGGCAGGAAGATCCGCTCGATCGCCTTGCCCATGTAGAAATCCTCCATTGGCGGCGGCCCCACGATGGTCGTCGCGTAAATGGGATTCTTGCGGTGGGTGACGCACGTAACATGGAAGACCGGATACTCGTCGGCGAGCGAGTAGAATCCGGTGTGGTCGCCGAACGGGCCCTCGGTGCGCATCTCGCCCAGGTCCAGGTACCCTTCCAGCACGATCTCCGACTGCGCCGGAACCTCGATATCGACGGTTTCGCACTTCACCATCTCCACAGGCTTCGAACGCAGGAATCCCGAGATCATCATCTCGTCGAGATCGGGTGGCAGCGGCAGGATCGCCGAGTACATCGTGGCGGGATCGGCGCCGATCGCGACGGCCGCCTCCATGCGTGACGCCTTGCCTTCGGCCCGCAGACGCCGGTAATGTTCAGCTCCTTGCTTGTGGGTCTGCCAGTGCATGCCGGTGGTCCGTTCGTCGTAAATCTGGATCCGGTAACAGCCGCAGTTACGCTTGCCGGTCAGTGGGTTCTTCGAAAATACCATCGGCAGCGTGATGTAGCGGCCGCCGTCGTCCGGCCAGCACTTCAGAATGGGGAAATCGAAAAGCGAGAAATCCCTCTTCCGGATCACTTCCTTGCACGGGCCGTCGCTCACGATCTTGGGGAAGAACGCTCCCATCTCGGCGAGCATGGGCAGCATCTTCAGCTTGCCCATCAGCCCCTCCGGCATCTTCATCTGCAGGTATTCGGTGATGCGGTCGGCGATCTGCTGGACCGAGTCCACCTGCAGCGCGATCTGCATTCGCTTCATGCTCGCGAACGCGTTGATCAGCACCGGAACGCTCGAGCCCTTGGGCTTTTCGAACAACAGCGCCGGTCCGCCGGTCTTCACCGAGCGGTCGGCGAACTCGGTGATCTCGAGTTCCGGGTCCACCTCGAACGGTACGCGGCGCAGTTCTCCCGCCGCTTCCAGCGCCGCGATGAACTCGCGCAGATCTTTATAAGCCATATACGCTATTGTGGAGGATTATCAGCATGGCGGGCAAAACTGCATTCATCACGGGCGCGAGCCGCGGCATCGGCCGCGCGTGCGCGCTGGAACTGGCCAGGGCCGGATGCCGCGTCGCGCTCGGGGCGCGGAACCGGGAAAAACTGGAGGAAGTGGCCGCGGAGGCGCGAGCCGTGGGCGCGGAAGCGTACGTCGTTGAAATCGACTTGGCCAACGCCGAGTCGATCAAGGCCGCGTTCGCCAAGACGGCCGCCGAGTTCGGTCCGGTCGACATACTGGTCAACAACGGCGGTATCACGCGCGACGGGCTCGCGATGCGGATGCGGCCCGCCGACTGGAACGCCGTGATCGAGACCAACCTGACCGGTTCCTTCCTCTGCATGCAACAAGTGCTGTCGGGTATGATGCGCGCCCGATGGGGCCGGATCGTGAATATCGTATCGGTCGTCGGCGAGAGCGGCAATCCCGGGCAGGCGAACTACGTCGCGTCGAAGGCGGGGCTCATCGGAGTCACCAAGACCGTCGCCCAGGAGATGGCCAGCCGCAACGTGACCGTGAACGCCGTGGCGCCGGGCTACATCGAAACAGACATGACCGGCGCGCTGACCGATGAGCAGAAGACGGCGATGCTCTCCCGGATTCCGCTCAAGCGGGCCGGCTCGCCCGAGGAGGTCGCTGCGGCGGTGCGATTCCTGGCGAGCGAACAGGCGAGCTACATCACCGGCCACACGTTGGACGTCAACGGCGGCATGTACATGTAGTCAGCGCGCGGCGAGCGTCGGATCGGCGCCGCTCCAGGTGACATCGGCGGTCGGCCCGTAGGTGGACGGCACCGATTTCCCCAGCGCGCGCAAATACGTCGTGAGCTGCGTCCGGTGGTGCGCCGAATGGAGCACCCGCCGCCAGAAGATCCAGACGTGCTGGCGGTCGACATCGAAGAAGCGCGCCGTCTCCAGCCACCAGGACTCCGGCTGCCTCGCCAGGAACGCGAGACGCGGCTCGGCGAGTTCGAGGAACCGCGCGCGATAGGCTTCCACCGAATCGGCGCCGGGCAGCGTTTCGGACGCCGCCGGCTCCGGCGACCCGAGGAACTCGGCGAAGAAGCGCCGCTCCGAGAGCAGTTGGTGCTTCATCACCTCCCGCGCCGTGCTCGAACGCTCGTGCGGCCGGAACGGCAAATCGGCGTCCACGAACGCCGACCACACCGACGCGGTCTTCGCGGTTTCACTCTCGTAGGTTTCGAGCGCGTGCTGCAAGAGCGGCGCCGCGGCGCGTGGAACGGTCACTTCACCACCACGAAGCGGTCCGCTTCCTTGCCGTCCGCGTCGATCTGGCGGATGGTGAGCTTGCGCCCGTCGACATCGGCGACGGTCACGCTGTTGATCTTGGAGACGAACACGTGGGTGAACTCTTGCCAGCTTTTGGGGTCGTCGTGTTGCTCTGGGTTATACAGCTTCGCGCCGCCCGCGCCGGTGACCAGGTAAATGACGCCTTTCGGACGGCCGGGACCGGCGCCAAAGGCCCGGTCGAGCGTCCACTTCTTGGAGGCGGGATCATAAGTCAGCGGATACGACCGCTGATAGTTATGGACGTGGCCGGTAAAGACCACGTCGGCGCCTTCGGCTTCGAGCACCGGAGCCAGGTCGCGCATGTGCTGTTCGGAGAAGTGGGCCTTCGACGAATTGAATCCGGGCTGGTGGAAGCCGACGAAGCGCCAGGTCTGCTTGCGGGCCGAGCGAAGGTCGCGCACCAGCCACTCTCGTAACGCCGGATCGTTCCAGTTGGCGTACTTGTTGGCGTCGAGCACCGTCCAATGCGCGTTGCCGTAATCGAAGGAGAAGTTCGCCATGCGCGGGTAGGCGGATCCGGCGGCGTCGCGGAAGGCCTGGACGTTGGCCGCCGCGCCTTTGGCCTGGGAGGTCAGCGGACCCGGCTCGCCCAGCGGACCGTTGAGCGGCTGCTTCCAGTAATAGTAATACGCCGCGGTATCCGGATATTTGTCGAAGTCGGCTTCCGCGATGTCGTGGTTGCCCGGCGACGCGATGAAGGGGATCGACTTCAGCAGCGGCGCGCCCTTGGCGGGCGATGCCTCGGCGGAGCCATAAATGGGATAGTATTTCTCGCGATATTCGGTGACGCGGCCGCGGCCGTACACGATGTCGCCGGTGATGAAGAGAAAGTCGGGCTTGGCTTGCCAGGTCTGGTACGCGATGCGCTTCTGCTCGGGAGTGTTCTGGCCGCAGTCGCCGAACACGGCGAAGCGATAGGGTTGATTGGCCCCTTTGCGAGCCCTCGTCGAAGCGGTGAAGACCTCGGCGCCGTCGAGCAGCACCGCGTAGTCGAACTCCTTGCCGTTCGACCGGCCGGCGAGCGGCGCGGACCAGACCCGGTGCGGAGCCGCGCCGCTCACGGCAACGAGCCGCGATTCGGCCGCGACCGGCTTCGACCATTTCGACGAACCGGACGCCTTCGTGCGGACCTCGTAACGGGCGTTTTCGTCCGCCGAATGCCACACGAGAGCCCATCCCTTCGTGGGACTGGCGCCGAGTTGCAGATACGGTTCGACAACGAACGGTCCGGCCGCCTGGGCGGCGGCGGCGAGAAGAAGAAGAGCGATGCGGTTCACTGATCGATTATGACTCGAAACCGGCGGGCGCGATTCGCCTCTTGCCTCTCGAACAGCGGCACGATCCGCGCCTCGATCCAGGCGAACGCGGCCTCGAGTCCGCCCGTCTCGAACGCGGCCCCGATCGCCGCCTCCACCTCGCTCGGTTCGCCGAGCGCGGCCAGGAACCGGTTCGACGTCATCCGCTCGGCGCGGGCGTCGTCCACGGCGCCTCCTTCCCGCAGGATCTTGCTTCGCGCGTAGACGCACAGCACCGCGTCGCCGATCCACGCCTGCCGCAGGATTCGTTCCCGATTCCGTTTCAAGGCGGCCTCAATACAGACTCGACGGCATGCGGACCTTCAGATCCTCGTCCACGGCCTTCGCTTCCACGAACCCGCCCGTGTGGGCTTCCAGGAACGAGCCAAAGCTCGGGATCGTATCGAGGCCGGCGAACTTGGCGGGATTCCACAGGTCGGACCGGATCAGCGCCTTGGCGCAGTGGATGTAGACCTCCCGCACCGTAACCACGATCACCGTGCGCGGCTCCTTGCCTTGCACGGCGAATCGAGCGCACAAGGCCGGATCGCGGCTGATCGCGGCGTGGCCGTTGACGCGGAAACTCTCGGTGCGGCCCGGGATCTGGAACAGCAGCCCGACAGCCGGGTTGAGCGCGATGTTGCGGAGCGACTCGAGGCGGTTGTTGCCGCGGCGGTCGGGAATGAGGAGCGTCCGATCCCCGGCCACTTCGACGAAGCCGGGAGCGTCGCCGCGCGGCGAGCAGTCGGCGATGCCCTCGGGACTTTGCGTCGCCAGGGCGAGGAACGGCGACGCCGCGATGAAGGCGCGGGCGTGCGCGTCCAGGCGGTCCATCTGCTTGCGTACCGCGCGTTCCATCGGTTCGCCGTAGAGCGCCTCGAGGGACTCGGCGTCGCGAACCAGCCAGGCGCTGTCGATTTCCATTAAGGACAGTGTACAAGGACGCAACCGGCGCCATTAGGCGCGCCTGTTAGACTGGAGGTACAATGATCTCGGTCGTCATACCGATTCACAACGAGGAGCCGGCGATCCTCAAGCTCTACGACAAGCTCACGGCGGTCATGGAGCAGCTTCAAAAGAAGTACGAGATCCTGTTCGTCGACGATGCCTCCACCGACCGCAGCTTCGAACTGCTGGCCAATCTGGTGGAGACCGACTCGCGGCTCAAGGTGATCCGTCTTCGCCGCAACTTCGGCCAGACGGCCGCGCTCGCGGCTGGTTTCGACGAGGCCGAAGGCAACATCATCGTCTCGCTCGACGGCGACCTGCAGCACGATCCGGAGGACATCCCGGCGCTGCTGCAGAAACTCAACGACGGCTACGACATCGCCTCCGGCTGGCGCAAGCACCGCCTCGACAACGCGGTCACGCGCAAGATTCCGTCGCGCATCGCCAACTGGATGATGAAGAAGGCGAGCGGCGTGGATCTGCACGACTTCGGAACCACGTTCAAGGCCTATCGCGCCGAGGTCCTCAAGGACGTCAACCTCTACGGCGAACTGCACCGCTTCATCCCCGCGCTGGCGAGTTTCTACGGCGCGCGAGTGGCGGAGGTGCCGATCAAGAACATTCCACGGGCCGCCGGAGCGTCCCACTACGGGATCGGACGCACCTTCCGCGTCCTGTTCGACATTCTCACCATTCGCTTCCTGTTGACCTACTTCACGCGGCCGATGCACTTCTTCGGCAAGATCGGGTTGACCAGTGGATTCCTGGGTGGGCTGGTCCTCGGCTTCCTGTTCGTGAAGAAAATCCTCGGCTACGAGATCTTCTACGAGCACGGTCCGCTCATGATGGCGGGCATGCTGCTACTGCTGACCGGCGTGACCATGTTCTCCACCGGACTGCTCGGCGAGATGATGATGCGCACCTACTTCGAAAGCCAGGGAAGGCGCATCTACGCGGTTCGGGAGATCCGGACCAAGAAGGATTCGCAGGTGAAGGACAAGGCCCGGTAGCGCGGTGTCCGCCGGCCTCGACGGCGCCGCCATGTTGCGGCGATCCGCTCTGTTCGCGGGTCTGGACGAATCGCACATCCTGCCGCTTTTCGAACGATTCGTATCGCGGCGGTATGAAACCGGGCAGGCGCTCTTCGAGGAAGGCGCTCCGTGCGCCGGGCTCTTCTTCGTCGTATCCGGCCAGGTGCGGATCTTCAAGACGTCTCCTGGCGGCCGCGAGCAGGTGCTGACTGTCGAGGGGCCCGGCAACTCGGTGGCGGAGCTCCCGGTGTTCGACGGCGGACCGTATCCCGCCTCGGCCGCGGCGATCGAACCGTCGGAGATCCTGTTCGTGTCGCGCCGCGACTTCCAGGCGTTGTGCCTGGAGCGGCCCGAGATCGCGCTCCGGGTGCTCGAAGTGGTGGGATCGCGGCTCCGGCGGCTGGTGGGCATCATCGAGGAGCTTTCGTTCGCCACGGTGCGCCACCGGTTGATCTCCTGGATCCTGCGCGAAGCCGATCTCGCGGGATCGGCTTCGTTCACTCCAAATCTGAACCACCAGGATCTGGCTGCCAGGATCGGCACGGTTCGCGAACTGGTCTCGCGGAACTTGACCCGCCTCCAGGCGCAGGGCCTGATCCAGGTGGCCGGGCGCGAGATTCGCATCGTGGACCGGCCGGGTTTGGAAGCGGAACTCTCGGGTGTGTTGTAGGTTTTTCCCCTGAGGTGTGACTTAAGTCACTGAGTTCGGGGCGAGAGAACTCGTACCGTGGATATTGGGAGGATCAACCCGATGGACCATGGACTGGATAGCAAGATCGCCGATATCGCGGCGTCGAACACGGCCGCGCTCGAGGTTTTCGAGAAACTCGGCATCGACTACTGCTGCGGCGGGTGGCGCAGCCTCGCCGACGCGTGCGCCGCGGCCGGCGTTCCCGTTGGGACAGCGCTTGCCCTGCTGGAGCGGACTCCGGCCGCGCCGGCCGCAGCCGAGTCCGCGCCCGAGTCGCTCGGCTCGGCGGACCTGATGAGGTGGATCGTGGAAAAGCACCACCGCTTCGTCCGCGAGGCCTCCACGCGGTTGACGGTGCTGTTGGCGAAGTCGGCGGCGGCGCACGGCGCGGCACATCCCGAGGTGGCCGAGACCGCGTCGATCTTCCAATCGCTCGAACGCGAGCTTTCGGCTCACATGCTCCGCGAGGAGGCGATCCTGTTCCCGGCGTTCGAGCGGCTGATCGCGGCTCCCGGGGGGCAGGCGATGGCGGCGTTGACGCCTCCGGTCCGCCGCATGATGGAGGATCACGAGGACGCGGGCGAACTGCTCGCCCGCATGCGCTCGCTGACCGGCGGCTATGCCCCGCCGGCCGATGCGTGTCCCACTTTGACCGCGGCTTACCAGGGGCTCGCCGCGTTCGAACGCGACCTCCATGTCCACATTCATCTCGAGAACAACGTCTTATTCCCCCGCTTTCAGCGGGCATCTTAACAGGAGATAACCACAGGTGAGAAGATTATGGATCGCCTTTGCGGCCGTACTGGTGATATCGTTCTCCGTACTCGGCTGGATCGGCACGAGAATTTACCAGGAGATGCCGCCCATCGCCGACCGCGTGGTGGCGCCGGACGGGTCGGTCGTAATCGCCTCCGGCGACATCGGCAAGGGACAGAACGTATGGCAGTCCCTGGGCGGCATGCAGGTCGGCTCGATTTGGGGCCATGGCAGTTATGTCGCGCCGGATTGGACGGCCGATTGGCTCCACCGGGAGTGCGTGTTCATTCTGGAGGAGTGGGCCCGGCGCGATCACGGCAAGGCTTATGCCGAACTGGCCGGCGAGGACCAGGCCAAGCTTCGCGGGCGGCTCGAACTCACCATTCGCACGAACACTTACGACGCCTCCACGGGCGCGATCGTCGTTCCCGCCGAGCGGGCGCGCGCGTTCCAGGCGCTGCTCGCGCACTATTCGTCGGTATTCCAGGACGGCAACACGCACTACGCGATCCCGAAGGGAACCGTGACCACTCCGGAACGCATGCGGCAACTGGCGGCGTTCGTGTTCTGGACGGCCTGGTCCGCTTCGACGAACCGGCCAGGGCAGAATATCACGTATACCAGTAACTGGCCGCACGAGCCCCTCATCGGCAACAGGCCGACCGGCGAGAGCGTGGTCTGGACCGGCGTCAGCATCATCATGCTGCTGGCTGGGATCTGCGCCATGGTTTGGTGGTACGCGTCGCAAAAGCGGGAGGAAGATCCGCCGGCGCTGCCGGCCTTCGATCCGTTGGGCGCGTGGAAGGCCACCGCGTCGCAGATGGCGACGCTCAAGTACTTCTGGATCGTTGCGGCGCTGATCCTGGTCCAGATGCTGATGGGCGTGATCACCGCGCACTACGGCGTGGAGGGCGACGGCTTCTACGGGATCCCGTTGTCCCAGTGGATTCCCTACGCGGTGACCCGCACTTGGCACGTGCAGTTGGGAATCTTCTGGATCGCCACGGCTTGGCTCGCCTCGGGCCTGTTCATCGGACCGCTGGTGAGCGGCCACGAGCCGCCGTACCAGCGCCTGGGCGTCAACGTGCTATTCGGCGCGTTGCTGTTGATCGTGGTGGGATCGCTGGCGGGCGAGTGGATGAGCGTCCAGAACAAGCTCACCGACGCCCAGTCGTTCTACTGGGGGCACCAGGGTTATGAGTATGTCGATCTCGGCCGCGGCTGGCAGATATTGCTGCTGGTGGGGCTGTTCCTTTGGTTGTTCCTGGTGATCCGCGCGGCGCGCCCCGCGTTGAAGACTCCCGGCGACACCCGGCAGCTTCTTTGGCTGTTTCTGATCTCGGCGGGCGCGATCGGCCTGTTCTACGGCGCCGGGCTCACTTGGGGACAACACACGCACCTGTCGATGGTGGAGTACTGGCGCTGGTGGGTGGTCCACCTTTGGGTGGAGGGATTCTTCGAAGTTTTCGCGACCACGGTGATCGCCTTCTTCTTCGCGCGCATCGGGCTGATCCAGCCGGGGCTGGCGGTCAAATCGGCGCTGCTGTCGGCGGCGATCTATCTGTCGGGCGGAATCATCGGAACCTGCCACCATCTCTACTGGTCCGGCACGCCGACCGTGGCGTTGGCTTGGGGTTCGGTGTTCAGCGCGCTCGAAGTGGTGCCGCTGACGATGGTCGCCTTCGGCGCGCTCGACGATCTCCGCCGCGGCTGCCTGACCAGTTGGGCGTCTCGATACGCCTGGCCGATCCGCTTCTTCGTGGCGGTGGCGTTCTGGAACATGCTGGGGGCGGGGCTGTTCGGATTCATGATCAACCCGCCGATCGCGCTCTATTACATGCAGGGTCTCAACACGACTCCGGTCCACGGCCACGCGGCGCTGTTCGGCGTGTACGGGATGCTGGGGATGGGGTTGATGCTGGTGTGTCTGCGCGCCTTGCTCCCCGCGCTCGAATGGCGGGAGGGTTCGCTGAAGTTCGCCTTCTGGGCGATGAACATCGGCCTGTTCACCATGTGCGTGGGCAGCTTGCTTCCCGTCGGATTGCTGCAGACCTGGGCCTCGGTGGACCAGGGCTACTGGTATGCGCGGAGCACCGAGTTCATGGGAACCCCCTTGATGCAGACGCTGCGGTGGCTCAGAGTCCCCGGCGACACGATCTTCGCCGTGGGAGAACTGGTTTTCGTGTTGTTCGTATTCAGGATCAGACCGGGTGCGCCGACAAGGATATCGCCCTAGGCCTTAGGCGGGCTAAAGTTGTACTCGCCGCCTCACGATCCTTAGTTGTGTTCCCGGCTCGGACCATTGCGGCATTTCTATTACCTGCATTGGCTCTGCGCGTTTGGGCGGTGGAATTCTCCGATTCCTGGCGGTGGCGGCACTTCGGACCCGAACAGGGCGCCCCGCCAGGCCCGGTTCAGCAATTGGTGCACGCGCCCGGCGGGCAGGTCTGGATTCGAACCTCCGGCGGCGTCGCGTGGTACGACGGCTACCGGTTCCGGATCGCCGGCAAGGAGAACGGGGCCCCTGCCCGCGCCGCGTACTTGGCGGCCGGGCCGGATGGTTCGGTGTGGCTGGTTGGGCCGGACGGTCTGTATGCCGGTGGCTCCAAGGGGTTTCGTGCGATGCCGGGGAGGCCGCCAGGGCGGATCTCGGAGGTAGCGGTCCGGCGGAATGGCGAAGCGGTGGTTCTCATCTCGGGGCGTCTGTACACCTGGAAGGACGGATCGTACGAACCCGTCGAAGACGGCCAGACCGCGCCGGGATGGCCGCCTTTTCTTCGGCCGAAGAGGGATGGCGGCATCGTTTGGAGCGGGCGCCGGGGTCTGATGCGTTGGGGTGAGGCGCCGTCCGTCGAGATCCTGGCATGGCCCGGAATCCGGTACCATGCGGTGGCCGAAGCGGAGTCCGGCGAGGGGTTGGCCGCCGTCGTGCTTCCGCCGGACAAGCATGGCATCTGGGAGTGGGACTCCAAGGGCTTCCGGCGCGCGGAGCCGGAAGGACGCGAGCAAGTGCGCGCCGTCGACATCGGTCCGGATGGGACCGCCATCGCCGTCTACGAATCCGGCGCCGTGCGGGTGCGCGAACGC
This sequence comes from Acidobacteriota bacterium, assembly GCA_005808475.1. Classification (GTDB taxonomy): domain Bacteria; phylum Acidobacteriota; class Terriglobia; order Bryobacterales; family Bryobacteraceae; genus SYLY01. Next base: position 45,848 of record SYLY01000076.1, read on the forward strand.
GGAGTCTGGCGCGAGGCTTCGGCCGCCCCGCGGGAACTGACCGAGGCCAATCTGGCCGTGTTCGACGCCGCCGGCGATCTATGGACCGCCACTCCGTCTGGAACGTATTTGTTCCGCGCAACGGCCCGATTGTGGGAGCGGTACCGGCATCCGTTCCCCGACGACTTCAACACGGTGAACAGCCTCGCGGCCGGTCCCGGCGGCGCCTTGTGGCTAGGTACGCCCGCGGGCATCGAACTGGTGCGGCCGGGCGGAGCGACCGAACGAATGACGGAAGCGGCGGGTACCCGCCTGCGAGTGGTGACCGGTCTCGACATGGATCGCGAAGGGGCGTTGTGGGCTACCAGCGGAGCCTCTTTCAAGGGCGTCCTCCGGTTCGACGGCAAGCGATGGCGCGCCTTCGGGCCGCCGGACGGAGTGCCGCACGCCAACGTTCACAACGTCGAGACCGGCCCCGACGGCTGGCCCGTCTTCGTGATCACGGGCCATGGCCCGGGAGACTCCAAGCAGGCCCGATGCGTGTTGCGGTGGAACGGCTCCGCCATGGAGCGCTTCGAAACCGACCAGTCCGTGTATTCGGCCGCCGTGGACGCATCAGGGGTGATGTGGTTCGGCGGCGACGGAGGCATCGAGCGCCGCGACAAGGCCGGCCGCTCCCAGTGGTGGAGGCGCGGCGGTGAGTTGCGGGCGGCCGCGATCCGAAAGGTCCTGGTGGCAAGGGGCGGCGTGGTCTGGTTCGGCGACCGGAGTGGAGACGTGGGAGCCATCGACCGGTCCGGCCGGGCCGGGTACAAGGGCAAACTCGAGGAGGATCTCCGGGACGGCGTCATGGATCTGGCCGAAGACGCGACGGGTGCGATCTGGGCGACGTCGTCGCGGGGACTTTACCGGTTCCAGGGTTCGGGCTGGAAGCGATTCGACCGGGACGCGGGGCTGGTGCACCCATACCTCTGGCCGCTGGCAATCCGGGACAACCGGCTTTGCGTGGGAGGAATCGGCGGCGGAGCGTCCTGCATGGACCTCGGCTCGGCCTTCCGGCGGCCCTCGGTAACGCTCGATTTCCGGGCCGCGGGAGACTCCGGGGCGGAGGCGTCGTGGTCGGTCGCCAGCTTTCGGGGAGAGCTGCCGGCCGCGATGATCGACACGCGCCACCGGATCGACGGCGGTCCGTGGTCGGAGTGGTCCATCGCTCGCAAGGCCTCCCTGGCACGCGCTTCGCGAGGCGAGCATCGCATCCGGGTGGAAGCGCGGGTTCCGAATGGCGCCGTGGCGGGGGAAGAGGCGCGGGTCTCGCTGGAGGGCCGTTGGTTCGAGCAGCCTCGCGTGTATGGCCCGGCGGCCGGGCTGCTACTGGCGGTCGCGCTGCTATTCGGAACACTATTGCGGCGCCGCGATCGCCATGCCGCCGAACTCGCGGCGCGCGACGCGCGGTTCCGCGGGATGATCGAAAACGGAAACGACGGGATCGTCCTGCTCGGGCGCGATGGCGGCGTTCGCTACGCAAGCCCGAGCACGCTTCGAATTCTCGGAACGATGTCGCCCGCCTTGGCTACGGCGCCGATTCACCCGGATGACCGGCCAGGCGTCGAACGCTGCTTCGGCGAGTTGGTGGCGAGCCCCGGCCAGCGCCGCTCTGGGCGCGTCCGGATGGTGCAGCCGGACGGGTCCACATGCTGGATCGAGGTGGAACTGAGCAATCAGCTCGACGAACCGGCCGTCGGCGCGATCGTCGCCAATTTCCGCGACATCACGGCTTCGGTCAAGGCGATGGCGGAACTGGCGGCGGCCAAGGACCGCTCGGAGGAGGCGTCCCGCGCCAAGAGCGACTTCCTCGCCACCATGAGCCACGAGATCCGGACCCCGATGAAAGGCATCATGGGCATGACCTCGCTGCTGCTCGAGTCGCCGCTGGGGCGCGAGCAGCGGGAATTCGCCGCGTCGATTCAGTCGTCCGGCACGGCGCTGCTATCGATCCTCAACGACCTGCTGGATCTATCGCGGATCGAGGCGGGCAAGGTGGAAGTCTTGCGGGAGCCCTTCGATCTTCCGCACTTGCTTTCGATGTGCGTCGACTTCTGGCGGCCTGGCGCGGCGGACAAGGGACTGTACCTGGTCTTTGTCGACGAGGCGAAGACGGACCGGTGGGTGCGCGGAGATCCTGGCCGTTTGCGGCAGGTGGTTCTCAACCTGCTTAGCAACGCCGTCAAGTTCACCCGGCAAGGCCGCGTTACGCTCCGTTGCTTTTCCCGGATCGCCGAGGACGGCAAGATCCGCTTCGACGTCGAAGTGGAAGACACCGGCGAAGGCATCCCGGCCGGCAAGCTGGAAGCGATCTTCGACAAGTTCACCCAAGCCGATAGCTCCGCCGCGCGCACCCACGGCGGAAGCGGACTGGGACTGACGATCTCACGCGACCTCATCCGCCTCATGGGCGGCGACATGACGGTGGCGAGCCGCCAGGGCTCGGGTTCCCGATTCCGTTTCCACGTGACGTTGGAGCCGGCTCCAGCGGAAACTCCCGCCGCCGCTCCGGCCGAGACGCCGCGCGGCGCTCCCCTCGAAGTGCTGGTGGTGGAGGACAATCGCATCAATCAGCGGCTGGTGCAGCGGGTCATTGAAAAGCGCGGCGGTCACGCCGTTGTGGCCGGGAATGGAGAGGCCGCCGTGGAGCTCTTCAAGCGCAACCGTTTCGACGCGATCCTGATGGACTGCCAGATGCCGGTCATGGACGGATTCGAGGCCACCCGCCGGATTCGCGAGATCGAGGGAGGCCGCTCACGCACGGCGATCATCGCGCTCACCGCCAACGCCATGCGCGGAGACCGCGAAAAGTGCCTCGCCGCCGGAATGGACGCGTTCGTCGCCAAGCCTTTCGAGGCGGCGCAGTTGATTCGCCTTCTGGAACTGGCGCGCAGCGGCGAACTGTTCGACCGCGAGCGGCGCTACTCGAGCCCGAACACGTAGAGCGAGTTGCCCATCGCCATCGCGACATACTGCTTGCCGCCGGAAAGGTAACTCATTGGGTTGGACCGCACCATGCCGCCCGCCTGGAAGCGGTAGAGTTCCTTGCCCGTCGTCGCGTTCAGCGCGAAGAACTGCGCCTCGCTGGTGGCGCCGAAGACCAGGTTGCCACCGGTGGAAAGCAGTCCCGCATAGGGTGGCGAGAATACCTTGTGCTCCCATGCCACCTCGCCCGTGGCCGGCCGGAACGCGCGGACCGCGCCCCATTCCTCCTCGCCCGGGATGGCGCGGAAGCCTCCGCCGTTGTACTGCTCGCCCAGCTTGAAGTCGGCTTCGCCGAAGAAATACAGCGATCCCGCCTCGCGCACGTTGATGTAGAGCAGTCCGGTTTTGGGGCTGTACGACGGGCTGTACCAGTTGTTGGCGCCCGCCACCGACGGCCACACGGCCGTGCCCTGGATCGAGGGAAACGTTCCCGGAAGCCGGATGGGCTTTCCGTTGTCGTCCAGGCCCTTGGCCCACGTCTGCTTGGCGTAGGCCTTGCCGAGCAGGAACTGGCCCGAAACGCGGTCGAGCACATAGTAGAACGCGTTCCGGTTGGGGAAGATCACCAGCTTGCGCTTCTGGCCGCGCACCTCGCCATCCACCAGCACGGGAACCTCGGTCGCGTCCCAATCGTGAACGTCGTGCGGCGTGAATTGAAAATGCCATTTCAATTGGCCGGAATTCGCGTCCAGCGCGACGATGGAATCGGAGTACAGATTGTCGCCCTTGCGGACCTCGCCGTTCCAATCGGGGCCTGGATTGCCCGTTCCCCAGTAGATGAGGTCTGTCTCCGGATCGTAGGCTCCCGTCACCCACGTCCCCGCCGAACCCCGCTTCCAGCTATCGCCCGCCCAGGTGTCGTGGCCCGGCTCGCCCGGACCCGGCACTGTGTAGAAGCGCCAGGCCAACTTACCGCTCTTGGCGTCGTAGGCGTCCAGGTGTCCGCGAATTCCGTACTCGCCGCCCGCCACGCCGATCACCACCTTGTCCTTCAAGGCGAGTGGGGCGACGGTGACCGAGTAACCCGACTTGTACTCGTTCACCTTGGTCTCCCACCGGACCGCGCCGGTCTTGGCGTCCAGCGCCACCAGGTAGGAATCGACGGTTCCGATGAAGATCGAATCGCCGAGAGCGGCCACGCCGCGATTCACCTGTCCGCAGCAGACGCGAATATCGGGCGGCATCGGACGGCGGTAACGCCATAGCGGCCGGCCTGTCCGCGTATCGAGCGCCACCACGTTGCTCGGCGGCTCCGACACATACATCACGCCGTCGATCACCAGCGGAGTCGTCTCGAACTTCTGGAGCGAATTCGTCGTGTAGACCCAGGCGACCTTCAGCCGCGAAACGTTGGCATCGTTGACCTGCGTCAGCGGGGAAAACCGGTGGCCGGCGAAGTTGCCGGAGTACGTCATCCAGTTGCCGGGCTCGCGCGCGGCGTCCAACAGGCGCTCGTGGGTCACCTGCGCGGATAACGCGGCCGACGCCGCCAGAATACAAGCGGCCGTTCTCATCGTTCGCCTCCCTTGGCTCCGCGCAATCCGGCCAGATACGCCACCAGATCGTCTATCTCTCCATCGCTCAGCTTGCCCTTGTACGAAGGCATGGGCGAGCGCTTCTCCATTTTCCAGTCCGCCAAATCTTTCTTCCAATACGACCGCAGCCCACCGGTCATGTCGCGGATCTGAATCGAGAACGTGTCCTCGTTCAGCCGGATTCCGCTCACCGTCTTGCCGTCGCGTCCGCGCAGGCTGGCCAATCGGAACGTGTGCGGGACGTCGCCCTGCGGCTCGACGATCTTGGCGCGCAAGTGCCCTGGACCGCTGCGCGCGCCGATGTCGGTCAGCGCCGGTCCCATGCGTCCGCCGTCGCTGCCGATCGCGTGGCATTGCAGGCAACCGCCCTTGCCGCGCGTCACCGCCTCGCCGCGCTTCGGATCGCCGGACGCGGCGCCGGACTGAATCGCGCCGAGGCTCTTGACGAACGCGGCCACCTGCCAGATCTCGCGCTGCGCCATGAGCGAACTGGGCATTTCGGTATCGGGAACGCCGTATCGAATGATGTTCCACAGCGTCTTGTCGTCCGCCGCGCGGCTCAACGTGGGCACGGCGAGATTGGCTCCCTTGCCTCCGTCGCCGCGGGGTCCGTGGCATCCCGCGCAACGGCCGAGATAGAGCTTTTCGCCCTGCGCGAGATCGGACGGGGACGTGAAGGGATTGCTATCGAAACCGGGAACATCCACGGCCTGCTGTTGGAACAGCAGTACGGTCAGCCAGAGACCATGCATCCCTGGTATTTTACTGGAAGTCGGACGCCGACTTGAGGGAGGGGGAGGGAACCGTCCCCACGGCGATTCCGTTTTCGTCCTCCCATGCGGCCAGCACGCGATGCCCGGTGAACAGGATCTGCGGGTAGCCTCCCTTGGGCGCGAGTTCTTTCGCCTGGTCCACCTCGGTCGATCTCGTCATGATCGCTCCGGTGGGGCTGACCCAGACCGCGTAGATGTGGTCGTTGAATCCGGACGCCACCGCCGGATCCTTGCCTTCGCCCAATTCGCTTTCCTTGGTGTCGGGCAGCGATACGTAGATGGTCTTCTCCCGCCGCCAGACAGTGTAGATCTTGTTGTTGGCGCTCACCGTCAAGCTGCCCCCGTCCATTGGGCAGGCGTTCAGCTTCCATGTCCCGCGGCCCAATTTCTCCGCGATCTTCCAGGTGGAGCCGCCGTCCCGCGACGTGGCGATGTACATGTCGCGCGATCCGTCGAGCGAGTTGCGGAACATCGCGTGGACCGCGCCGCCGGCGGCGACCACCAGCGACGGGTGGCAGCACTGGCAGATGGTTCCCTCCGGCGATTCGTACACCAGGAAGTTCCGCGACCAGCTCCTGCCGCCGTCCGTCGACCGCGCCATGTAGAGCCGCGTCCCCTTGTCCCGCAGATCGAGCCACGCGGCCAGAATCCAGCCGTTGCCCGAGGTCATGGCGTGCAGTCCCTCGCGCGCCGATCCGGGAACATCGTTGATGCGCACCGGCTTGGCCCAAGTCTCGCCTTGGTTCTCCGACCGCCAGGCCATGAGATCGCCATCGGCGCCGCCGCCCTTCTTCCCCACGATCGCCGAAATCACCAAGCCGTTGGTGTGATACACCATGCGCGGTCCCCGGTGCCGGCCGAGCGCCATTTTCCCACCGGTGGGAAGGGCCACCGGTTGAGTGAACGTCTCTCCGTCGTTCTTCGAAGTGGCATAGTAGATGGTGTCCGCGGAGCCGAAGGTGAGCCCGACGCGGTCTCCCAGGGACGCCATTTGCGGTTGCGAGTACTTCACTTCCGGCAAATCCGGCGCGAGCCGGAACACGAGCAGAAACGCGAGCGAGAGCATGATTCCAGGGTACTAGACGCGCGGCGCGTCCATCCGTCCCGGAATCACTTCGAATCCGCCCCGGCGTAGTAGCCCTTGCGCGCCTGCACCTTTTGATCCTTGTTCTGAACGCGGATCTCCACCTTGCGGAAAGCGCCGTCCCGCGCCGGATTGGCCGGCGAATAGCCGATCGCGTACTGGCTGCGCATCTCATCCGAGATCTGGCGGAAGATCTCGTCGAGCGAGTTGCGGCCGGACACGTGGAAGACGCGCCCGCCGGTTTCCTCCGCCATCTTCTTCATGTCGCCGTCGCTGCCGAAATAGCCGAACCGGGAGTCGGCGTAGTAGACGCCATAAATCACCGCGTCGGCCTTCTGCGCTTCCGCCATGGCCTCCCGTAGCGTGACGCGCGAGCCATAGTCCATGCCGTCGGTGATCAGCACGATCACCTTGCGGCCCACCTCGCCCTTCAACTTTTCGTTCGCCGCCAGATACACCGTGTCGTACATGATGGTGCCGCGCGGCTTCGCGCCGGTGGGGTTCGGATGCAGTCCGCCGAGGCCCACGTTGAGCCGCATGCTGTCCAGACCCTTTTGCAGCAGACGCAGGGAGTTGGTGGAATCCTGCAGCAACTCGGCCTCGGCGCCGAAGCTGATGACGAACGCCATGTCCTTCTCGCGCAGCACCTGCTTGAAGAACTGGGCCGCCGCGCGCCGCTCCACCTCGATCAGGTTCTCCTGGCTCTTGCTCACGTCCACCAACAGCCCGATGGTCAGCGGCAGATTCGTCTCCCGGGTGAAGTACTTGATGTCCTGCTTCTTGCCGTCTTCCAGGACGCTGAACGCGTCCTTGTCCAGATCCTTGAGGAAGGCGCCGCGTTTGTCGCGCACCGAACAGAACAGGTTGACGATCTCGACATCCACCTTGATGACCGGATCGGTCTCCTGAGGCGGTTGGGCCGGCTTCGGAGCGGTCTGTTGGGCGGCGGCGGCCGCCACGAGTGTCGCGAAGAGTGCTGCTTTCCTCATGGGTTTTACAATGTTCATCATGCCAGCTTTGATTGGATGGACGCGCGCCGCCGCCGGACTGTTGCAATGAAGAAGGCCCTTACGCACCTGCGCGCCGCCGATCCGGTGATGGCGCGCCTGATCGACAGCGGCGGCCGCTACGCGATCCGCTACCACGATCCCGAGTTCCGCGCGCTGGCCCGTTCCATCGTCTTCCAGCAACTCAACGGGACCGCCGCGGCCGCGATCTTCGACCGTTTGGAGCAAGCCTGCGGCGGCGTCACTCCGGAGAATCTGCTGCGGCTGCGCGCGCCGGAACTGCGGACCGCCGGGCTTTCCGAACGGAAGGCGGAATACCTGCGCGACCTCGCCAAGCACGCGCGCGACGGCGCCGTGGATTTCGCGGCGCTGCCTCGAATGGACGACCAGGCGATCGTCGAGGCGCTCACACAGGTCCGCGGCATCGGCGATTGGACCGTCCACATGTTCCTGATTTTCGCGCTGCGCCGGCCCGACGTGTTGCCGGTGGGCGACTACGGCATCCGGACGGCGATCAAGAATCAGTACGGGTTGGCGGATCTGCCCAAGCCCGCCGAAATGCAACGCATCGCCGCGCCGTGGCGCCCCTGGGCGAGCGTGGCATGCTGGTATTTGTGGCGGAGTTTGGACGGTCCGGCGGAGTTGTGATCGGTATGCCTATGGAAATCGGAATCGTGGGAATCGGGCGGATGGGCTGGGTGCACGCTTCGCACCTGATCGAGATCGGCCGTGAGACGGGCGCGTGCGCGCTTGCCGCCGTGGTGGATGGCGATGTCTCCCGGCTGGAGCGCTTTCGCGGCGAGATGCAATACCGGGGGCCGGTGTTCCTCTCGGTGGAGGACTAGCTCGCGGCGGGCGAGTGCCGGACGACGGTTGTCGTATCGCCTACTGAGCACCATCGCGGTCACGCCATGAAGCTGGTGCGCGCGGGCCATCGCGTGCTGATGGAGAGATTGTACGGCGCTGTTGGCCAGCCAAGCCGACACCGCCAGGGCGTGGCTGTTGAAGGAGACGTTTTCCCACTTCTGGACGTAGAAGTCGGTGGCCTGGGAGTCGGCGTTCCTCGACTACTGGTGCGAGTGTGCCACGCGCAGCCGCCTGGAGCCGATGCAGAAGATGGCGCGGATCCTGCGCAATCACCAGCCCCTGATCCTGAACTGGTTTCGCGCCAAGCGTGAGATCTCGAGCGGCCCGGTGGATGGGATTAACAACAAAATTCGAAAAGTCGAGTGGCTACCAGACGAGCCTACGGTTTCCGCACTTATAAAGCCATGGAAATTTCCCTATATCTACAACCTTGGCTGGCTTACCGGAACCAGAGTTCACCCACGGATTCCACTGAGGAGGCAAAATATCAATCCTCTTGCACCAGGATCAGCCGGCAGTTCATTACCTCTACTAATGCTCGGCGGCCGACGAGTTCCGGATGGGAGCCGAACCGCTCGAGTGTCACTACGATCATATGGGAGTCCCTTGCTCCAAGCGAATACCAATCGAAGAGTTCGATGAATCGCATCCCGATCTCTTCCTGTTTCGCTCGTACGGTGGGATTTCCCCAGCAGCCCGTGCGGCCCAGGGCGGGATCGCCGTCCACCAAAAGCTCTGTTTCAGTCGTTCGCGGTTCCACTGCGATGTGAACGTAGTTGCCTGGAATCAAAGTCTCGCCGATAACTGCGTCGCAACCGAAGGGCCTCAGGACAACTCCCTCGAAGATGCGCGCCATCGCCGCGGTGAAGGACCGCTCGCATACCCACTCCCTGAGCGGCGGACAAGCCCAGAATCCGAGATTCCAGACTAAGCGGTTGATATCCCTATATCTCAAAAACAAGTCAGTGCAATCGTTGGTCATCGCATCACCTATTGGGCCCCCTATGAGGCTGGGATCTCTCGAAATCGCGGACCAGGGTCCTCCGGACCGGACTTGAAGATCGGATACGCCACGCAGTCCCGAAGGTTTAGGTTCCAGTCGATCCAATGCCAGTGTGCCGTTCCAGTCGTCCCTCGCCACTTGACGTATTTCGAGGCGTCCGGGGGCTCACAGTCGCCGTTGTCATCGCGGGGGGCGAGCGTCTGGTCCGTACTTGACCGGCGCATAATCCTTGGCCGTCACCCGCCTTATGATGCTGTTGAGCAGATCCGCGATTCCAATGGTCACTCCGGTAAGCACGATCGCGCCACCGGCCGCCACCTCCCACCCGACCGTCGATGCACCTATTACAAGCACGCCAGCGGCTGCAAAGGCATCACCGTGAATTGATGGACTGAAGATGGCCATGAAATCCTCGACGTCCATCGTGATATTGAACGACGTACCTGCGGCATTCGCATATTCCCAGTCGCGCACGAACTCCCCTGTTCCATCGAAGAGGTCGTGGACTCGCTGCGTCCGCGTCTGGATTCCGATGCCGCTGGGATAGACCACTCGCATCCCAGGCGGGCATCCGACCGATGCATCTATCGCGCCGTCTCGTGGCGAGAAACCACTGGCGACACAGCCGAAGCCGCTGTCGTGGCTCACGTTGGCGGGAAGCATCCCGTTGCTGTCCCGATAGTTCACGGGATCGTTCCAGGAGTAAGAATACCGGTTGAACGATGCCGGGCTCTCCATTAACATCGGACCGTTGTCCGGCGAACTGAACCGCCCCATCGTGAACTGGTAATACCGCTGATCCGCGTAATCCAGACCCGTCTGATCATCCCGGTAGTATGTCCCGAACTTCTGCTCGTTATTCGGCGACGACGTGTACTCCTGCCCATACGGCGCATACCGCCGGTCGGCCCCGTCCTTCTTTACCACGCTTCCCAGCCGGTCCACCAGCACCCAGCCCCCATCGCTCGACCAGTCCGTACGGCTCCGCAACAACCGCCCCGCGAAGTAGTAATTCTGCTCCGCCCGCCCGAACGACAAAGTCGTCCCGGACCATTGCAGCGTGTAGATCCCCAGGCGCCCTTCCCGCCCATAAAACGAGATCTGCTCCACCGAACCCGCCTTCTTCCACACGCGCTTGTTGCCCGTGTCGTACCCATAGTTGTCCGCGCCCCCGGCCGCCGTCAGCCGGTTCTCGATGTCGTACGCATACCCCGATGGCGAGTAATTCCCGTTCGCGTCGTACGCGGAACTCAGCAACCGGTTGTTGGCCGGGTTCACCGGAATCGTCTGGCCGCCG
>SYLY01000077.1 GCA_005808475.1 Acidobacteriota bacterium
GGAACATCCGGTAACCGAACTGGTCACCGGCATCGATCTGGTCCACTGGCAGTTGCGGATCGCCGCCGGAGAACGTCTGTCCTTGCGGCAGGAAGACATCTCGTGGCGCGGCGCGGCGATCGAATGCCGCGTCTGCGCCGAGGACGCCGGGCGAAACTTTCTTCCCTGCCCCGGCCGGATCTCCGCCGTCTCCGAACCGCATGGCCCCGGAGTACGGCTCGACTCCGGCATCTACCCCGGCTGGACCGTACCCATCGAGTACGATCCGCTGCTCGCCAAGCTGGCCGTCTGGGCGCCGGATCGCGCCGCAGCGGCGCACCGGCTGCGGCGCGCCCTGGCCGATTATCACATCGAAGGCATCCAAACCAACATCGGCTTCGCCCTCGGCATTCTGGACGACCCCGAATTCCTGGACGGACGGCTGGATACCGGGTTCATCGAGCGCTATCTCGCCCGCCGGCCCGCTCCGGCCGAGTTGCCGGACACGCGGGTGGTGGCCGCCGTCGCCGCCGCGATTCACTCCGCGCGCAAACCTTCGTCTTCCCCCGCCGCGGCGCCCGCCAGCCGCTGGGCGTCGAACGGAAGGAGCCGCGAACTGCGATGAAGCGCGACGTTCGAGTGGATGGCGAAGGCGGTCCGATGGAGCTGACGCCCACCGCCGGCGGGTGGCGATTCTCCTGGGAGGGACGGGAGGGCGAGATCGAGGCGATCGAAGTGGAGCCCGGCGTCTATTCGATCCTGTGGAACGGGCGCTCCTACGAAGCGCGGGCCATCGACGGCGGCGTGCGCATCGACGGACGCTTCTGGCGGACCGAGGCGGTGGATCCGCGCGAAGCAGCCGCCGGAGCGGGCGCGAACGGACCCGCCGGACCCGCCCAGGTCGCCGCGCCGATGCCCGGAAAAGTGATCCGCGCGCTGGTGGAGGAAGGGCAGCAGGTCGCCGCCGGACAGGGGCTCGTGGTCGTGGAGGCGATGAAGATGCAGAACGAGATGCAGGCTCCCCGGGCGGGCCGCGTGGTTGCGTTGCGCGCCCGGGAAGGAGCCGCGGTGGCGGCCGGCGAAGTCCTCGTGGTGATCGAATAGCTCAGAAGTAGAAGCGCAGCGCCAGTTGCACGATCCGCGGATCGGACGCCGAGGTGAGTTGGCCCATGCGCGCGTTCACCTGATTGCCCTGCTGATCGAACCGGGTGGCCGCGTCGACGCCGGTGAACTGGGTGTGATTGAAGATGTTGTACATCTCGGCGCGGAACTGGAAGCGCATCCGCTCGCGAACCGGGACGTCCTTGAAGAACGACACGTCCCAATTGTTGCGGCCCGGTCCGCGGAACTGGGTCTTGGCGGCGTTGCCGATGCTGCCCACGGCGGGGACCCGGAACACGTCCGTCCGGAAATAGCGGGTGAACGTGCGTTCGGATTTGGGAAGCACGGGATTTCCGGTCACTACCACGCGGGCGCCGTGAGTGGGCGTGCCGGTGATGTCGATGGCGGCGACCGTGGAGAACCCAACGCCGGTGGGCGCGCCGCTGACGAAGCTGGCTATCCCGGAGATCTGCCAGCCGTGCAACACACGTTTGGCGATCGCGGACTGGACCGAAGCCTTCGGTACTTCGTAGAGGAAGTTGACTTTGACGACATGGGTGCGGTCGAAGCCGGCCAGACCGTAGTTCCACACCCGTGGATTCACTTGCGCGCTCACCGCTTGTCCGTCGCCGTCGGTGTAGTCCATCGCCTTGGACCAAGTCCACGCCGCGCCGAATTGCAGTCCGTTCTGAAAGCGGCGGTTCGCGGTCACTTGCAGCGAGTGGTAGTTCGACGTGCCGCCGGGCTCCCAATAGTTGATGTCCTCGTAGCCGCGATAGGGGCGCAGGAACGCGGCGGCGTAGGGACGGTTGGTGGTCGGATCGAAATTGCGCCGGTCGAAGTTGGCGCCGAACGGGATGAAGTTGATGTTGCGCGTCCACGACAGCGCCCGGCCGAGCGATCCCACGTAGCCCACGTCGGCGATCACGCCGCCTGGAATCCGGCGCTGCACCGACAAGTTGTAGTTCATCACCGTGGGGTTCTTCAGATTCAGGTCGAGCCCGGTGACCGAGTTCGGAAACACGAACCGGCCGGCGTTGAGGAACGTGCCCAGCGTGCCGTAGTAAACGATGGGCCTCTCGGCGAGCGGCGGCTGGACCGTCACGTTGTTGGAGGTGGTGCCACTCGGGATGCGATGGTAGAACATGCCGAACCCTCCACGGAGAGCCGTGCTGCCGTTGCCGAACACGTCGTAGGCGAAGCCGAACCTGGGCCCGAGTTGCACGCCGCGATTGCGCACCAACGTGCGCGGAATGTTGGAATCGAACTTGTTCGAGACCATTCCGTTGCCCGCCACACCGGTCCCTGGAGCCACCGCTCCGACCAACGCGGCGTTGTACAGTTCGCCCGTCACCGGATGCCGGCCCACACGGCGGGAGCCATCGAGAAACGGCTCGATCAAGCGAGGAGCCTTCGATGCGTCGAAAGCGTCTGGCGAAAAGGAAGCGGCCGGGAAGTTTTCGGTGTACTCGGGGGAGATCACGATGAACCGCATGCCGAAGTCGAGCGTGAACCGGCGGGTCACCTTCCAGTTGTCCTGAACGAACCATTCGGGCGAGGGAATCGGATAGCGGCCGATCGGGCGCAGCGACGCTTCCGTGTAGGAGTCGAACACGCCCAGCGCGGCGTTGGAATAGGCGTATCCGGTGTCGAGCGGGTTGTTCACGTTTCGTCCGAAGGCGAACGTTCCGTTGAATGGTTGTCCGTTGCCGTTGCGGTGCCAGGTATTGTCGTAGTAGAAGCCGGCCTTGAACGTGTGGGCGCCGAAGTTCTTGGAGAGATTGTTGGAGACGGTGAAAATGGTCAGCACCGAGTCGAACGGGAAGCGGCCTTCGAAGCCGAGCGTGGCCGCGCCCGGAACTCCCGCGAAGGTGGCGTTGGGAACCATCTTGAAGGGATTGGTTTCCGGGAAGAACTGGCCTGCGCGAAAGCCCGCCGTATCGCGCTGGTTGCGCTTGACCTCCTCGGGAATCTGCTCGCTGAACCAGGGCCGGTAGCTGTAGCTGAGACTCAGTTCGTTGATGAGGGTGGGGCTGAAGATCCGTTGATAGCGGCCGATGGCCACCTTGCCGTCGTTCACCACCTTCTGACGAAGCTGCGGCCAGCCAACGTTTGCGCTGGCGGGCACGTTCACGCCGTCCCACTGGAACCGGGAGTGCGTGAAGTTGAACGCCAGGATGTTACGGGAGTTCAACGGCAGGTCAACCTTGGCGGTCTCGGTGCGGACCGGTGTTTTGGTTTCGTCGGTCCACGTGTAGTTGTACTGGCCGCCGGAAATGGCGCGGTCGGTGAAGTTGACGCCGGGGAAGAGCTTCAGCAGGGCGGCGCCGCTCGGGTCCACGCGTCCGGCCGGCATGATGTTGCCGGGGAACGGCGCGTTGGTTTGTGGATCGCGAACGGGGATGAGCCGGTTGTTGGTGTCCACCGACTGTGAGAAGTCGCCCGCCCGCTCGAGCGCCGAAGGCACGGTGGAGCGGCGGAGCACGCCGCTGCTTTGCGGCCAGAACTCCTGGGTCCAGAAGAAGAACAGCCGGTCCCGGTTGCGGTTGAACTTGCCGGGAATCGTCACCGGACCGCCTACCTGGTAGGTCCACGTGTTGTACCGGTAGCGCGGACGCGGCAGACCGATCTGATTGCGGAAAAATTCGTTCGCGTTGAACTGCTCGTGCCGTTTGAAGTACGAAGCCAATCCGTGGAACGACTTCCCGCCAGACTTGCTGACGATCTGAATGTTGGCGCCGGACGTCCGTCCGTACTCGGCCTGGTAGTTGGTGAGCAGCACCTTCACCTCTTCCACGGTGTCCATGCTGACGGTCACCACGGAATTGAACATGTTGGTGGCGTTGAGAAACGCTCCATCCAGGTTCAAGCTATTGGTGTTGTTGCGATTGCCCTGGACGTTGAGCCGCCAATCGTTGCTGAGTCCTTCCGCGCCGCCGGTATCGACCACGCCTGGCAGCAACTGGAGCAACGACGTGACGTTGCGCCCGCGGATCGACAACCCGTCGATCTGCGCGGGAGTGATCACGCCCGCGCGCTCCGCGCTCGCGGTCTGCACCACCGCGCCCTGCCCGGTCACCGTGACCGACTCGGCCACCGCGCCGACCTCGAGGGCGATGCCGCCGAGCGTGAGCCGGTCCGACGCGGAGAGCCGGATGCCCGAGCGCTCCACCGTCTTGAATCCCGGGGCGGAGATCGTCAGCCGGTAGTCGCCGGGGACGACGCTTTGGAAGCTGAAGTCGCCGGTCAGATTGGTTGTGGTTTCACGTTGGGCGCCCGTGGCGAGGTGGGTCAGCTTGACGGGCGCGGCCGCCACGGCGAGTCCGCCAGGATCCTGAATGGCGCCGGAAATCGAGCCAGTGATGCTCTGGCCCAGACACAGGGGCGCGCACGCGGCGCAGATGGCCAACTGGACGGGGAATCGCATGGAGGCGATTCTATCGCGCCGCGCGGCGCCGCGTGGCGGGGATCGTCAATCGCCGACGGCGCCGACCCAGGCGGGCGTCGTCGTCGGTTGCGCGCTGCCGCCCTCGGGTTCGTCCGAGATCGCCAGCGCCTTGGCATCCTCGGGCGCGGCGGCGGACGCCGTCACCAGCAGCACCTGGCCGCCCGATTCGGGCCGGAACACGCCGGCGCTGATGGGATTGCCCGACTTGGGCACGATCCAAAGCTGCATGGTGCGTCCGGCGGCGGGCATAGGCATATTGAGGCCAGTAAGCACCAGCCCCGTGGGCTTGCTCCAGAATGCTCGCAGTTGCGGAGCCTCAGGCACGGAAGTGGCCAGGCGAATGATGCGCGCGTCGCGCGCCATCACCACCGAAAGCACCTTCTTCATATGTCCGGCTTCGATGCGGAGCCCGGCGAGTTCCTGTTGCGTAGCGGTGAGATCGCCCTGCAGTCGCGAGTTGTTTTGGAGGCCGAGATAGGACACGACCGCCAGCCCGGCGGCGACGGCCCATCCGGCAAAGGCGAGCAGCCGGCCACGCGGCTTCGGCGGAGCCGCGACAACGGGCTCCGGCGCAAGGCTCTTCAACAGCCGGGTGCGGAGCAGCGCCGGAGGATCGACCAGTGGCGCGGTCAGACCGATCTTCGCCACCACATCGGTGGACTCGGCGAGCAGAGCCTTGCCCTCCGCGCCGCTGGCGCGCAGAGCGGCTTCGAATTCGCGCAGGTCCTCGCCATCGAGCAGACCGAGGAGGTAAGCGTCGCATTGGAAACGCAACGTGCCGCGTTCCATCACTGCACCTCCTTGCTCACACCGATGGCTTCGCGCAGCTTCGTCATCCCCGCCCGGATCCGGGTCTTCACCGTGCCGAGCGGCTGTCCCATTCGCTCGGCCAGTTCGGTGTGGGTCAAGCCGGAAAAGAACGACAACTCGATCAGTTCACGCTGTTCCGGCGCCAAAGCCGAGATCGCGCCGCGAACGCGGACGGCGGAGAGACGCAGGAAGGTAGCTTCCTCGGGTCCGGCGGCGCTTTCCACGGCGTCGACGGAGGCGTCGATCGCGGTTTCCCTGCCCTGCCTGCGGCCGCGCGAACGAGCCCGGTCCAGGGCGCGGCTGCGCGCCATCATGATGAGCCACGAACTGACGGTGCCCTTGTCGCGCGAGTAGTCCTTGGCCGACCGCCACACTTGCGAAAACACGTCAAGCGTCACCTCCTCAGCATCGGCGGGATCGCCGAGGATCCGGAGAGCGATGCCGTACACCAGACGGCTACTGGCGTCGTAGAGGCGGGAGAGGGAGTTCTGATCCCCCCGCGCCGCGCCTTCCACGAAGGCGGTCCAGTCGTCGTCGGACGGCCGGACGGGAGCCGGACGCGGTCCGGTCCCGCCGATCATTGTCATCAGCAGCATCCACATGAGGTTACGTTTGTTCCAGGCGAATCGGATTCAATTCAGGCGAAAAGCGGCGCCATGGACACCATGGCAAGACCCGCGACATAGAGGACCAGCGCCGTATAGACATATGTCTTTGCCTTTGGCGGCGCACCCGCGAATTCCTTCCAATACAACAGTCCCCACAGCGTGCTGACCAGTGTGGCGCCCTGCCCCAGCGCATAGCTCGTCGCGGGGCCGACTTGCACCTCTTTCGGAGTGGCGGCGGCCACGAAGGTCGCCACGCCGCCGATGCACCAAATGGCGCCGCCGACAACGCCCCAGGCGTGCTGCTTCCAGCTTCCTTCGAAGTAGCGCTTCAACTTCACCGGCTGGCCCTGAACGGGGAGGTTCATGAAGTAGAGGCTGTACAGCGGAGTGGTCAAAAACACCGCAAGCGCGAAGCAGAAGGCGATCGAGTAGGGGCCCATTTCGATCTCGTCCCTGCGGGCCATCTGGACCAGCGGAAAGAAGGAGCCCATCAGGAGACCGGACACCAGACTGAGAGCGATGCCCTTGGTGGCGGAGGGCCGCGGCTGCGCCCGCATCCGGCCCGACTTGTCGGAGACCGACGGAGTAGCCTTGGCCGACTGGACGATCTGGTAAGCCCTGGCGGTCGTCAGAATCGCCAGCACGATCACCCCCGCTCCGCCGAACAGCAGCGACGGGTTGCCCTGGGCGTTCAGCAGGTAGCTCCACGCCACCCCGATCACCAGCGCCAAGCCGATGCCGATCGGGAACGCCACGGCCATGCCCGCCACCGAGATCGCTCCCACCAGCAGCATGTTCGCCAGGTTGAAGACGCCGCCCGCCGCCATCGCCAGCCCTTGCTGCCGCCGCCGGACGATGGACATGTTGTCCATGAAGGTAATGTCGCTACCGAGCGTCCCAAAGGTGAAAGCGATCGCGATCGCGCACAGCAGCAGCCCGATCGCGTAGTCGAAGTAGAACAACTCGAACCGCCATTTACCCGCTAGCTTGGTGGTGTTCGCCCAGGAACCCCAACAGATCATGGCAAGCATCGCCAGCAACAATGCCCCCATGTAGGTGGTTGGAATGAACATCGGTTAAGAAAACTATACCTGACTTCTCGTTTGGATGCACTACCAAATCGCGGGATGGGGGGCAGTTCGACCCAAATCCCGAGCCTGCGTTATAATACCTCGCATCCGCCTGAGGTGATCCACATGAGCAAACGCCTGGTTCTTTCCATGACTCTCTGCGCCGCCGGCATCCTGCACGGCCAGCGCCACAAGGTCGACATCAACGGGGAAACGCCGGAAGGCCTGCTGCTGCAGCAAATCGGCCAGGAGCCGGACAAGGCCAAGAAGCTCGGACTGCTGGAAGGCTTCACGGAGAAGTTCCCCAAGAACCCGAACCTGTTGTGGGTCCTGGGACAACTGCAGCCCGCCTACCTCGAGGGCAAGCAGTACGACAAGGTGTTCCCCGTGGCAGAAAAGCTGCTCGCCGCCGACCCGTCCGACGCCGAGATGGCGCACGGCGCGCTCAAGGCCGCCGAAGCCAAGCAGGACCCGGATCTGGTGATCAAGTGGGCCAAGGCGACGGCGGAATCCGCGGCGAAAGCGGCGGCGCTGCCGAAACCCTCCGACGAGGAAGAAGAGGAGCGCTGGAAGTACAAGGTCGACTTCGGCAAGCAAGTGGGCAAGTACGCCGAATATTCGGTGTACGCGGCGTCCCTGCAAGCGGCCGACCCAGCCACCAGGATCAAGCTCATGGACGCGATTCCGGCGGTGAACCCCAAGAGCGAGTACCTGAACAAGCTTGACCAGGTGTACTTCGCCACCTATCGCCAAATGGGCGACAACGCCAAGGCCAACGCACTCGCCGAAAAGTCGGCGGCCGGCGGCACGGCGAACGAAGACATGTTGCTGTTGCTCGCCAACGGCGCGTTCGAAAAGAAGGACGCACCCAAAGTGCTCGAATACTCGGGGAAGCTGATCGAGTACATGAAGGCGGCGCAGGTCCCGCGGGGAGCCGATCCCGCCGCGTGGGAGAAGAAGAAGAGCACCTCGCTCGGCGCAGGCTATTGGATGGCCGGCATGACACACGCGCAGGCCAGCAAGTGGAAAGAGACCGACGAGAGCCTTCGCGAGGGACTGCCGTTCATGCAGGGCAACGAAGCGATGCTCGCGCCCGCGCTGTTCCAACTCGGGCTGGCGAACTACCGGATGGGACAGGGCGGCCCCAAGACCAAGCCCGACCTCAAGCGCATCGCCGACGCCATCAAGTACAACCAGCAGTGCGCCGCCATCAAGAGTCCCATGCAGGGCCAGGCCGCCAAGAACGTCGCCGTGATGCGGCAGCAGTATCCCACGGCGAAATGAACGTTTTGGTTCCGAATCTCGGATCCACCTCGCTCAAGTACCGCCTGATCGACATGCCCTCGGGCCGGACGCTCGCTTCCGGCAGGTTCGAACGCGTGTCCGACTACCGCCAAGCCATTGCGCGAATCCCGCTCGACGAACACCGGGTGGACGCAGTGGTATTCAAAGCGGTGCATGGCGGCGAAACGTACCGGTGCACGGCGCGGATCGGCCAGGACGTGCTCGATGCGCTCGAGCGTTTCCTCACCGCCGCGCCCGCCCACAACGCCATCTACCTGGCCGGGATCCGCGCTTTTCAGGACGCGCTGCCGGGCGTTCCGCTGGTGGCCGCGTTCGAAACCGAGTTCCATGCCACGATGCCCGAGTACGCGGCGGTCTATGGAACGCCGGAATCGTGGCGGACGGATGGAGTACGCCGGTACGGCTTCCACGGGGCCTCCCACCAGTACGTGAGTGAGCGCGTTCCGGAGATTCTGGGGCTCCGAACGGCGGAAGGACAGCGGCTGGTGAGCTGCCATTTGGGAGGCAGCGCGTCGATCTGCGCCATTCGCGACGGCAGGAGCATCGACACGACGATGGGGTTCTCCCCGCAGTCCGGCCTCGAGAACGCAACCCGCCATGGCGACCTGGATCCGTTCGCCGTGTTCCACATGATGGCGATCCACGGCTGGACCGCGGAAGAAGCCGCCCGCCAATTGGCGCAGTCCGGCGGATTGGCGGGAATTTCCGGCATTCCCGGCGGCGACGTTCGCGACCTCGAACAGGCCGCGGGCGCGGGCGATTCCCGGGCCCGGCTGGCGCTGGACGCTTTCGCCTATCAGGTTCGCAAGACGATCGGCGCGTACGCGGCGGCAATGGGCGGCGTGGACGCGGTGGCCTTCACCGGCGGTATCGGCGAAAATTCCGCGAACCTGCGAGAAGCCTGCCTCCGCGATCTCCGATTCCTGGGCCTCGAACTGGACCCGGCGGCGAACCGGACGGGGACAGGAGACCGCATCGTGTCCGCTCCGGGCTCCGCCGCGGCAGTGGTGGTCCTAGGGACTGACGAGGAGTCGGTGGTGGCCCGGCGGGCCTATCGACTGCTCACGGCCTAGCGGCTACACTAGGCAGCAGGCAATGATCACCGCCGAACCGGTGTCGCTCGAGGAATATCTCGACGCGGTCTACGAACCCGATTGCGAGTGGGTGGATGGCAAGTTGTCGCCGCGGGTGGAAGCCGCGGGCGCGGCGTCATTCATCAAGAACCGGATCCGCGCCTTCTTCACCGAACTGGAGGACGCCTGCCACGTCCGGTCGTTGCTCGACCAGCGCATCCGCGTGGAGCATACCGCCCGCAACCAGCGTTACCGCGTTGCGGACGTCTGCGTGGTGAAGCGGCCGTTCACCCGGCAGCGCGTCTTGACCGTTGCGCCGCTGATCGCCGTGGAAATAGCCCGGTCCGGCGAGTACAGCGGCGATTTATTGGGAAGGCTCGCCGATCTGGCCCGGATCGGGACCCAGCACATTTGGGCCGTTGAGCCCGAGACACCCCGCGTCTATGTGCTATCCCGAACGGGCCTTCACGACGCCACTGGAGTGAAGGTGCCGGTACCGGAACTCAACCTGCTGGTCAACTTCCGGCCGTTCTTCCACGAACTGGATTGATCAGCCCGCCGCGCGGACCTTTCCGTTCGATTTGACAGGCGGTGCGGGGGCCTCCACCACCACATCCGTCCGCTTTCTGGCCTCCACCAGCCACTGCGGTGGACGGCCGCGGCGCTTTCCCTGCCCCTTGGCCAGCCGTTCCAGCGTCAGAATCGCTTCCTCGATTTGCGCGCGTTCCTCGCGCAACTCCGCCAACATTTTGGTCACGTCCATGAATTCTTCTCCTCCCCGACCGGTGTTCCTGGCCACCCTGATCGCCGCCGGGCGGGAGCGCCTTCGGATTCTGTTCCGGTTTCGGAACAAGAAAAAGAGGATATCAACCCCTGAACGAGTAAGTTATACCGCAATCATGGGGCGGATTTCAAGTGGCTGTTCCGAAAACGGAACAAATCGGGCCGCTCTTGTCCGATTTCAATTCCTCTTCCGCTTCCAGTACGAATAGAACGGCAAGCCGGCTAATATCAGGCCCAAACCCGCGAGGCTGCGCACCGGATTGTCGATCAATGTGCTCAGCAGCAACGCCGCGGCCACCAGAACGAACACCACGGGGACCACCGGATACCCCCAAGTGCGGTAGGGCCGTGGCATGTCCGGGCGCTTTTTCCGCAACACGATCACCGACGCGGTGGCCAACCCGTAAAGAATCCAGCTCCCGAAGATCACGTAGTTGAACAGGTCCTCGTAGCTGCCGCTGAGGACCAGCAGCGCCGACCATGCCGAAAGCGCCAGGATCGAGTTCGCCGGCGTCCGGTAGTCCGGGTGAACCTGAGCGATGGAAGAGAAGAACAGTCCGTCACGCGCCATTGCGAAAGGAACCCGGGAACCGGTGAGAATGCTTCCGTTGATCGCGGCGAAAATCGAGATCATCGCCGCCACCGAAACCGCGCCCGCTCCCCATTCGCCCAGCACTTGGCGCATCATCGACGCGGCCACGCGGTCGCTGCCGGCCACTTCGGCCGGCGTAAGGACGTAGAAATAGGCGAGATTGGTGAGCACGTAGAGCAGCACCACGGCGGCGGTTCCGGCCGTGAGCGCCAGGGGTAGATTTCGCTGCGGATTCTTGATTTCGCTCGCCACCATTGCCACGTTATTCCATCCGTCATAGGCCCACAGCGCGGCGACCAGCGCGGCGAAGAATCCGGCGAATCCGCCCGCCGACGGGATCGAACCGCCGAAATTGGCGAAGTCTCCTTTCGCGCCGAATCCGACGATGAAGATCGCGATGATGCATCCGACCTTGATCACGGTAGTGGCCACCTGCACGCCGCCGCCGAACCGCACGCCGAAGTAGTTCAGCGCCGCCAGCCCCAGGATCACTCCGATCGCCGCAACTTGGCCGGTCTTGACGTTCAAGGGCCCGAGTTGGAACAGCGTCCCCTCCAGCGCGGGATAGAAATTGGCCAGATAGAGGAAGAAGCCGGTGGCGAGCGTCGCGATGGATCCGCTTTTGGCCACCAGCAGTTGGGTCCAGCCGTAAAGGAACCCGAACACCGGCCCGTAGGCCTCGCGCAGGTAGACGTACTCGCCGC
Source organism: Acidobacteriota bacterium (assembly GCA_005808475.1). Lineage (GTDB taxonomy): Bacteria > Acidobacteriota > Terriglobia > Bryobacterales > Bryobacteraceae > SYLY01. Next base: position 11,474 of record SYLY01000077.1, read on the forward strand.
CCGCCTCGGCCATGGCGGCCGCCAGTTCGGCGTAGGTGAGCGCGCCGGCGAGACTGAGAAGTCCGCCGAACACCCAGACGACGAACACCATCTCCACCGAGCCCACGCGCTGGATCATCGTCTTGGGGACCAGAAAGATCCCGCTGCCGATCACGGTCCCCACCACGATCGCCACCGCGGTCCATAGACCGAGATCGCGGCGTAGTTCGTGGGTTTGGGCGTTATTCATGTTGCGACGACTCCTCAAGGAAGAATGAGCAAAGATACGCGGCGGCGAAGGTGACGGTGGAACCGGTCAGCACGTACCAGGTGAAGGCGACCGAAGTCGCGAACTTCACGTAGAGTATCACCACCAAGCCGCACACCATGCCCACCATGGCCGCGTTCTGGCCGACCCGCTTGGTCAGAACGCCCAGCAGGAACACTCCCAACAGCGACCCGTAGATCATCGACGCGATGCCCAGCCCCGCCTCGAGCACGGACTTGACGCCCTGCGCCACCAGCGCGATCGCGAAGAGAACTCCGCCCCACGCCAGTGTCCAGCGCTTGGCGATGACCAGCCATTCGGCGTCGGTGCGCGGCCTTGGCGAGAGCGGCTTCAGGAAATCCATCACCGTGGTGGACGCCAGCGAGTTCAGCGCGGCGCTGAGGTTCGACATGGCGGCGGCCAGGATAGCGGCGATCGACAGACCCGCGATTCCAGGCGGCAGGTTGTCCCAGATGAACTGCGGATAAATGCGGTCCGGGGGGTTCGGCGCGGCGAGGCCGGTGTCCTTGTAGTACACGAACAGGATCACGCCGATGGTGAGAAACAGCGAGAACTGGAAGAAGATCACCAGCCAGCTTGCGAACAGGGCGGCGCGTCCTTCACTCTCCGACCGCGCGGCGAGCAGGCGCTGCACCATCAACTGCTCGGTTCCGTGGCTGGCGGTGGTCAGAAAGCAGCCGCCGATCAGGCCCGCCCAGAAGCTGTAGTTCCTCGAGAAGAAGGCAGCGGTGGGCTCGAAGCGAAAGTCGAAAATCTGGAACTTGCCGGCCGCCTCGGCCACCTGCCAGACGTGCGGCCAGCCGTCGGGGATCTTACCGAGGATCACGAAGAGGCTGACGATCGCGCCCGCGATGTAGAGGATCATCTGGACGACGTCGGTCCAGATCACGGCGGTCATTCCACCCTCGAAAGTGTAAAAAAGCGTGAGGCAGACAATCAGCAGGATGGAGAGAGCCTCGCCGGTTCCGAGCACGATGGAGACGACGATGGAGATGGCGAACACCCGGACGCCTTCGGCCATGGCGCGCAGCAGCAGAAACGATCCGGCGGTCAGACGGCGGATGCGCGGCCCGAACCGGCGCTGCATCAATTCGTAGGCGGTGAACATCTCGCCGCGGAAGTAGTGGGGCAGCAGCAGAGAGGAAATCACCACGCGCGCCAGCAGGTAGCCGAAGACCACCTGCAGGAACCCGAGGTTGCCGTTGAAGGAGATCCCGGGCGTTCCGATCACGGTCAGAGTGGAGGTTTCGGCGGAGACGATCGAGAAACCGATCGCCCACCAAGGCGTGGTCCGGCCGCCCAGAAAATAGTCTCGCAGCGACTTCTGCCCGTAGCGGAACCGGGCTCCGAACCAGGTGATGCCGATCAGGTAGAGGGCGATGATGTCCAGGTCGAAGGGACGCATGGGGGTTGGGGGATTTTAACATGCGGCGGGCCGGAATTTACACTCGGCGGGAACACCGGCGCGGCGGGCGGCGTCCAACGCGATGAGCATGTGTGCTTTCGCGGTCTGTGCACGGGTGGCGGGCAGGTCGGGCAGGTCAGCGATTCCGCAACCAAATTTTTTAGGCTGCCAGAACATTTAATTTCATTGTTGTTTTAGGCTGAATCCGACTCGCGAGCAGGTTCTCATTGTTGCGGGGCGCTTGCGTTGCCGCCAGATCTTGTATAGTATGAATACAA
>SYLY01000078.1 GCA_005808475.1 Acidobacteriota bacterium
CCATGTCCTATCATGAGGCCCTTTTTTCCCCACTTCAAACAAATTCCGTGTTCCTTGTTCCGGCGCCCCTCCGGTCTCACCCACTTCCAGCACCTTCATCCACGCCATTTTTCCAAAAAACGTCCCCTATGGGACAGGCTCCAGTTAAGGGCGTCACCGGTCGCTTGTGCCCGCGGCTCAGTATTAAGCAGCGCAAGGGGATTCGTTTGCATCCGATGGAATGAGGTACTTCATCACTGTCGCCGGCCGGCGGCGTTGAGCCAACACGGAAGCACCCGATGGCCGTGGAAGGATCGGGACGCTCGGGCGGCGATCCGATATGTCGTGGAGCAGCAGGTCGAACCAATGGCGGTATTCCCGAGTGAGGCTCGGCGAGGGCGTGACCGGTCGCTTACGCTTGCGACTCAGCGCGGGCAGTGCCGCGGTGGTGTGGTTCAGCACCAATCGAAATAGATGATTCGCGGTAGATGTTCGTTGGACGCAAGGATCTGGCGGAGTCGAACGATGGCTCGCATCAACCCATCTGGCCGACTCTGCCCGGAGTGAGCCCTTGTTACAGAACGCCGCCGTAGATCTCGTCGAGCGGAACGGAGACGCCGAGCGATTCGAATGCAGCGTCCCGGCCCTCGTACGTCGACAATACCCACTGGCCCGCTTCGTTGCGTCGGAACACCTCGACCGTCCGGTCAGACTGGGACACCAGCACGTATTCCAGCAGGGACGGGAGCTTCCGGTACAAGGCGAACTTCGTGCCGTAGTCGTAGTCGAGCGTGGATGGAGACAGAACCTCGGCGATCCACTTCGCGTCGGTGACCGTATCGGGCTGACCCGCGACCGGGGCCGGCCGGCCGCAAAAGACCAAGACGTCCGGGTATACGAACTTCCTGGAAGCCACTTGGACGCGGGGGCCGTTGATCGAGACAACGCATCCCGAGCGGCGGAGACGGCTCGTCAGGCAGCCCGCCAGATTGGCCAAGAGCACGCCATGCGGCAAACTCGAGGCTTCCGGCTCGAACACCTCGCCATCGTGGTAGTCCGCTCGCGCTTCGGTTCTGTCGTCCCAGGCGAGGTACTCTTCAACCGACATCCTCGGAATGGCAAGCGCACCCATGCATTGATCATAACGCGGAGCGCAGCCACGCGGCTGCCGGGGGCGCCGGGGCAACGATCCAGTTAGTTTACAGTTTTCTCGAGCGCGGTCTCGATCACCGCCAATGGCAACATCAATGTGGGCGGGGCGTCCTCGGGTGGCGCGGCGCCATACCGGTCGTACCATACCGCCACGCTTTCGTTCATTGCATCGATGAGCACCGCAACGCCGCCGGCTTCCGCGGCGGCGCGGAGGCAGCAAGCGCGCCAGACGGAACCCCGGCACGTCGTAACCCGCCAACCTGCGTTTCACGATGCCGGGCGCGCGGGGATACTCGATCGACGCGGGGTTGAGAGTGTAGAGGCCGGGGACGGTTCGGTTACCGGCATCGCCGGCGGCAACAAGTGCCTTCGAGCGGCCCAAGTCCGGCTCTTCCGGGCGTAGCGCCGTCTCGATCATGCCGCTTGGCGACCGGCTCCTCGGGCCAAGGGGGGCACGCTCCTTTCCGCTTCGACAGCGCCTTTGCGGCAGCCACCAGCTTCGCGTTGGGCGCGGGTGGATTTTCGAGCAGATCCAGCACCCAGTGGCTGTCACGCGCGAAGAGGCGGACGAGTTCCGCTGCCTGTACGACGTCGATGGCGGCCTTCAGACTTGGGCGGCGAACGAAATCCGTCAGATCCGTGCTTCGCGGCGCCGCAGCCAGTATGAGGACCGCCTGGGAGACCAACACGCATTCCCGCAGGCAGGAAAGCTTGCGGTACAGGGCAAACTTGGTGTCGTAAGTAATAGGCGAGCGTGGAGGGAGACAGAGTCTCGGCAACCAAGGTAGGATTCGCAGTCGCGCCGACCCGACCAGCGCCGGGACCGGCTGTCCACAAAATACAGCGAGGCCGGGGTAGAGAAACCTACCGGGGTCGATCTGAACGCGGAGCGAACCGACGCCAGCGAAACAGCGGGAGTCGTCGAGGCGGCTTCCCAGGCGGCGTGCCGGGTAAGCCGGCCGATCCCGTCAGCGGGCTGGCAACGCGAAGGACAGGATGTTACTCCCAAACCCGCCCGCCCCGATCTGGCGTGCGATGACCGTCAGCGGGCTGGCAACGCGAAGGACAGGATGTTACCGCCCGCCGCGATCGCGACATGCTGGCGGCCGCCGGCGAGGTAGGTCATGGGCGACGCCTTCCAGATCTGGCCGGTGGAGAAGTGCCAGAGCGTCTTGCCGGTACTGGCGTCGACGGCCGCGAAGTCGCCGCCGGTCTCGCCGTAGAAGACGAGGCCGCCCGCCGTCGAGAGGACGCCCGAGTAGTTGGCCTCCGGCGGGCCCACCTGCGGGACTTCCCATGCCACCTTGCCGGTTTCGACGTTCAGGGCGCGGAGGAACTTCGCCGGCGGATGGGCGGGATCGCGGACCGGTAAGTATCCCCCCATGCCAGACTGGCGATAGATACTGCAATCCTCGACGGCCATCAGATAGAAGAGGCTCGTGCCGGGGTGGAAGGCGGTGGAGTACCAGTTGGTGGCTCCGCGGACTTGCGGACACACGCGTACGCCAGCGCGGGTGGGCTTGGCTTCGGGGTCGAGGATCGGGCGGCCGTCCTTGCCGATCCCCTTGGCCCAGGTGGCCAGGCGGACGAACGGCTCGCCGAGGAGGAACTCGCCGGTGACGCGGTCGAGGACATAGAAGAAGCCGCTGCGATTGGCTTGGAGCAAGAGTTTGCGGTCGCGGCCCTGGAAGCGGGTATCGACCAGCACGAGCGGCTCGGTGGCGTCCCAGTCATAAAGATCGTGCGGAGTGAATTGGAAGTGCCAGCGGAGTTTTCCAGTCTTTGCGTCCAGCGCGACCACCGAGTTGGAATAGAGGTTATCGCCCTGGCGGCCGTCGCCATCGGTGGCGGGGAAGGGGTTACCGGTGGGCCAGTAGACGACGCCCGTATCCACGTCGTAAGAGCCGGTGAGCCAGGTGGCTCCGCCGCCGCCCCATTTGGCGAGATCGGGTCCGCGCCAGGTTTCCGAGCCGGGCTCGCCTGGGCGGGGGACGGTGTGGAAGCGCCAGGCCTGCTTGCCCGTGGCGGCGTCGTAGGCGGCGATGAATCCGCGTAGAGGGGCGTCGCCGCCACCCACGCCGGTGATCACCAGACCGCCGGCGACGAGGGGCGCGGCGGTGGAACCGTAGGCGCCGGGATCGCCCGAAGGCACGTAGACCTCCCACATCGGCGCTCCGGTCCAGCGGTTCAGCGCGATGAGGCGTGCATCGTCGGTGGCGAAGAAGACGCGGTCACCGAGCAGCGCCACGCCGCGATTGGCGCCGCGGGCGGCATCGCCGGAGATCTTATCCGCGGGGGAGCGGGGCCGCTGGAAGCACCAGATCTCGCGGCCAGAGGCGGCATCGAGGGCGCAGACCTGGTTGGGTCCGGTGACGTACATGGCGCCTTCGGCGACGAGCGGGGTGGTTTCGAGCAGGTTATAGGGGATCGAGTAACTCCACTTCAATTGGAGTTGGCCCACGTTGGAGGCTCGTATCCCGTCGAGCAGGCTGTGGCGGTTGCCGGCGGGATCGCCGTTGTAGCCGGGCCATTCTCCCTTGGCGGGGCGAAGGACGCTTTCGATGGCGGCGGGCGACGGGGCGGGGGCATCGGCGAGAGGGCCAGGATGGACGCCGTCGAGGCGGCTGAGGTAGGCGATGAGATCGCGGCGTTCGGCCGGCGAGGCCGCCAGCTTCGGCATGAACGAGCCCTTTTCCCGCGCGATTGCGGTGTATTCGGCTTCCGTGAGCGAGAGCAGTTTGCCGTCGAGCGTTTGGAGGGTGACGCCATGGCGGCTTTGGGCGCGGGCGAATCCGCGGGCCGAGCCGCCGGCGGCGAGCGACACATTCACCAGGGTCCACGGCTCCTGAGGACAGAAGGCCCAGCCGGGACAAGAGGCGGTGGATCGGACGCCGGTTTGGGAGGCGGGATCGTCGAGCATGGCGCCGATTTCGGCGACGGTGAGTTGGCGGCCGGTTTCGGAGAGATCGGGACCTTTGGCTCCGCCGCGTCCGCGCACCATGTGGCAGGAGGAGCAGCCGCCCTTGCCGAAGAAGAAGCGCTCGCCAGCGGCGCGATCGCCGGGAGGATTCGCGTCGTAGGCGGAGGCGTTGAGGGAGTGGATGTAGCGGGCGAGCGGGTCCATTCGCGCCGGAGGAAGGGGGAACGCGGGCATGCCGCCGGGGGTGCCCTTGCGGATGATCCCGGAGATCTGCGATTCCGAGCGGCGGCGGAGGGCGCGGCTGTTGACGAGCGCGGGGCCGCGATCGGTGCCGGTGGGCTGGACGCCATGGCAGGCGGCGCAGGACTCGGCGTAGACCTTGATGCCTTCGGCATGCGGTTGCTGGGCGGCGGCCCAGGCCGCGAACAGAGAGGCGGCGATTATCGATTTCATGGTCTCAGTTAGCGGTTCGCGGAACCGGGAGCATGCCGCGAAGCTGGTCGAACTGTTCGGCGGTAAGGTCGATCGAGGCGCGGACGGCGGCGGCTTCCTGGCGCAGTTCCACGGTGTCGAGGGCTTTCAGGAGGTCCTGCTGACCGGCGGGAGTGGCCAGGCGCGCGAGTCCCATCATGGCGCGGATTCCGCCGTGGAGCTGCTTGGCGTCATCGTCGGTGGCGCAGCTTCCTGTGGCCCGGAGGTGCACGCCTTGGCGGACGTCCGCCCAGGCGGTCAGGGTGCGGAGGCTGGCGGCGATTTTCTCGAGGTTCTGGAGATTGCTGCGTTCGGGGGCGCGGAAGCCTTTGAAGTCGGCCGTGCTGACCGCCCAGATCTGCGCGCCCGGTCCGATGGAGTCGACGAGCGGGGAGAGAGCGGGCGGAACACCGGACTGCTTGGCCGAGTCCACCAGGATCGCCGGGGGACCGGCGGCGATGACGCCAGCGCGCGGGAAGGAAATGGATAGCTTGTCGCGCGTGTGGATGCGGGGGGCCGAGCCAGAGGACGTCTGGAAGCCGTTGGCGGTGAGCTTGGCCTCGAGCGCGGCGGCGTCCCACTTTCCGCGCGCGAGCAGCAGCGGCTCGCTTTCGCCGCGGAGCACGATCAGAATTTCGTCGATGTCCTTGGCGGGATCGACGCCGGACTGCTTGGAAAATTCGGCGAGCATCGGCGCGATGAGAGGCGCGACGGTGGTTCGATAGAACTCGGTGGGCGCGATGGCGGTCAGCTTGACGCCGATCAGCGTGGTGGCGCCGGAGGGGACGGATCGCTCGAGATCGGCATGGATCGCGAGGTTCTTCTTTTGGGCGCCGGGGCAGCCGCACAGGATCGCCAGCAAGGGCGCAAGGGCATGGATGTGCTTCATCGCGGAAACTCCATTGAATCACATAGACTGGGATCGATGCGCATCGATTCGGCGGTTGGACTGGTGGACCGTTCGCGATTTCCCGGGGCTCCGTTCGGGAGGGACTTTTCGGCGGACAACTTGCGTACGATTCTGGTTCGGAACCGGTTCGAGGGGGCGATCCTGTTTCAGACGCTGGGAGGCGAGGACGAGGCGCGTTGGCTGCTCGAGGTGGCGGGCGAGGCTCCTTGGGTGGCGGCCGTCGTGCTCGACGAGGGGGTGACGGCCAGCGGCGGAGCGGTGCGCGGACGCCGGTTGGAGGCGGGTGCGGACCTGCCGCGGCGCGCGGCGGAAGTGCTCGCGCGGGGGGAGACGTGCGTAGTGCGGTTCCGGCCAGGCGCGGCGCGAGAGATGGGGGAATTGCCGCCGGGTCCGGTGGTGGTGGAGGCGCTCGGGTGGCCGGGATTCGGCGGCGAGGCGGAGTTCCGCGGTTGGTGCGCGGAGATAGAGATACTGGCCGAGCGGCCCGAGACGGCGATCGGCGTTTCGAACCTGATCGACGGCGCGGGGGCAGGCCGTTGGGACGCAACTACGTACCGCCCGTGGGTCCAGTTCGCCCTCGACCGGTTCGGCGAGGACAGGCTGCTTTTCGGCAGCGGGTGGCCCCGGTGTTCGGCGGGCGGAACGTGGAAAGAGAGTCTGGCGGCCTTCACGCAGGCGCTAGGAGCGCAAACGATGGAGACTCGCGAGAAAATCCTGGGCGGGAACGCGGTGCGTCAGTTCGGCTTGCGCGCGGCGGCGACCTTGGCGGCGGCGCGTTGATATCGCTTTTGGAAGCGATCGACGCGGCCCTCGGTGTCTATCAGCTTTTGCTTGCCCGTGAAGAACGGGTGGCAATTAGAGCAGATTTCCACGCGGATGTCGCCCTTGTGCGTGGATCTCGTCGGGAATGAGTGACCACACGCGCAGTTCACGGCGCACTCTTTGTAGGCGGGGTGAATTCCAGCTTTCATCGGTACCAGATTACAGATTAGCACGGCTCCGGCGGTTTCGGCTAGTCGGAATCGGAATCCGCCTTGCGGGCGGGCGGCTGCTCCGGTTCGGCTGCCGACGGGACGGGCACGACCTCGCCGTCCTCGTTGACGGGCTGCTTTTCGTCGGAGTAGTAGTAGTTGTGATAATACGTGTACTTGCTGTAGAGTTCGCCGCGCTTGGCCGCGTTGGCGACGACGCCGATGACGTTGTTGTGGCTCATGCCGCCGAGGGCGCGTGTGACGGCGTCGATGGTGGTTTGGCCCAGGCGCACGACCAGGAGGGTGCCGTCGCACAGGGTCGCCAGCAGGTTGGCGTCGGCCGCGAACAGCAGCGGCGGACTGTCGAGGATGACCCAGTTGAAGATGGAAGGAAGCCGCTCGATCAGGAGCCGCACCTCCTTGAGGTTGAGCAGTTCGAGAGGGTTGATCACGGCCGAGCCGGCCGGCGCCAGGTACAGATTGGTGCCCTCGACGCGGCGAATGACTTCGGAGAGCGACGCCTTTCCCTGCAGGTATTCGGTGAGGCCGGGAGAGCGGTCGATCTTGAACAGGTTGTGGACGATGGGGCGGCGGAAGTCGAAGTCGCACAGCAGCACGCTTTGGCCCTGCAAGTGCGATTGGACGACGGCCAGGTTGGACGCGGTGAAGGACTTGCCTTCGGCCGGCGACGCGCTGGTGACCACGAGTGTGTGTAGCGGCTGAATGCCCTGCAAGTGGTTGAGGCGCGTGCGAAGACTGCGGAACTCCTCCATGGGGCCTTCGTGGGGCTTGGTGGCGTCGATGAGGTGAGCCTCGGCGGCGGGATCCCAGGGGATTTCCTTCACCTGCTCGAGAAGGCCGTGGAGGGAGCCGGAATCCGGCGCCGCCAGGTTGCCCGGTCCGGGCATGCCGCCCGACAGGGGCGTGGACATGCCGAACGTGCCTTCGGCCTTTCTCAACGCGTCGTGAACTCTGCTCATGTGCTTGGATCCTCTCCGATTCGAACCGCCCGTTTATCGCCCGAACGCCGCCCCGCCTTTAGCGTCCGATTACATCTTGGTGCTGTAGTAGTAGTAGATCGACCCGCCCATCACGAGGACGGCCAGGATGCAGGCCGTGATCCAGGCAAGCATTCCGAGGCGCTTGCGGCGGCGCACGACGAGATCGTTCTCGAGCAGCGGGACGCTGCCGAGCACGTTGAACTGGGTGTAGGCGCGGATGTCCTTGAGCGATTTGAGCGAGGTGTCGCGCAATTCGCGGACGGCCGCCATGGCGGCTCCGAGCACCAGACCGAGAATCAGACCGCCGCCGATGATCAGGGGACGAGTGGGCGAAGTCGGGTTGTCGGGCAGGCTGGGCACGTCGAGCACTTCGAGCGTTTCGCTCTGCTTGCGTTGTTCGAGTTCGGTGGCCATTTCCGACTGGCTGACCATCAGCTTCAACTGGTCGTACTTGCGCTTGGTGGCCTCGTAGTCGCGATTGAGTACTTCCAACTGCTGGGCTCCGAGCGGCACCATCGACATGCGGGATTCGACTTCCGACATGCGGCGGTTGGCGTCGCCCTGGTCGCGGATATAGCGCTCGACTTCCATTTCCTTGGCGCGGATCTGGCCCTGAATGCGGGCGACCTGGGCCTCGATATCGGCGATTTCCCGCATACGGCCCGGATTCGGCCGGGCGGCGGGAACCGGAGCGGGCGCGCCCGAGGTGGGCTGCTCGCGCACCGCGAGCCTGCGATTGAGGAGCGTGTCGCGCTCCTTCTTCACGCTCTGCAGGCGGGCCTGCAGCCGCTGAACGTCCGGATATTCGGGCTTGTACTGCTCGAGCATGACGTCGAGGGTGCGCTGCAATTGCTGGGTTTCGCGTTCCAGGCGAGCCAGGTTCTCGTCGTTTTCGCCGGCGACGACGGCTCCGGAAGAGGTGACCGACACGGACTCCGACGGAATCTGGTTGACCTTATTGATGCGGTCGCGCAATGCGCGAAGTTCGGCGTCGAGGATGGTCTTTTCCTGGTTGGCGCGGCTGATGCTCGACGTGAGGCCGGACATGCGCGCCTCGAGCACGCCCGCCATTTGCAGACTGCCGCTCAACTGGTCGGGGAGCCGGCCGGCGTTGGCCGTCTTATAGGTGGTGAGGCGCTGCTCGATCGCGTCGACCTCGGCGCGCGCCTGATCGAACTGCTCGCGGAGGAACTGGGTGGTCTGCTGGGCCTGATTGTGGCGTTCGCGGATGTTCTCGTCGATGAACCGGGTCATCAGGTCGCGCGTGACCTTCTGCGCGGTGTAGCGGTTGTCGTAGGCGTAGGTGATTCGGAAGGCGGCGTTACGGCCCTGATTGACCTCGGTGAGATTGCCGATGCTGATGGCCTTGCGCATGTTCTCGATCACATCGTCCATCGGCATGCGGTTCCGTTCCCTGCGGTACAGATCGTAGGTCTGGATGATGTTGGTGAGCGTGTTGCGGCTGAGGATGGTCTGCGTCATGGAGTTGACGCGTTCGGCCATCTGCATGTTGACGTTGGTGGGAACCAGACGCTCGGGCACCTGCGGCGGAACCACGCGGATGCGCGCCTCCGACACGTAGGTATCAGGCCAAAAGTAGGCGGCCACGACGGCGACGGTCAGCGCGGCGAGCGCCGGTCCGAGAATCCAGGTGGCGTTGCGCCGCATGATCGACAGGTAGTCCTCGAGGTCGAGGGTCCGGCGCGTGATGGTGAAGTTTTGCTGTGGTTGTGGAAGTGTGGCCTGCATCGTTGCGCTCCTACTCGACGATGATGAAGTCCCCGTTTTCGAGGTAGATGTTCTGGCTCATGTTCTTGCCCTTGATCACGTCCTTGTAGTTGAACTTGAGCCTTTTGTCGCCGCGCATGATGATGATGCCCTTCTTATCGGCGTATTCGCTCAGTCCGCCCGCCATTGTCAGGGCCTCGAGCACCGTGGTCGGCACCACCAGGGGGAACGCGCCAGTACGGTTCACCTGCCCGTTGATGTAATATTTGCGGCTTTTGACCTCGCGCACCAGCACCTGGACGATGGGGTTGTTGACGAGCTTGGCGAAATCGGCGCGGAGCTTGTCCTTCAACTGATCGGGGGTCAGGCCCACAACATCGACCTCGCCGATGAGGTTGGCGGTGATCTTGCCGTCGGGTCTGACGCTGACGATGCTGCTCAGGTCGGGTTCCTTCCACACCTGGATGCCGAGGACGTCTTCGGCTCCGATCTTGTACGACTTGGGATCCACGGGCGCGGCGACTACCGTGCCTGGGGGTGGTGGAGGTGGAGCAACCTCCCCCTGTGGGGGAGTCTGTTGTTTCGGCTCCGGAGTGCGGCGTTGCGCCTCCGCCGGAATGGCGGCCAGCATTGCCGTGGTCAGCGCCACGAACGAGAGCAGCCGGCGGTGATTGATTGGTTTCATCCTGTTTTCAGCCTCCATGCCCGACGGATTTGCCCGCATCCCTTTGACTGGAAACCTCTTTTATGATAGCTCACACGACCGTGCTTCGCCCGTGGGAGGAACGTCCCGATTTGAGATGCCACCTTTGGCTAGTATGATAGCCAAAGGTACCAACCGTTTCAGTTTACACTACAAAGGACTTTGCTGTGAACTATTTTCTCGCGAAATCGGAGCCGTCCGTCTACTCTATCGACGATCTTGCCCGGGATCGTCATACCACCTGGGATGGAGTGCGAAACCCTCAGGCGCTTCAGGCCATACGGTCCATGGCGCCCGGCGACCGCGTCTTCATCTATCATAGTACCGGCGAGTCTTCGGTAGTGGGTGTGGCGCAAGTGGCGTCCAGTCCGAGGCCCGACCCGAACGATCCCAAGCTGACCGTGGTCGGCCTCGAGTTCGGCGCCAAGTTTCCGGAGCCGGTGACGCTCGCCGAAGTGAAGCAATCGGGGCTGTTCGGCGATTTCGCTTTGGTGAGGCAGAGCCGGCTGTCGACGATGGCTTGTCCGGATTCGTTCGTGGAGTGGATCCGGAAAAGGTTGCCTGGCGCGAAGATCTGAGATTTTCGTGAAAGGGAGCCGGGTTTGGAGGCATTAGGCACGCAGGAGGAACAGCATGGCTTGCCAGATGCGGTTCGACGTTTTTCGCCGCGCCTTCGGGTTCGCGGTTTACTTGGGGCTGATACTGGGAGCGGCGGGTTTCGCGCAAGATCGCGATGCCGAGAGGCGGCGGTATGAAGAGGAACAGCGCCGCCGCGTTCAACAGGAGCAGGACCGGCAGCGGGCCGATCGCGACCGGGCGCAGTACGAGGCGCAGCAACGGCAGCAGCGCGCCGAGATGGAGCGCCGTCAGGCCGCCGAGCAGGCTCGCCAGCGGCAGCAGCAGGCGCAGCAGCAGCTCGACAAGGCTCGATTCGAAGCGCAGCAGCGGCAGCAGCAGGCGCAACAGCAGTCCGACAAGGCGCGGTTGGAGGCGCAAAGGCGCCAGCAGGAGCAGCAGCGGCAGCAGGATCTGGCCCGGCAACAGGCCAATCAGCGGCAGCAGCAGGCGCAACCGCAGTCCGACAAGGCGCGGCTGGAGGCGCAGAGGCGCCAGCAGGAGCAGCAGCGGCAGC
>SYLY01000079.1 GCA_005808475.1 Acidobacteriota bacterium
ACCACGAGACGTTGCAGGTGAAGTTCAAGGGCAAGTCGATCGCCGACCTGCTCGAGACCACCGTCGAGGAAGCGGCGCCGTTGATGGAATCGCTGCCGCAGATCTACTCGAAGGTCAAGACGCTCGTCGACGTCGGGCTCGGGTACGTGCACCTGGGCCAATCCTCCACCACGCTCTCCGGAGGCGAAGCGCAGCGCATCAAGCTCGCCCGCGAACTCAGCCGCCGTCAGACGGGCAAGACGTTCTACATCCTCGACGAGCCGACGACCGGGCTCCACTTCGACGATATCCGCAAGCTGTTGGGCGTGCTCCAGCGGCTGGTTGACTTGGGCAACACCGTGCTCGTGATCGAGCATCAACTGGACGTGATCCGGGCAGCGGATCTGGTGATCGATCTGGGTCCGGAAGGCGGCGAACGCGGCGGACACGTGGTCGCCGTGGCCACGCCGGAGCAACTGGCGCGGAATCGCAAGAGCTACACGGGCCAAGCGCTGGCGCGCGCGTCGAAGTAGACGCTTTCAGTTCGCCTCGGCCTTGCGCGCGTCCAGCAGCACGAACGACGATCGCAGGAACTTGAACCGCCTTCCCACCTCGTCGATGACGTTCAACTGGCACGTGTAGGAGCCGGGATTCAACCCGGCCAGCGGAACCTCGAACCGCACCGGCAACACGCCCGGCCGTTTCGATAGCGCCTCGGTAACCGCCGCCGGTTCGGACTCGAACGCCTTCGCCCGCCCGCGGTAAAACGCGAGCGTCGTCCGCAGGCTGGGAGTCTTGGCCCCGTCGTCGAGTCCCGGATCGTAGACCTCCAGGTACACGAACAACGTCTGATCCTTGCGGAACACGCGCGTGATGCTCGGCATCAGCTTGCGGCCCTCGTCCACCAGCGGACTCGCCGCCAGCCACTTCTTCTTCATCTCGGCGCCGCCCGCGGCCGCGGTCAGCGATTCTCGCTGGCTCGCCAGCACGATGGAACTGGCCAGCAGTTCCGTCTGGCCGCTCAGTTCCGGCACCGTGAACTTGGTCTCGAACGTCCCGATCTTGCCGTTCTGGTTCTCCCGCGCCAGGAACTTGATCCCGTACTTGCCGGGCTCGAGCGTGAAGCCGGTGTCGTACTGGAAATTCCGCTTCTCGAGTTGCGCGGCGGTCTCGGCGTTCAGCTTCACCTTGATCGCGTCGCGAACCGTCCCAGCCAGGCGGCCCTTGGAGTCGCGAATCTGCCCGATGAAGTCGATCTCCGCCGAATCGCCTCCCTTCTTGGACAGCGCCACCTCGCCGCCGGGGATCTTGACCGCGATCGGGACGAAGTAGCGGCCCTTGGAAAGGCGGAAGTGGTTGACCTCGAGCGCGATCGTCAAGTCCGTCACCGGATCGCCCAGCGCGAGCGCCTCCTCGAGCTGCTGCTCTTTGTCCGAGCCGGTGAACTTGGAGAAACTCTTGGAGGCGAAGTAGCCGCCGCGATAGTCGAGCTTCGCCTGCGACTGCTTGTCGTTCAGCCGGACCTGAATCCGCCGGTACCGGCCGTCGGCCGCGGGGTTTGTGCTGTAGTAGCCGACGATGTAGTAGCTGCGGATATCGGCCTGCGCCTGCACGATCCCCAGGCTGAGGTCGTTGTTGTCCAGGAACACCTTGCCGCCGGTGTCTTCCGCCAGCGACGCGAGCGTTTCCTGCTGATCGGCGAAGCGATCGCGCTGCCGCCGCTGGGATTGGCCCGAGAACAGCCCCGATCCCTTCGTCGCGCCTTTGCTCGCATCGCCGCCGGGGATCATCGCGGTGAGCCCGCGCGCGTCCACCGGATAGAAGGAGATGTTGGCGCGAACCGCCGCGTTCACCGTGGATCGCAATTGCGACTGGTTCTCCGTACCAGTCTTGCCCACGCCGCTCGAAAAGTAGACGAGCGCCTTTTTCTCCGGCATCGCCGCCAGCATCTTCGCCGCCGATTCCAACGCGCCGAGCTTCCGGTCGGTGTTGAAGATGTTGAACTCGCTCTCGTCGGCCTCGAACGCCGCGCCGGTATCTTCGCCGGTGTCGTCGCCGGCGCTCGCCTCCTCGGCGAGCGCCGATCCCTCGCCGAGCCGGAACGACTTCACGGCTTCCGCGAGCTTCTCCCGGTC
Organism: Acidobacteriota bacterium; assembly: GCA_005808475.1. GTDB lineage: Bacteria > Acidobacteriota > Terriglobia > Bryobacterales > Bryobacteraceae > SYLY01. The sequence goes on from SYLY01000079.1 coordinate 2,115, forward strand.
GGCGGTGAAATCGGTCTCCACGCGCAGTTTGGACGCGAACGACATCACGGCTACCATGTCCGACGGCGTCATCTGTTCGTCGATGAACTTCAACGCCGCCTTCTCCGCGCGGATTTGCTCCGGCGGCTGCATGGACGATAGATCGAAGAACAGCACCATCAGCCGCTTGTCGCGGTATTGGATCTCGCCGGCGGGCCGCGTCACGATGGTTTGCGGCCGCGCCTCGCGCGCCTTATCCGCCGGCCTGGTCTGCAACTGTTTCGGAACCGGCGGCAAGAGGCGCGACTCGAGCTTCTGGAGTTCGAAGATCTGGATCTGCTGCGGCTTTCCTTCCTCGAGCACGGTGAAGTCGGCTTTGGTCAGATTCGTCAGATCCTTGCCCGATTTGTCGCGCGCGAACACGTCCACCACCACCAGTTGCGTGGTGGACTTGAAGACGGGATCGGCCTGCTGGCCGAAAGCGATCAGCGCGCAAAGCGCGGTGGTGGAGAGTTGTCTGGCCTGCATGATTTAGAACCTGAACCGGACCGTCAGCGACACTGTGCGCATCCGCGCGGCGTCGGTCGCCAAGCCGTAGTTGATCGCGTTCACCACGGTTCCCACGTTGGTGTAGCTGACGCGATTGGTGAAGTTCTGGCTTTCGGCGCGGAACTCCATGCTCCTGCGATCGGCGATCTGGAACGAACGGCCGATCGCCAGATTCAGCGACATGCGGGCCGGTCCGTCGATCAGGTTGCGGCTGGAATTGCCGAACCGGCCCGACGGAGGAATCGCGAACGCGGCGAGATTGAAGAATCGCCCGCCTTCGTAGAGCGGGAGGCCGGTGGCGTCGGCGCGGCCGCTGCCCGTGGCGCCGGTGCCGCTCGCGTCGGCCTGCGCGCCCAGCACGCGCGCCGTCAACGGCGTGCCCGACGAAGCGGTGAGTCCACCGCTGAGATTCCAGTCTTTCGCCAGCCGCTTGCCCCAAACCGATCCGGCGAGCAGTCCGCCGGAATCGCGCACCGGCGAAGCGAACATGTAGAACATGTTCAGCGTGTGCCGCTGGTCGAAACTCGAACGGCCCCGCTCGGCGCGCAGATCCTTGTCGTCCTGTGCCACTGAACCTCCGCCGCCGTTCAACGACGACGCGTTGTCCAGCGACTTTCCGTAGGTGTATTGCACGTTGTACGACATGCCGCGCGAGAAGCGCCGGCTCAGGCGGACCTGCCCGGCGTGGTAGATGGAGTTGGCGTCCGACGTATCCCAAACGAACCCGACCGCGTTGCCGATCTGGCGCCGTTGCTCGGCGGTCAGCGGAGATCCGGGAGCGGCGCGGTTCGGCATGCGCTGCAGATCCAGCCGCGTCCCTTTCGTCCCCAGGTAGCCCACTTCCACCACCACTTGCCGCGCCAGGTTGTGTTGGAGCGAGAGGTTCCAGGTTTGGGCGTAGCCCACGCGATACGCACGGTCGAGCGCGTAGGTATTGGTGATGCTCTGCGACGGCGCGGTGGCGAATCCGTTGGCGAGCGTCAGCGTCCGCGCCAGGCTGGTATTTACGTTCGCCGTGTTGGCGAACGGGGGTTGAGCGGCCATCCGCGTGGGAAATCCGTTGTACACCGATCCATTGAAAAACACGCCGTACCCGGCGCGAATCTGCAACGCGCGCTTGCCCCAGGGGCGGTACGCGATGCCCACTCGCGGCGAAACGTTATTGGGATCCGGGTCCACCAGCCCGCGGGGAAACGCGCCCGTGTAGGGACCCGGCTGCCCCGGCAACACCACGGCCACCGCGTTGAAGGCCGGCGCGATGTCGAGATTGGCGATGTGATCGAACTTCTCCTGGAACGGAGTGAAGTACTCGTAGCGGACCCCTGCGTTGATGGTGAGCTTGCCTCGCACCCGCCAGTCGTCCTGCGCAAAGGCATTGAACGCGCGGCCGCGGAAGTAGGTGTTCGCCGCGCCAAAGCGGATCGACGACGACTGGGGGAAGCCGAGCAGGTAGTCGGCGAAGTCGAATCCGGTTTGCGGCAGCGGCTGTCCCTGGGCGTTGAGCGACGAGGTCGCCAAGCCACTGAAGTTGAACGTGCCGCGGGCGTTCTGATCGGTGCGGTTGTTCAACTGCATCCAGCGGTATCCGGCCCCGATGTTCCAGTTGTGCGAACCGCGCACCCAGGTGATGGCGTCGCTCAGGCTCAACGTCTGGTCCCGGCGCAGAATCGGGCTGGCGTCCTGCAGGCCGCCGAAGTTGGTGAAGCCGAGGTTCGGTGGGCCGAAGTTGACCGGATCGCGCGCCACGCCGCCGATCCCCAATTGCCCCGCCACGTCGGCGCCAAAGGCGAAGAACGGGATCGTCTCCGACCGGTTCCGGCTGAAGCTGGCGCGCGCGTTGTTGATCAGCGTGCGTCCGAACGTGTGCGTCCACGCCGGACTCCAACTCATGCCGAGCCCGCTCGTCGAGTCGCGGAAACCGTAGAGCTGGGCGTTCCTGGCGTCGCGCCACTGGAGGTTGACGCCGGCGTCCACGCGGTCCTTTCGCGAGAAGGAGTGGTTCAGCCGGACGCTGAACTGGTCGCTGGCGTTGTTCACCGAAGTGACGTACTGATAATTCTGAATCGCGCCCGGCTGATTGGGCAGCGGAATGAAGGTCATGAGCCCGCGCGAGATCGAATCGATGCGCGAGGCGGGAACCCGGTTGCCGGCGAAAGGCAGACGCCCGTTGGGATCGAAGATCTGAAAGGGCAGGTTGAGCGGTTCGGAAAAGTCGCCGCCACGTTGCGACAGCGTCGGCAGCGTGGCGATCCCCTGAAACGGGTTCTGTCCGCGATTGCCGGAGTAGTTCAGGAAGAAGAACGTGCGCTCGCTCCGGAACAGCTTCGGAATCATCAGCGGACCGCCGGCCGAAAAGCCGAACCGGCTCTGCGCATAAGCGGCCTTCTCCACCGTTTGTCCGGTTAGGGAGAACGGCCGCGCGTCCAGCGCCGAGTTGTTGGCCGTAAAGAACGCCATGCCCCGGATGCTCGGCCGTCCGCGATTCACGCGGTTGCCGAATGCCAGTTCGCGGCCGGATCGCGCCGAGCCTTTACCGGCGCCCTTGCGATCGCCGCCGGGACGGGATCCCCGCGAACCAGGGAATCCACCGGGCCCACCGCGTCCGCCGCCGAAGCCCGGACCTCCTCCAAAGCCAGGTCCCCCGCCGGGTCCCATTCCGCGGCCGCCGCCAGGAGGTCCACCACCGGGAGGTCCACCACCGGGAGGCCCACCACCGGGAGGCCCACCACCGGGTCCTCCTGGTCCACCGGGTCCACCGCCAGGTCCTCCTGGCCCACCGAAGCCACCGGGTCCACCCGGTCCGCCTTCTCCGCCCAAGCCGAGCGTTCGCGCCGCCGCGCCCATCGCCGCGAACTCGCCGCGCCGGTTCTCCCAATCCTGGCCCTCTAGCCCACCGTCGCGCAGCCCGGTCTGGAGCCCCGCGCTGACGCTTCCATTGAGCAGCAGCGCCTCGTTCGCGTTGGCCTCGTTGACCTGCGGAACCGCCGCTGCCGACTCGGCTTCGAGCAGCCGCTGCATGTCCTGATCCTGAGTCTGAGACGCCGCCACGCGTTGGAATCCAGCGCGGCCGGGGCCGCCGGCGCCAGCTCCGGGACGAGGCCGGGCGATGGCCGCCCGGGGAGCCAGCTCCAGCGTCCACGAGGTCTCGCCCTGGCCCGCCTCGATCTGTTTCGACTGGGTGACGAAGCCGGTCATCCGCACTTCGACCGCCCAGGTTCCCGCCACTGCTTTGGGAAATCGATACGCGCCGGCATCGTCCGTCGTGGTCACGAACTTCCCTGCCGGACCCACCGCCGTCACCACCGCGCCGGGCGCCGGAAGCCCACCCGCGCGCACCACGCCGCGCTGGACCGCCGGAGTCTGGGATTCGGCGACAGAAACGAACAAAAGGAGAAAAACCGCGGATCGTGGCATGGGACCTTTCGCTAGATAGACCCGGACGGCGGACTCCGACGTTACCCGAACGGCCCTGGATTTACCTTCTTAACCTTTAGCGAACCCGTTCCGGCGGGCGGGAGTTTCGGCTCCTTTACGGGATTCCCGCCGGCGGCGCGATAATCGTCGAATGACCCGCAGAGCATTTGCCACAACATCCGCCGCGGCTCTGGCTGCCGGCCCGGTCCCGGTGGCGTTGATCCTCGAGCCTACCGGCGACCACCTGAGCCACTACCGCCGCGTGAAGGCGTGCCAGGGCGTGGGCGCCGTCACCGAGGTGGAGCCGGCGGCGGACCTTCCGGAGCGGCTGGCCGCCATCCGGCCCGCGCTGGCGATCGTGAGCCTGGAACCCCACCGTATGCCCGTCGCGATCGAGGCCGCCGTTGATGCCGGGGCTCACGTGCTGGTGGAGAAGCCGGGGTGCGCGGCGCAGGCGCCGTTCGAGGCCGCCGCGCGAAAGGCCGCCGCGCGGGGCCGCGAGATCATGCTCGCCATGGCGACGCGGCTCGACCCGGCCGCGATCGCCGCGCGCGGCCTCGTGCAAAAAGGCTGGATCGGCGAGATTTACGGCGCGGACATGCATTGGATCGCCGACCAGACCCGCCTCACCAACCCTGCCTACCAGCGGTCGTGGAAATCGTCGAAGAAGCTGGGGGGAGGCGGGAAGCTGATTTTCCACGGCATCCACTACGTCGACCTGCTCCAGTGGATCTGTGCCAGTCCCGTTGCCGAGGTCGCGGCGATGATCCGGAATGCCGGACGTCAGCCGATCGAAGTGGAAGACGCGGCGGCCGTCTCGATGGCTCTCGCCTCTGGGGGCCTGGCGACCCTCAACGCGGGCTACTACCTCGATCGCGGCTACGCCAACATGGTCTACGTGTGGGGATCGCGCGGGTGGTTCCGCTTCGAGCCTCGGCTGGAACGCGCACTCACGTGGTCGTCCACCGCTCCGGACGCGCCCCGCGGGACGCAGCAGAGTCCGGAGGCGGCCCCGGTCAACGTGTACGACCGGATGTTGCAAGCCGCTGTCGACTTCGCGCGCGGCGCGGCTCCGCCGTTCATTCGTACCGCGGACTCGCTGGCCGCCCTGCGAGTGTGTTTCGCCGCCTACGCTTCGGCGGAGTCGGGTAGGGTGACTCGGGTTGCGGTGTAGGGTTCCTGCCTAAAGTTTCCGGCGGACGGAGTCGATTGTACACGGGAGGGCATGTTGGGCTCGAACATCAGCTTCATCTCGGCGGTATCCGTTCTGGTTTGCCTGGGTTCGCTCGGCTGGTGCATCCTGTTGCTCCGGCGGGTGCGGCTCGGGAAGATCCGGTACTTTGTCGCCTTCACGGGCGCGCTGTGCATCTACCACGCCTCGCGGCTGCTGGCCGGCGCGGGTGTCGTCAAGGAATCGATGGTGCCCAACCTGGGGCAGGCAAGCGAAGTGGTGATGACTACGATGTACCTTGCCGCCGTCGCGATCCTCGAATTCTACATGGTGGAGCGCACCCGATTGCAGTACAAGCTGCGCTTGGTGGAAGCGGCGGAGTCGCCGCCTCCCCAACCGTTTCACATGGAAGATCCGCAGCACGCGCAAGCGATGTACCGGGCGATGTCGGACGCCTGCCCGCTGCCGGTGTATGCGATCACCCCGTCGGGCAAGGTCTGCTATTGGAATGCCGCCGCCGAGCGCGTGCTTGGTTTCGCGCGTTCCGAGGTGATTGGCAAGCCGCTGGGTCTCGAGATCCACAAAGTCGGCTCGGACGCCGTGAGGGTGCAACGCAAGGACGGGCAGCCAGTCGAGGCCACCGTGTGGAGCGCGCAGTACCGGACCCCGGGACACGAAATCTACGGCACGCTGACCATTCTGGCCACCCGGTCGACGAGCGGCAGTGGACTGCGGCCGGTTCTTACCAGCGCGATGGAACCGAAATCCGCCGCCTAAACCTAAAGGAAGCGGGTGGCGGCCGGTTCTTCCGCCACAATTAGCAGCAAGCAGCCGGACTTGCTCCGCGCCGCGGTGTGAGTTGACCCCCGCCCGAGCGTTTGGAAGTCGCCTTGGCGGAGGGGCGTCCCGCCGTCCTCCACCTCGCCTTGCAGCACCAGACACTGCTCGGTTCCGCCATGACGATGGGCCGGCAGGACCGCGTCCGGGTCCATGCGGAGCAGGAATGTCGCGGTGTTGGCTTTGGGGTCGTAGTGAAGGCTCTTTCGGGTCACGCCGGGGCAGACCGGCTCCCACTGGCCTTCCGATTCGAGCACCACCGACGCTCCACCGTCGTGATTCGATTCTCCGTAGGCGCTAACGGAGCGTTGGGAATCGACGCGCGCCATGAGCCGGTCTCGCAGAGACGCCCGAGGCGCGACTGCCGGAAGGGCCCAAGCCTGAGCCGACGCCGCGTCCGACATCGCGGAAACCTCGTGCTCACACAGCGGGCAGCCTGCGTCCAGGCGCTTGGCGAATCGCCGCGAAGCCTCGGCATCCAGTGCGCCAAGGGCGTACAAGGCGGCCTCTTCGCCCACTTGGCAGGCAATTGCGCTTCCCTGGGTAAGCCTCTCCATAGTGACCAGTATCGCGCATTTTTCCGCGGCGCGTCAGTCCCCAGACGAGGAGAATTGGACCTCCAGATTCCCCTTCTTCGCCACCGAGTGTTTGCGGAACGCTTCGCTCTTCTCCGGAAAGTCGGTCCTCGAGTGCGCGCCGCGGCTTTCCTCGCGGGCCAATCCGCACCGCGCGATCAGCGTCGCCACCAGATGCATGTTGCGAACCTCGCATTCGACCCGGGTGGCCGCCGCCGGGTGTGGAAGCCACGGGACGCCTTCGAGCACGGCCAGCGCCTCCTTCAGCCCTTCCGCCGATCGCACGATCCCCGCCTTCTCCCAGGTCAGCCGCCGCAGTACGCCCTCGTCGATCCCTGGGAACAGCGTTGGCCGGACCGGCTCCGGCGGCGCGCGGCGCGCGCCCGCCAAGTCTCGCATCGTCTCCCCGGCCCGCGCTCCGAATCCCACGCCTTCCAG
>SYLY01000080.1 GCA_005808475.1 Acidobacteriota bacterium
CGATGAACATGTCGGCGAAGGTGGAGGAGTTGTCGCAGGAAGCCGCCGAGGCGATCGCCAACCAGTCCGAACTGGTGCATTTGGCGAAGTAGCGCCGATGCGTTGGCTCGCGCTGTTGGCCGCCGCCGCTGTCTGTGGGGCGCAGGTGCGTCTCGAACCGTATCCGCAGAAGTTCGTCCGGCAGTTCGGCGCGGAGTCGAAGGAGCCGCCCGCCGCGGTCCGCACGGGTTCGTCGCGCGAGGCCTCAGCCGGCGGCGCGACGTGGCGGGCGATCTCCAAGGGGCTGATCCGGGAGGACGATCGCGCCACGTATCCGCTGGACCGGCGCCAGTATTTTCGCGGCAAGCGCTATCTCCCCGACGACGATGTGCGACATATCGTGGCGGCGGGATCGGGCGTGTGGGTCCGCACGGCGACCGGCTTCTCGCATATCGAACTGCGTCCGATGACGCTGGCGCAAAAGGCGGCCGAGTTCGAGGAGCGCATCCGGCTGCGGCACGACCGCTACGGGATGGTGGCCGATTCGCGGCTGCGCGTGCCCGCCGATCTTTCGACGAACGAGACATCGACCAACGACAACGACGGTCTTTGGACGGCGATGTACGCGGCGGCGGAGTGCTTTCACTACGCCGCGACGAAATCGCCGGAGGCGTTGCGCCGCGCCGAACGCGCCATCGACGCGGTGCTGTATCTCGAGGAGGTCACGCGGCTGCCTGGTTATCCAGCGCGGTCATACGTGAAGCGGGGCGAGGCGCGGGGGCCGGGCGGCGTTTGGTTCTGGACGCCGGATCGCGCGATGGAGATCAAGACCGACACCAGTTCCGACGAGATCGTGGGCCACTTCTACATCTTCGGAATCGCCTGGGACCTGCTTCCGGATGGTCCGCTGCGCCGCCGCGTGGCCGGAACCGCGCGCCGCATGATGGATCATATCGTCGAGAACGGTTACAACCTCATCGATATCCACGGACAGCCGACCTATTGGGGCCGCTGGTCGCTCGAATATTTCGGCACTCCGCGCGGACGCGGCGACGCGCCGTTGAACGCGCTGGAACTGCTGTCGTTCCTGAAGACCACGCATCACATCACCGGTGACGCCAAGTACGCGGCGGAGTATCGCAAGGCGGCGTTCGAACTGAAATATGTGGATTGGATGAACCGGCTGAGCGAACTCCGTCAGGAGATCAACTACTCCGACGAGGAACTGGCGATGCTTCCGTTCTATCTCGCGTTCCGGTACGAGAAAGATCCGGAGATGCTCGGCCACTACCGGCGCGCATTGGCGCAGTGGTGGGACAACGCACGGCGGGAGAACAATCCGCTTTGGACGTTCATCCACCGGACGGCGAACCCCGGGGACAAGGCGGATTTGTATCCGGCGGTCCACACGCTGTACCGGATTCCGCGCGATCTGCGGACGTGGGGCGTGGATAATTCGGACCGCACCGATATCGAGTGGGAGGCGAATGTGGACCGGTTCAACCGGCGGCAGTCGACCAACTTCATTGCACCGGACGAGCGTCCGGTGATGAAGTGGAACGGCAATCCGTTTCGCGTGGACGGGCCGGGCAACGGTGGATCGGAGGACGACGGCGCGTTCTTCCTGTTGCCTTATTGGATGGGCCGGTATCACGGGTTCCTGCTGGGCGAGTAAGGCAAGCACGGCATTTTGGTGAATCGCCCGGCTCTACCCTGCGCGACTCATCCTGCCAACCTCGGACCGATCTGGTGGTTCGTCAGCCAAGGGAGTAGAGGAGACGTTGCGAGCCCATGATGATGATGCGCCTGACCGCTGTTTGCAAGCGATTTTGCCGATCTCCGCCGACGCGCCAGGCTAGGTTAAGAACGACTGATCCGGCCGCACCGTTGTCAAGCGGGAATCACCCGGAGTCCCGGGTCAAGCCGTCTCAGGTCAAAGGGATCGCTCGTGATTACGGCGTGGCCTGCCCTTTGCGCGCAGATCACGACGTGAGCATCCGCAATGTCCGGCGTCCCGCTCTTCGCTAACAGCAATCCCACGGCCTGGGCGTGGAATCCATCGAGCGGTACCACGTCAGTCTTGTCATGCTGCACCAGGCGCCAGAGACGCACCTGCTTCGCCGGATTGCGAAGCACCTGAGCGAGCGCGGTGGCGGGGACAACGATACGATCGCCGCCATCCAGCGCCATCCGGACTATGCAAAGAACTCGACGATCGTTTCGCTCCAGCGCGATGAGGCCACCAGCATCGAACGTGATACCCGTCAAGCAGCCTTCCGGGGCGATGCCTTTTTGGTCCGCCGCTTTTGCGGCGAAAGCATCTCTCTGGCCCACGCACGTTCTTTCGGCGTCAGCGGTCCACCCGTTTCGATCAAACCCTGGTCAACCATTGCGCTGAACTCGGAAGTATTTAGGAGAGTCCGTTGAACGGCCCGCTGAACAAAACCAGAGACGCTCGCCGATTCGCGACGCGCGACGCGCTTGCGGATCTCCTCGATTTGGTTGTCCGGCAGGGTGATGGTGATCTTCACTGTCGCCATACATTTCACCATACCATGTGGCGGCCCCGCCTTCGGGGATGCCAATCGTGCCGCTAGTACGGGACTCTCAGCGGCGCGGTCCCGGGTTGTCTGGCGCGACTTCACGGGAGTTTCGTGGGATCTTGACCAACTACCGGTTAGCCGGCGGACCCGCCGGCTAACAGACGGCTGGCGCGCAACAGTCCGGCGAGCCAGGGCGCACACCCGCGATGAAGGGACTCCGCCCGAGCGACAATGGCGGAATGCGCCGCCTACGATTCCTCGCCCTTGCCCTGTCCGCCATTGGGAGCGCGGCCTTCGCCCAGGACCGCACCGGCGCGGTCCAAGTCCGCGTCCGCACCGATCACGCCGATTGGCTCTACACGCCCGGACAGCCAGTCCGCTTCACGATCGGCGTGTACCGCGACGGCCATTTGGCGCGCGGGGCCCAGGTCTCCTGGCGAGCGGGTCCCGAGATGGTGGCGCATACGGTGGAAGGCTCGGCCACTCTCGGAGACGCGGAGATCGCGGTCGACGGCCGCACGATGAACGAAGGCGGATTCCTGCGCTGCATCGCGACCGCGGTGGTGGACGGCAAGACTTACCGCGGCTTGGCAACCGCCGCGTTCGCACCGGAGACGATCCGGCCCACCGTGGACGATCCCGCCGATTTCGATGTCTTCTGGCAAGGCGTCAAGGACCGTCTCGCCAAGCTCCCCATCGATGCGAAGGTGACGCCGCTGCCGGACTACGGGTCGGCGAAATCGGCGTGCTCGCACGTGAACGCGCAGAACATCGGGACCAGCCCCGGCGCGTCGCGGCTGTACGGGATTCTGTGCGAGCCGCGCGCGGAGGGCAAGTATCCGGCGCTGCTCTATGTCCCGGGCGCGGGCGTGCGTCCGTATCGCGGCGCGCTGGAGATGGCGGATCGCGGCATCATCACGCTGCAGATCGGCATCCACGGAATCCCGGTGACGATGGAGCCGGGCGTGTACGACTCGCTGGGCGCGGGCGCGCTTTCGTCCTATTCGACGCACGGGCTCGACCATCGCGACCGGTACTACTTCAAGCGGGTCTACGCCGGCTGCGTCCGCGCGAACGACTTCCTGGTGAGCCGCCCGGCGTGGAACGGCCGCGATCTGGCGGTGACGGGAGGCAGCCAGGGGGGCGCGCTGTCGATCGTCACGGCGGGGCTGGATCCGCGGGTGAAGGGGTTGGCGGCGCTGTATCCGGCGCTGTCGGACACGACGGGGTACTTGAAGAACCGCGCGGGCGGTTGGCCGCACATGTTCCGGGCGACGGGGGCGGAATCGCACCGGTCGGCGGAGAAGACGGCGACGATCGGCTATTACGACGTGGTCAACTTCGCACGGCGGGTGAAGGCGCCGGGGCTGTACACGTGGGGGTTCAACGACGAGACCTGTCCGCCGACGTCGATGTACTCGGCGTACAACTCGATCGCGGCGCCGAAACGGTTGCTGCTGGCGCTCGAGACGGGACACAACAACGTGCCGGAGCAGATCGAGCGGATCAACCGCTGGTTGGAGAGTCTGCTGAAGTCGGGCAAGGGCGAGTATTGAGACGTCCCGGGTTCCGCGTGCTGGCTGTGATTTAATCTAGAAAGCCCTCATGCGACCATTCGTCTTCGTCCTGCTTCCCGCTTTCCTTGCGGCCGCGCCATCGAACTTCGCCGATCACATCGCTCCGCTGTTCCGCGTGCGGTGCGCCGGATGCCACACCGGGGAGAAGGCTCAGGGCAAGCTGGACGTCAACTCCGCCGCGGCGCTGTTCCGCGGAGGTGTGTCCGGTCCGGCGATCCGGCCGGGGTTCGCGGCCAAGAGCCTGCTGCTCGACAAGATCGCCACCAACCAGATGCCGCCGGGCAAGCTGCCGAAGCTGACGGAGGCGGAATCGGCGCTGGTGCGGGAGTGGGTGGAGGCCGGCGCGCCCGAGGACGCCGCGGCGGCGGCCGCGAAGAAGACCCACAAGCAGTCGATCTCGGAGGACGACATCCTTCCGATCTTCCAGACACGCTGTGTCGAATGTCACGGCAAGCGGCAGCAGTTGGCTGGGTTGGATCTGCGAACCCGCGAGTCGCGGCTCAAAGGCGGCAAGTCGGGCGCTGGATTCGTTCCGGGCAAGCCCCAGGAGAGCCTGATCGTCAAGAAGATCGAGTCCGGCCAGATGCCGCCGATGCAGATGCTGCGCGAGTATTCGATCCGCCCGCCCACGGCATCGGAAGTGGAGAAGCTGAAGGAGTGGATCGCGGCGGGCGCGCCCGGACCCAGCGGTGACACGCCGCCGTCCGCCGATCCGCTCATCACGGAGAAGGACCGGCAATTCTGGTCGTTCCAGCCGCCGCGCCGCACCGGGCCGCCCCAGCCGAAATCGGCGACACTGGTGCGCAATCCGGTGGACGCGTTCCTGCTCGCCAAGCTCGAGAGCAAGGGGCTTTCCTACGCCGCGGAGGCGGACAGGCTGAAGCTGATGCGCCGCGCGTATCTCGACCTCACCGGGATGCCGCCCACGCCCGCCGAAGTGGAAGCGTACTCCAAGGACGCCTCGGCCGGCGCCTATGAGCGCATGATCGACCGGCTGCTCGAATCGAAGCACTACGGCGAGCGCTGGGGCCGCTACTGGCTGGATCTGGCCGGTTACGCCGACTCGGAAGGCTTCGGCCAGGACGACGGCGTGCGCCCCTTCATGTGGCGCTATCGCGACTACGTGATCCGCTCGTTCAACGCGGACAAGCCGCATTCGCAATTCCTGATGGAGCAGATCGCCGGCGACGAACTGGGTCCGTGGCGCGACGTCAAACCGGTCACGCAGGACCTGGTGGACCGCGTCGCCGCCACCGGATTTCTGCGCACCGTTCCCGATCCCACCAATGCCACCGAGCGCGCCTTCATCCAGGAGCGCATGAACATCCTGGCGGACGAAGTGGAAGTGATGACCTCATCCGTATTGGGGCTCACCGTCGGCTGCGCGCGGTGCCACAACCACAAGTACGACCCGATCCCGCAGCGCGACTACTACCGGCTCAGCGCGATTCTGCAAACGTCGTTCGATCCCTACGACTGGCTATCGCCCAAGAAACGCGAGGTATCGCTGGCGCTCGACAGTGAGATCAAGGAAGTGGAAGATCACAACCGCTCGTTCGAGGCGGACATCAAACGGCTCGAGGCGAAGCTCGACGAGATGGCCAAGCCGTATCGCGAGAAGGCGGGCGATGAGAAACACCCGATCGACCGGCTCTTCCGCCGGTTCCCCGAGTTCAAGGCCAAGGGCGATCCAACGCAGAAGGAGATCGCGGCGCTGAAGGGCAAGCTGAGGCAGAAGCCGCACATTCGCGCGCTGACGGATACCGGCGGCACGCCGTCCACGTCCTATCTGCTCAAGCGCGGCGATCCGGCCAACATGAGCGAGTCCGTGGACGCGGGCGTTCCCGGCGTGTTGGCGGGCATCGAGCCGTATAAGATCGTGGAGCCGTATCCTGGCGCGAACTCGAGCGGCCGCCGGCTGGCGTTCGCGAAGTGGCTCACGCAGCCGAACCATCCGCTCACCGCGCGCGTGTGGGTGAATCAGATCTGGCTGCGGCACTTCGGGCGGGGCATCGTGGCCACGCCGTCGAACTTCGGACGTAGCGGCGCCGCTCCGTCGCATCCGGAACTGCTCGACTGGCTGGCCACCGAGTTCGTGAGCGGCGGCTGGAGCACGAAGAAAATGCACCGGCTGATGATGACGTCGAGCGCGTACCGGCAGTCGGCGATGGCGGAACCGAAAGCCGCGGCGGCCGATCCCGAGAACGCACTGGTGTCGCGCATGCCGATGCGGCGGCTCGACTCGGAGTCGCTGTACGATTCGGTGTTGCGCGCCACGGGCCGCCTGCATGCGCGGCAGTTCGGACCGCCGGAAACCACCGAGACGCTGGGCGACAAGGAAGTAGCGCCCAAGGGCGGGCTCGAAGGCTACCGCCGCGCCGTGTATGTGCTGCACAAGCGGCAATCGCCGGTGACAATGTTCGATGTGTTCGATCAGCCTTCGATGACGCCGAACTGCATCGAGCGGCGCCAGTCGACCGTCGCCACGCAGGCGTTGACGATGATGAACGGATCGGTGGTTTGGGAGCACGCGAAATACATGGCGGGCCGCATCATCGACGAGACCGGCGAGGATCCCGGCGAGCAGATCGACCGGGCGTTCCTGCGCGTCTACGCGCGGCAGGCCAAGGAAGCCGAGCGCAAGGCGTCGCTCGAGTCTTACCGCGAGATGGCGAAGCTTTGGCCGGATCGGGTGGAGAAGGACAATCCTCAATTGCCGCGGTCGTACGTGGCCAAGTGGATGTCGCTGGCGACGATCTGCCACACGCTGCTCAACTCGGCCGAGTTCGCTTTCGTGGACTGAGCCATGAAAGCGTATCTCGACTGGATCGGCCGCGCGGTGGCGGACAAGCTGAACCAGGACGCGATCGGCAAGCCCGTGTTCGCGCGCGTCTTTCTGCGGCTGAGCGCCGATCACGGGACACTGGAGCCGTTGGCGGCGGCCGCCGTGCGGATGGCGGCGGAGTGGCTCCGCGCCACGCCCACGAAGGTCTACGCGCAGGGCGGCGCGCGCGACGGCCACGTGTCGGCCATGGTGGAGATGGATCGTGGGCAGACGGCGATGGTGTCGGTGGAGGCTCTGCCGGGCGAGCCGTCGGCGATGTTGCTGATCCTGGGGCAGCGGGGCAGCTTCCGATTCGACGACTACCCCGAGCCGTTGCCGCCGAGTCCCTTGGAGGCGCCGGCGCGCGAGGCGGACGCGATCCGCAGGTCATTGGCGTCCAAGGCAGCGGAGGTTCCGCGATGATCGGTGTGATTCTGGTGACTGGCGGGCGGTCGCACCAGGAGGGCTATGGCGCGGGCTTCCAGGCGGATGCGCGCTGCAAAGTGATCGCGGTGACCGACGAGACGGGGATCGACGAACGGCGTGCGTCGTTGAACCGCCGGCTGGCGGAGCAACTGAAGGTTCCCTATATCGCCGACATCGGGGACGCGTTGCGGCGCGCGGACGTGCACGCGGCATCCATCTGCACCGAGCATCAGCGGCAAGGCCGGTTGAGCATCCGGTGCGCGGAGGCGGGCAAGCACCTCTACGTCGACAAGCCGCTGGCGGGTTCGCTGGACGAAGCGCGGCGGCTCGAGCGCGTTGTGCGCGACAACAAGCTGCGCAGCCAGATGTTCACGCAGGTGACGCTGCCGCCCGCGCGCCGGGCCAAGCGGCTGCTGGCAAGCGGACAGGTGGGCGAACTGCGCGCGATCCACCACGATCTGCTGTTCGCCAAGGCGCATCCCGCGGATCTGGCGCTCGAGCCGCGCAAGGAATCCGCCGCGCCCGCGCCGGATCGCTTCCTGGTTCCGGACGCCAAACGCGAGATGTTCAACATCGCCGTGTATTCGTTGGCGCTGTTCCGCTGGATCTCCGGCCGCAAGCCGTTCCGTTCGGTATTCGCGCACACGGCGAATTACTTTTTCGAGGGCAGCCGCGCGCGCGACATGGAAGACTTCGGCGCGATGGCGGTGACGCTGGATGGCGGGATTTCGGCGACGGCGGCGGCGGGGCGCACGGGATGGAGGTCGCACGCGGGAAGCGGCCACCATCGCATCCGGCTGGTGGGGACTCGCGGATCGGCGCTGGTGGACGCGTTCGCCGGGCGGGGCGAGATCACCGCCGTGGGGCAGCCCGGATGGCGCGTGCCGGAGACGAATCCGGACGATCCGATGGGGTTCTGGGCGAGCACCGATCAGAAGAAGACCGGCTCGGCGGAGTGGTATCTGCCGCCGCCGCCGCTCAAATCGGACCAGAGCTTTTTCCTCGATTGCATCGAGCGGGGAGTGGACGCCGAAGTTACCGTAGCGGACGGCGTCCGGGTGCTCGAAGTGTTATTCGCGGCCTATCGTTCGGCGGCGGAAGGCCGGGTGGTGGCGCTGTAACGCACACCCAACCGGAATCGCGTCGATATCGAGAGGGCGGTATCGAAAGCCTCTCTCCGCGCCCGTCACGACGGATTCGGTGGGGCGTTCCGCTCCTCGATTCGCCTTGCCACGTTCTCCGTTGACGGGCTGCGTCCGCTCCGAGCGATTTTGACTCCGCCGTCGCCGGCGCGGTAATCTCGATACACCGTGACACGCATCCTACTGGCCGCCGGATTCGCCGTGCTTCTGTTCGCCGCCGGCGCGAACAGCGTCGTCAAGGAGCTCGCCCCGGGCGTCTGGGTCCGCATGGGCGATCGCGACCGCAACCAGCCCGCCAACTGCGGCTGGGTGATCTTCAAGGACTTCGTATTGGTGATCGACGCCAACTTCCCCTGGGGCGCGCGAGAGATCCTGCCCGAGATCAAGAAGACCACGAACAAGCCCATCCGCTTCGTGTTCAATACCCACTATCACGGCGATCACGCCTACGGCAGCAGCGTCTTCGCCGACGAAGGCGCACAGTTGGTGTGCTCGCAAGACTGCGCCCAGGAGTCGCGCACCAAGGGCCAGGCCGGCTGGGACAAGAACACCGCCACCGGCGATTACAGCTTGAAGCCCTACCGGCTGGTCCACCCGGCCATCGTGTTCGGAACCGAGATGGCCTTCGATGACGGCGAGCATCGCGTGGAACTGCGAAAGGCGGGTCCCGGTCACAGCAAGGGCGACGCGGTTGCGTGGCTGCCCAAGGAGCGCATCCTGTTCACGGGCGACCTCTGCGTCAATTGGACGTCCGGCAACAATGTCGCCGACGCCGACGCGGACCACGACAACTGGATCCGCACGCTCGACAAGATGGCGCAGGCGAATCCTTCGACCGTGGTGGTGGGCCACGGCGATCTCGGCGGAGTGCCGGAGCTACGGAAGCAGAAAGAGTACCTCTCCGACATGCTGCGCGTCGTGCGCGAAGGAATCCGCGCGGGCAAGTCCGGCGAGGAGATCGCCAATGCGGCCGACCTGACCAGTCACAAGATCGGAACCGATCCGGCGCGAAACAAAGCGTCGATTCTGGCGGTTCACCGCAAGCTGACGGCGAAGTAGTTACTCAATGGGCTCGATGCGGTAAAGCCCGCCCTCGTCGTAATCGGCCACGTAGACTTCTCCGTACTCGTCCTGCCCGAACGTGCTGATCGAAAAATCGGCCTCGAGTAGAAATCCGGTGCGCCAGTCGCTACCGGTCCAGTAGAGGCCCCAGAGGTTGGCGCTGACAAAGTCGCCGAACAGGTAGACTCCCTGCATGGCGGGAATCGCCGAGCCCTGGTACACGTAGCCGCCGGTGACGGATCCGCCTTGGTCCCTGCCGTAGGCCCAGGCCGGCGCGGTCAGACCGGGCGTGGCACACGGCCCCCATGCGCATAAGCCGCCTTCCAGGATGCGCCAGCCGTAGTTCTCTCCGCCCTGAGCGCCGTAGGGTTGGAAGTCGATCTCTTCGACATCGGCTTGACCGACGTCGCCGATGTAGAGGTCGCCGGCCGAGGCGTCGAAGGAGAACTTCCACGGATTGCGCAGGCCGAGCGCCCAGATCTCGGGCAGGTAGCCCGGAACGGCGGCGAATGGATTGGACGGCGAACCCGGTAGGGCTCCACGCCGGACTCCACGTCGACACGGAGGATCTTGCCGAAGTAGCTCATCGGGTCCTGGGCGTTGTTCTCCTCGTCCATGTCGCTGCCGCCATCGCCGAGGCCGATGTAGAGAAAGCCGTCCGGTCCGAAACGGAGCGTTCCCCCGAAATGGATGTCGCGGGGATGGGGCTGCGAGAGGATCACACGCTCACTGCCCGGATCGGCCTGATTGGAGCCAGGCGGCACGGTGAAGCGGGCCACCACGACGTGGCGCGGCTGCCTGCTCACATAGGTGATGTAGAACTGGCCGGTGACGGCGAACGAAGGGGAAAACACGAGTCCGATCAACCCTGCCTCGCCGTCGAAGTAGGTCTTGGACCTGATATCGAGAAACGGATCGGGAAGCGTCTCTCCGTCCCGCACGACACTGATCAGCCCTTGTTGGCGGGCGACGAAGATCCTGCCGCTGCCATCGCGCGGGAAAGCGATTTCGGTTGGAAAGGTGACGCCGCGCGCGACACGGGTCAACCGGACGGCCGGGAGAGGCGAGTCTTCGGCCCGTGCGGGTGAGAGAATTGGCAATACGAGCGACGCCGCGAAGATGGCGGTTCTGGAAATCATGTTGGGGATCGTTATTGGCCCACGGATCCCGGACGACCTATTCACAAGTATTACACGATTAGGCGCCCAGGCCCTCGGTCAAGCGCGCCCACTTCTCCTGGAACGATGGCTTGTCGAACACCTCCGGATTCAGCACGCCTACGGGCTTGCGCCCTTCCGCGAGGTCGAGCATCGCCTGGCAGGTCATCCGCCCGATCCGCATGCCGTGCTCGCGCGTGATCGCGATGCCGTGCGGCGCCATGATCACGTTGTCCAGTTCGGCGAACTTCGGCGGCGCCCCCAGGGGCTCGCCCACAAAGCAGTCGATCCCCGCGCCGGCGATGCGGTTGGACTGCAACGCATCGAACAGCGCGTCTTCGTCCACCACACCGCCGCGCGCGATATTGATCAGGTACGAATCGGCCTTCATCAACGCCAGTTCGCGAGCGCCGATCAGGTTCCGCGTTTGCGGCGTCAGCGGACAGTGGATGGTCACGAAATCGGCGGTGGTCAGCAGTTCGTCGAGTTCCACCATGCGGACGCCGGCATCCTGGCCCTGTTCCGTCGAGACCATGGGATCGAACGCGATGGGCGGCGCCATGCCCAGACCGCGGCACAGGTCCACCAGGGCGCGGCCGATACGGCCCAGGCCGATCACGCCGAGCGTTCGGCCGCCTACTTCGCAGCCCCGATAGCGGAACGGATCGCCCCATCGAGCCTCTCGCACCAGGCGGTCCTTACCCATGAGGTTGTGCGAAAGCGCGAGCATCCAGCACAGCGTCGCCTCGGCGACGCATCGGTCCACGGCTCCCGGTGTGATCGCGGCGACGACATCGGATTCGGTGCAGGCCGGCACGTCGACATTGTCGTAGCCGACGCCGAAGCGGACCACGGCCAGCAGATCGGCGGGCGACGCCAGCGTCTCGCGCGAGACTCGCGAGCCGCGCATGATCACTCCCTGATCCGCGCCGAGTTGTTGGGGGGAGATAACGGGAGTGTGCTCCGGGAAGCCGCGCAGTTCGACAAACGGAACGCCGTCGAAAACGGAAAGCCCGACATCGGGCGAGGGGAACGATCCGTCGGGATTGAAAGAGTCGCCGGTGAAGGCGACGCGAAACTTGCCGGGCGTCCGATCGGGCCGGGCGGTGTAGCGGTCGACTCGTTGATGCATGGGACGAATTTCGAATCATAACACCGGACCGCCCCGGGGCGGATCGCGATAAGATGTGAACGAACCCGAAATGAGACTGCCGCTCGTTGGCCTGATGGCCGCTTCCGCGTTCGCCGCGCCCGCCAGCTTCGAGGAATCGGTGCGCCCACTGCTCCAGACGCACTGCGCGCAGTGCCATTCGGCGCGCGACAAGGCGAGCGGATTCTCGGTGGAATCGGCCGAAGCCGTGATTCAAGGCGGCAACAAGCACGGACAGGCGGTGGTGGCGGGACACCCGGAGACCAGCCCGCTGTTAAAGATGCTGAAGGGCGAACTGTCGCCGCGGATGCCGTTCGGCAAGGAATTGGCCAAAGCCGAGATCGGCCGGATCGAGGAGTGGGTCAAGACCCTACCGCCCTCCAAGAGCGCCGCCAAGAACGAGTGGCGCTGGCCGTACGAGCAGCCGCGGCGCCATCCGATGCCCGCGGTGTCGCGGCCGGAGTGGGTGCGCAGCCCGGTGGACGCGTTCCTGCTGGCGCGGCTCGACAAGGAAGGGCTGCGGCCGGCTCCGGAAGCCTCGCGACGGGCGCTGGCGCGGCGCGTCTATCTCGATCTCGTTGGAGTGCCTCCCTCCCCGGATGAGGTCAAGGCCTTCGCGGACGATTCGAGCCCGCTGGCGTATGAGCGCCTGATCGACCGGTTGCTTGCCGACAGCCGCTACGGCGAACGTTGGGGACGGCACTGGCTCGACCTGGTGCGTTACGGCGAAACCAGCGGTCTCGAGGGCGACGGCCCGATCGGCAACGCCTGGCGCTATCGCGACTGGGTGATCAAGGCCCTGAACGACGACATGCCGTACGACCGTTTCGTGACGCTTCAGTTGGGCGGCGCCGACGAGCACTCTCAGACTCGCAACAACTATCCGATCGACGTACAAGGCCATGTGCCGCTCGGGTTCTTCCGCGTGGCGCCGTGGGACCGGTCCAATCTGGTGGCGGACGAAGTCCGGCAGAACTACCTGAGCGAAGTGACCACGGCCACCGGATCGGTCTTCCTCGGACTGAGCCTCGGCTGCGCGCGCTGCCACGACCACAAGTACGATCCCATTTCGCAGCGCGACTACTATCGCGTGCAGGCGTTCTTCCAGACGATCGGCGTCGACAACGTGGACGTGCCGTATGGCGACAAACGGTTCGCCGCGCGCGCCGGGGCGAAGATCAAGGAGTATCAGGGGAGACTGAAGGACGGCGCCGAGAAGCTGGAACTCGAACAGTTCGAGAAGGAGTTGTTGCCGAGGCTGATCGCCGCGCGCAAAAAGGCGGCGGCCGGAAAGACGTTCGCCAAAGAGGACCTGCGGCTCGAGATGAAGCGCGGCGCGAAGAGCGTGTTCCCCGAAGGCGCGCGCGAGAAACACGCCGCGCTGCTCGAGGACGCCAACCGCACCGGCGACAAGGAAGAAAAGGCGGTCATCGACGAACACGAACGGGTGCTGCTCGGCGATCTGCCGGACATGTACGCACGAGCCGGCGCCGATCCGTTGGCGCGCTTCGACGCGCTCGGCCTGGACGACGTTCGCGCCGAAGCCGGCAAGGTGACGTCGAAGATCTTCTCCGAGGCGGAGATGTCGAAGCACCGGGAACTGTCGGCCGCGCTCGAGTTCTTCCGCCGCCGCCTGGGCCGCTGGCAGCCGAACGCGCTCACGATTCGCAACATCCCCGGTCCTCCGAATGGTCCGTTCCTCGCGCCCACCCGGGTGTTGAATCGCGGCGACTACCGTCAGCCCGGCGATGCGGTGGAGCCCGGAATCCCGTCCGCCTTCACCGGCGGAAAAGAGTTGCCGGTGGAGATGATCACCGACCGCTACCGTCAATTCCCCACGCGCGGATGGAGGTTGACGCTGGCGCGGTGGATCGCGGATCGAGAGAATCCGCTCACCGCGCGGGTGATCGTGAATCGCGTGTGGCAACAGCATTTCGGACGCGGCATCGTGGCGACGCCGAGCGACTTCGGGCGCAACGGCGAGCGGCCCGCCCATCCGGAACTGCTCGACTGGATGGCGGTGGAGTTCATGGATCGCGGATGGAGCCTGAAGAAGCTGCACCGGTTGATTCTGACGTCGGCCGCCTACCGGCAGTCTTCCGAGAACGCGGCGTTCGCGGCCAATCAGAAGGACCCTGGCAACCGCCTGCTCTGGAGGTTTCCGCGGCGGCGGCTCGAGGCGGAGGCCCTGCGCGATTCGATCCTGGCGGCGAGCGGACGGCTGAATTCCGAGATGTACGGTCCGTCGATGTTTCCCAAGCTGCCGGACGATCTGGCCGACTTCGCGCGGTACGGACGCACGGGCGGATTGATGTGGGAACCCAACGAGCGGGACGAAGACGCGCGCCGGCGGTCGATCTACATCTTCCAGCGGCGGTCGCTTCCGCTGCCTTTGATGGCGTCGTTCGACGCACTGCCGTTCAGCGAATCGTGCGACCGCCGGAGCAGCACCACCACGCCGCTGCAGGCGCTTTCGATGATGAACGGCAATCTGGTGCATGAGGAGGCGGAGTTCCTCGCGCGGCGCGCCGCCACGGAAGCGGGTCCGGACCGCCGGGCGCAGATCGGCCGCGCATTCGAAATCGTTTTGGGCCGTCCTCCCGCGGCGGAAGAACTCGCCGAGTTCGACCGCTTCGCCGGCGGCATGCCCGCCATCGCCCGCGTACTTTTCAATTCCAACGAGTTTCTCTATGTCGATTGAACTTTCTTCCCGCCGCCGCTTTCTGCTGGACTCCTATTTGGGAATGGGCGGCATCGCGCTGCTCGACATGTTGACCGCGGACACGGCCCGCGCCGCTGGAACCGATCCATTGGCGCCGCGCGGCCAACACCTTCCGCGGAAGGCGAAGAACTGCATCTTCATCTTCATGGAGGGCGGCGTCAGCCAGATGGATCTGTTCGATCACAAGCCGATGCTGACCCGTTTCGCGGGCAAGAAGATCCCGCCGCCGCGCGGGACGGTGGGCGAGATCGCGACGTTCGCGGCCGCGCCGAACCGCGTGATTCCGCCGGTGGCCGGGTTCCGCCAACACGGCCAATCCGGCCGTTGGATGTCGTCGCTGCTGCCGCATATGTCCAAGCACGTGGACGACATGGCGTTCGTGCACGGGATCAAGGTGGACAACAACAATCATGGACCGGCCGTTTACCACACATTGACCGGGAGCCAGTTCCCGGGCTCGGCGTCGGTGGGCGCGTGGATCACCTACGGCCTCGGCTCGGAGAATCGCGACCTACCTGGATTCGTCGTGCTCGGCGACCGCCGCGGCGCGACCATCGGGGGCGCGGGCGTGTGGGGCAACGGATTCCTTCCCGCCGCCTATCAGGGCACGTTGTTCCGCAATGGCGGCACGCCGATCATCGACCTGCGCGCCAAAACGCCGGCGGCCGAGCAGCGCAAAGAGCTCGACCTGCTGCAATGGATGAACCGGCGGCACATCGCCGGGCGGACGGAGGCGAGCGAATTGGAAGCGCGCGTGGCGTCGTACGAACTGGCGTTCCGCATGCAGACCAAGGCGTCCGATCTGGCCGACTTCGCCAGCGAGAGCGAAGCCACCCGCCGCCTGTACGGCATGGAAGATCCGATGGCGGAGCCGTTCGGACGGCAGTTGCTGATGGCCCGCCGCATGGTGGAGCGCGGCGTGCGGTTCGTGAAGGTGTTGCACGGCGCGGGCGGCGATCGCTGGGACGATCACGGCGACGTCGCCGGGCGGATCCCGAAGCACTGCCGCGAAATCGACCAGCCGGTCGGCGGACTGCTGGCGGACCTGAAGTCGCGCGGCATGCTGGATTCCACGCTGGTGGTCTGGCTATCGGAAATGGGCCGGACGCCGTTCGACAACAATCTGGTCACCGACAAGCCGGGACGCGATCACAACCAGTACGGGCTGTGCGTGTGGATGGCCGGAGGAAACGTGAAGGCGGGCTCGACCTTCGGCGAGACCGACGACTTCTCCATCCGCGCCGCGAGCGACGAGATCCCGATGCGCGACGTCCACGCGACGATCCTCGACCTGATGGGGCTGGATCAGGACCGGCTGACGATGCTGCACGCGGGGCGGTACAAGAAGTTGACCGATATCGGCGGACGCGTGATCCGCGAGATCACGGCCTAGCCTCCTTCATCAGAAACGGCGCGCTCCTGGCGATCCCGGTTAGCAACGCGGAGGGCTTGAAATCGGCCGCCGCCAAGTCCTTCGCCAGGCGGTCCACCACGGGATCGTCCCGGTAGTCGAGCTTGCGGCCCAACGCGAACGAAAGCATCCGGGCCGACACCGATCGCGCGAAGACGTCCTGGCGTCCGAGCAGGATCTTTTTCAACTCCGCCGGACCGCGGAACTTCTCGCCGCCGCGCAGCACGCCCTCGGCATCCACGGGTTGGCCGTTGTCCTTCTCGCGCCACCGGCCCACCGCGTCGAAGTTCTCCAGTCCATAGCCCAGCGGATCGATCCGGTTGTGGCACGACGCGCATTGCGGCTTCTTCCGGTGCTGTTCGAAGCGCTGCCGCAGGGTTGCCTTCGACAGATCGCCGGAGGCGTCCGGCAAATCGCCCACGTTGGCCGGCGGAGGTGGCAGTTCCTCGTCGAGCAGCGTTTCGAGCAGCCACTTGCCCCGAACCACCGGACTGGTGCGAACGGGCAGCGATGTGGCGGTGAGCACGCTCGCCATGCCGAGCACGCCGCCCCGGCGATCGCCGGCCAGTTCGACGCGGCGCATCTCGCGCCCGTGCACGCCCTCGATTCCGTACAGCTTCGCCAGTTCCTCGTTGACCCACGCGTGGCCGGCCGACAGGGTGTTCAGCAAGCTGGAGTCGGTGCGCAGCAGATCGGCGAAGAACAGCGCTGGCTCGGCGATCATCGCCTCTTTCAAGCCGTCCGTCCACACGGGGAACGTCTTCCGGTCCGGACCCACCGTCTTGCCCAACTCCGAATATCCGAGCCATTGCGGGAAGAAGTTGTCGACGAAGGCGCGCGACCGGGGATCGGCGATCATCCGCTTCACCTGGGCTTCGAGGACTCGGGGATCGCGCATCTTCCCTTTTCGCGCCAGGTCCATCGACTCGGCGTCGGGCATCGACAGCCAGAGGTAATAGGAGAGCCGCGAGGCGATCTCGAATCCGTTCAGCCGGTACTCGCCGCCCGGCTTCGGCGTCCCTTCCACGCGGTAGATGAAGTTCGGCGACACCAACACCGCCTTCAGCGCCATGCCGAGAGATGCGTCGTAATCCTCGCCGCGCCGCCGCGTCTGGCCGAACGTTTCCATCAGACGCGCCAGCTCGGCGTTCTCCACCGGCCTCCGCCACGCCCGTTCCGCGAAGCCGGCGAGGACCTTCCGCACCGCTTGCTGTTCGCCAGCGCTCTTTCCGGGGCGCGCTGTGAACACTCGCGATCCGCTCTCGCGATCACGCGCTCCGGCGGCGTCGCCGATGTCCAGCCGGTCGAGCGACAGAACGGCGCGGCCCGGTCCGGTGGCCTTCTTGTCCGCGCTCGTGTTGTATTCCGGCGCCGATGTCGGCAAGGCGAAGAAGTGCATCGACACGCGATGGCTGCCGGATCGGACGAACGTGTCGAACGAGTACTCTCCCGGAGATTTTTCGGTGGCGGGCACAACCGACTGTCCGCGCAGTTCGTTGTCGATCCGTAGCGAGACTCCGGGGATGCGGCCGCGTCCCTCGTGGCTGCCCCACGCGGTAACGCGAAACCGGTACGTGCCGGACGAGGGAAACGTCACGTACTCGTAGATCGTATTCTGCACGGCCTGAATGTCGATTCCATACGGCTTGGGACGCGCCTGGGTCTCCGTGTTCCGCATGGTTTCCACTTCGAGCCGCTTCTCGAAAGCGGGCCGCTCGCGGCTCGATTTCATCAGTTCGTCGACGACGAGATTCGCCGCCGATAAGTACTTCTCGAGAAGGAGCGGAGGCAGGAAAAGCGCCTCCCGGTCGTTATCGAAGCCGCTCTCTCCGGGCGGATCCGCCGGAAACGCCGCGGCGGGGCGCAAGTCGAGCCCGGTGAGATCGCGGATGGTGTTGTCGTACTCCACGCGATTCAACCGCGGCATCGTCACCGATCCCGGCGAGGGCTTGCCGGAGTGGCCCGATTTCAGCACCGCTTCGATGCCCGCGGCGATTTTCTCCCGGTCCTCTTCCGAAGGCTGCGGCTGCGCCGGCGGCATCTCCCTGTGGCGGACCAGGTCCACCGCGCGGGCGAACACGCGGCGCTGTTTCAGGATCTGGTCGTCCGTCGAGATGGCGGTGAAGTCGAGCCCGGCGACGCGCGCCTCGGGTCCGTGGCATCGCACGCAGTGGGCCTGGAACAGCGGCCGCAGCGAATCGACCGCCGCCGCGCTCAGGGGCAGGCAAGCGGCCGCGATCGTGGCGAGTCTCACCATTCGACCCTCAACTGCGCCTGCAACTCACGCGGAATGGCGGAGTCGAATTTGGCGTTGCGGTCGATGGCGGCGGTGATGACGCCGGCGGTTCCGGCGGCGTTGATGACCATGTTCGGGTTCATGTAGTTGGTGTGGTTGAGCACGTTGGTTCCCAGCAGTTCCAGCCGCAGACGGGCGCGCTCCTTGATCGGGAACTGCTTGGCGATGGTTCCGTGGAGCACGTTGGTGGGCGCGCCGTAGATGACGCCTTTGCCGGAGTTGCCGAACCTGCCGATGGGCGGAGCGGCGAAAGCTCCGACATCGAACCAGCGGTTGACGGTGGGATTGTCGAGCCGGCCGTCGGCGAGCCGGTCCGGGCGAATCGTGACGGTCGGCCGCGTGCGGCCATTGGTGAAGCGCGTTCCCGTCGGATCGGGGCCGGTCCACAGCGGCGTAACGGCGCCGCCTGTCTCGTAGACGTAGATGCTCGAAATCTGCCAGCCGCCCACGATCGCGTCAGCGATGCGTCCCATGCCCGAACCGAACGTCTTGCCCTTGCCCACGGGGATATCGTAGATCAGGTTGCCCATCCAGCGGTGCCGCGGCAACGCGCCCCAGGTGGATCGTTCCGCCGCGCGGTTGTAGGCGTTCTCCGGCGACTCGTTGTTCTCGAGATCCTGGATGTCCTTGGCCAGCGTGTAATAGATCTGGTAGTGAAGCCCCTTGTAGCGGCGCCGTTCCACTTCGAACGACACGCCGTGGTACTGGTGGCCCGCTCCATTGTCGGTGTAGTTGATACCCGGATATCGCGGAAAGCGGCGCGCCTTGTCGACGTAGAACTGGGCGTCCGGCAGCGGTTGGTTGATGTCCCAGCGGTAGACGCCCTGGCGCGTGTTGGTTCCCGTATAGGTGGCCCGGAAGCCGGTGTTCCATTGCTGGCGTTCGAGCGTCAGCGAATACTGCATGCTGAACGGAATTCGGAGATCGGGCCGGAAGGCCGGCGGCAACGCCACCGTGCCAGGTCCGGCGGAGGAACTGGCCGGGAAGAACACCGGCAGCGTCACCGGATTCTGGGCCGTGTTGGTGAAGGCGGGCTCGGCGATGTTGAACGGCACCGTGGAGCCGGCGCTAGGACCCGACGGCGCCGCGTCGAAGTAGATGCCATAGCCGCCGCGGATCACCGTGTTGTGAGCTCCGGGACGGTAGGCGAATCCGAACCTCGGCGCGAAGTTGTTCTTGTCGGACTTGATGAGGGTGTCCTTCCCGTATCCCGCCTTCGACGCCTCGACCACGCCGGCGTAGCCGGTCGGCATCAGCGGACTGACCTTCGACGCCGCGCCATCCGGCACCACGATATTGCCGCTGGCGATGTCGAAGATCGCCTGGCGCCCGTTCTGTTCCTTCCATCCCGCGTACAACTGATATCGCATTCCCAGATTCAACGTGAGCTTGCGGCTCACCTTCCAATCGTCGTGAATGAAGCCCGCGTAGGTGTAGTTGAAACGCCGCGGCTCGATCGCCGGGAAGTTGCGCGAGAGCGTCGCGGGAATTCCGAGCAGGTAGTCCGCGTAGGTGTGTCCGGTGTAGATGTTGTTGAAGGTGGCGTTGCCGAACAAGCCGGCGCCTTGGCGGATCTCGTTGGTGAAACCCCGGAACATCTGGAAGCCCATCTTGATGTTGTGGCTGCCGCGGAACCAGCTCACGTGGTCGAGGAACTGGTGGACCAGATCGCGCCCGCAGGGTACGCAGTCGCCGATCACGGCGATGGGCGAAAGCCCCAGTCCCACGAAGTCGATGCGTGGAATCTGGCCCGCCGAAGGAAGATCCGGCGCCAGGCCGCGGATGCCCAGTTCCTGCGCCAGCGCCTTGCCGTCGATGCGCGACCGGTTGGGCAGATTGTCGTACGACGTGCCCCAGCGGAACTCGTTCAACAGGTTGGTGCGGATCGTGTGTGTGTACGCGGCCGTCGCGGCTCGCAGCGTACGCCAACGGCGGAAGCGTTCGGCGATCGTCGGAAGCGCCTCGAACGTGTCGAGGTTCCAATCCACCTTGGTGATGCGCCCGTAGATGAACGCCTTGTCGTTGAACCGGTGATCCACGCGGAGCGTCAGGGTCGGCTGGTGCGACACCATGTTGACCCGAAGCTCGCGGTAGTTGTTGGCGGCGAACGTATTGGGATCGCCGAAGTTGGGCAGGGCGAGGAAGCGGTCCTGGAACGTCTTGGCCGTTGGGTTGATACGCGTGGCGGGAATCCGCTTGCCGGGGAAGGGAGCGTTGCCGGCCGACGGATCGTTGATGTTTCCCGCCAGCAGACTGAAATCGCCGCTTCGCCACGGCAGCGTGGGAACCGACTGATTGAGTTGGGCGACGCTAGGACTGCCCGTTCCCATCTCGAGGGTGCCGAACACGAAGGTCTTGTTCCGGCCATTGAAAAGCTTGGGGATCCGCACCGGGCCGCCCGCCGAAAACGTCAGCCGGTGCGAGACGCCGGTGGCGCGCGCGACGGCGAACGGGTTACGGACGCGGAAGAACTTGGTGGAGTAGTAGTCGGAGAACGTGCCGTGGAAATCGTTGGAGCCCGCGCGGCTGATCAGCGTAGTCTGGCCCACCGTGCCGAACTCGGCGCTCGAGCCGCTGATGTCCATGCGGAGCTCTTCGAACGACTCCGAACGGTCGAGCAGCGGTCCGCTGGCGTAGCCTCCACCCGATCGCGCGATGGTGGTGCCATCGATATTCGCCGCGCCCTGATTCTGGCGGCTGCCGGCGAACGACACCTGGAATCCGACCGCCGTCTTGTTCACTTGCGGCGATAGGGTGAAATAATCCCACGCGCGGCGCAACGTTAGCGGCAGCGCGCGCAGCACTTCGCGGTCCTTGACATCGGCCACGCGGGCGCTCTCGGTTTCGATCAGCGTGGCGCCGCCGGTGACCTCGACGACCGTGTCCACGGAGCCGACCGTCATCTGGAGATCGACCCGGCGATTGTCCAGTCCCGTGAGGACGACGCGTTCCACGGTGACCTCCTGGAAGCCATTCGCCCTCGCGCGCAGCAAGTACGTACCGTTGCGAAGATCGGACAGCGTGTACTGCCCCTGATCGTTGGTGACGGCCTTGTAGACATAGCCAGTGGCGATGTCGCGAACCTCGACGGCGACGCCGGGGATGGTGGCGCCCGAGGGATCGGTGGCATGGCCTGTAAGGGTGGCGAAGGTCGATTGCGCGGAAAGCCCGGCGCAAAGAAACAGCGAGGCGATAACGATAGACCGGTTCGTCATGGTGAGATCCTACCAGACGCCGCGCGGTTTCGCCGGCTTGCGGTGCGTGATAGACTGGCCGCGAACCGGTTCAAGGGTCCCAACTACATGCGCTCCGTTTTGCTCGTTCTTTTGGCCGCCGCGCCGCTGGCCCTCTCGCAGACTTTTCAGGCCACGCTGACAGGCCGCGCGATCGATCCTTCGGGTGCGGTTGTGCCTGGCGCCGCCATCGAGGCGACGCGCAAGGACACGGGCGTCAAGCAGCGGACCGTGACGAGCGGCGAAGGCGTCTACACCTTTCCGCTGCTGCCGCCAGGCCGCTACAGCGTTCGCGCCGAGGCGGCGGGATTCGCCACCGTCACCGTCGGCAACGTGGTGCTCGAGGTGGGAACCCGCACCGGGCTCGACATCGAGTTGAAAGTGGACTCCACCGGAACCACCGTGGAGGTCACCGCCGACGCCGCGGCGCTCCAGATCAAGACCGAGTCGGGCGAGCGCAGCGACCTCATCACCAACCGGCAGATCCGCGACCTGGCGTTGAACGGCCGCAACATCCTCGACCTGATGAAGGTGTTGCCCGGCGTGGTGAGCAACGTGAACGGCCAGGTGTCGAACGACGGGGGCGTCCGCAGTTTCAACATCAACGGCGCGCGCGGCACGCAGAAAGAAGTGAGCATCGACGGCTCGTCGAACGTGATCGCCGGAGCGAACCAGCGCGTGCACGTCACCATCAACCCGGACGCGATCCAGGAAGTGAAGGTGCTGACGTCCAACTACCAGGCCGAATACGGCAAGACGGCGGGCGGCTTCATCCAGTACACGACACGGTCCGGCGGGCGCGATTTCCACGCGGGGGCGCGATACTTCCGCCGTCACGATTCGCTCAACGCGAACGACTTCTTCAGCAACGCCCGCGGCTTCCCGAGACGCCTGTATCGATACGACTACTCCGGCTACGACGTGAGCGGCCCGGTGGCGCTGCCATGGACCGGGTTCAACCGGAATCGCGACAAGCTCTTCTTCTTCTGGAACCAGGAGTTCTACCGCCAGTTGATACCCACGGCGGCGCGGACCGTTCAGGTGCCCACGGCGGCCGAACGCAACGGCGATTTCTCGCGCACCACCGACGGCAACGGCAACGCGATCCTCATTCGCGATCCGCTGAGCACGCAGCCTTGCACGGCGGCCAACCGGGCGGGGTGTTTTCCGGGAAACATCATTCCGGCGTCGCGGCTGTTCGCCGATGGCAGGCGCATCCTCTCGATCTTCCCCGAGGCGAACGACGCGGCCGGCGGAGCCCGCTACAACTACAGTTCGCAGTTCTCCAACCAGACTCCGCGGCGCGAGGATGTGGTCCGCATCGACTGGAACGTTTCCGGCAAAACCCGCCTTGCCGGCCGCTACATCCAGAACAGCGAGCGCACGGTGCAGCGCTACGGCGGCTGCAACAATATCGCGTACAACCTGCCGCTGTCGACGCTGGAATCCGCGCAGAGTCCGCGCAACCTGTCGCTGAACGTGGTCCACACGTTCAGCCCGACGCTGATCAATGAGTTCACGTTGGCGCCCAGCCGCAGCAAAACGACCTGCGAGCCGGCCGACGACAAGCTGAAGCGCGCGCCGTACGGAATCCAGTTGCCGCTGCTTTTCGACAACGAGGTGGCGCGCACCTTCCTGCCGTCCATGACCTTCGCCGGCATCGCCAACCAGGCCTTCCCCGATCTGGCCGCCGGCAACCTGCCGGTGAACTCCGGCGACTCCAACATCACCATCACTAACAACGTGTCGAAGTTCGCCGGCAAGCATTCGTTCAAGACGGGGTTCTTCTATCAGCGGAACCGGTTCCTGTTCACGCCCCGCAACGGCATCAACGGCGACATCAACTTCAATAACGACGTCAACAATCCGCTGAACGCCGGCCACCCTTTCGCCAATGCGCTGCTCGGCGTCTACACGCAGTTCTCGCAAGCCAACGAAATCGTCGACGGCCGCGTGATGTACCACACGATCGAGGGCTTTGCGCAGGACACGTGGAAGGTCACTCCGCGTCTCACGCTCGACCTTGGCTTGCGCCTCTCGCACGTCGGCCCCAGCTATGACGAGCGGCTCCAGAATAACGTGTTCGTGCCCGATCTCTACGACCGGTCGAAGGCGGTCCGGCTGTACGCGCCGGTGCGCGTGGGAACGGCTACGCGCGCGGTGGATCCGGCCAGCGCGCCGCCGAGTCCGACGGCCGCGAACACGCTGCCACAGGCCTTCGTGGGCTTGGTCGTGCCGAACTCCGGCAATCCGTTCAACGGCATCACCTCGCCGAGGCAAGGTTATCCGAGGGGCGGCTTCGACGCGCGTCCGCCGCAATGGGGGCCGCGGGTGGGGTTCGCCTGGAACCCGCTCGGCGACGGCAAGATGGTGCTGCGAGGAGGCTACGGCATCAGCTACGAACGCGTGCAGGCCAACGTGATGCTCGGCCAGTTGAACTCGCCGCCCACCAACATCATTCCGCGGCTGTTCTTCGGTTCACTGCCGGAACTGCGCGGGCAAAGCGGCACGCTCGCTCCGGTCAACATTCAAGGCTACGCGCGCGACGGCAAGGTGCCAAACGTGCATTCGTTCTCCCTCGGCGTGCAACGCAACGTAGGGCTGGGGACGGTGATCGACGTGGCGTACGTGGGGACGCTCTCCCGGCATCTGGTCCAGACGCGGAACCTGAATTCGATTCCTTACTTCACCACGTTCCAGAAGGCGGCGCAGGATCCGTCGCGATTCGAGGGCGGAGTGCCGGACGTGGAGCCCGGATTGCCCGCCGCCTACCGCCAGGCGGGCTTCAATTTTAGCGGCGCCAACGCTCTGCCGCTCAACTTCCTGCGTCCGTATCCTGGATTCGCCGAGGTGAACTTCCGCGAGTTCAGCGGCTCTTCGAACTACCATTCGCTGCAGGTCTCGGCGTCGCGGAGGATGGCGTCGGGCGTGACGTTCCAGGCCGCGTACACCTGGTCGCGCGCGTTCGTCACCGGCGATGTCGACTTCGAGGGCAACCATCCCTACGACACGCGGCGCTACGACTACGCGGTGGCCGAGTTCGACCGCACCCACACGTTCGTGGCGAACTACCTGTATGAGGTCCCCACTCCTCGCGCGCTGGCCGCGGGCCGGATGGGCAAGGCGGTGTTCGGCGGATGGCAGATCTCCGGCATCTCGCAGTTCTACACCGGCGAACCGTTCGAACTCGGCCTCGGGATTCAGGGCATCAACGCGGCGCAGCGGATTCTGGGATCTTACAACCTGCCGGTGCGGCCCTATCGCGTGGGCGGAGTTCCGTCGAAGGCGGGCGGCCTCCAGATCAACCCGGATCAATTCGCCGCGCCCGGAATCGCCGATGCCGGGCCGTATCCGCGCATGTATCTACGGAACCCGTGGTTCATCAACCACGATCTGTCCGTGTTCAAGAACTTCCGTCTGGGCGAGAGCGAGTCGCGAAAGCTCCAGTTCCGGCTGGAAATGTTCAACTTCCTCAACTCGACCCAATTCTCCGGCATCAACGCGGGGACGCAACTGGTCACGCCCGCCGGCGCGATCGGCAACGCGATTTTCTCGAGCTACTCGGGGCTGCGCATCACGAACAACACGAGGCCGGCCGGAGCGTCCGCGCCGCTGGGCCAGTACTTCGGCGAGTACAGCGCCGCGCGAGATCCGCGGATCATTCAGGCGGCGGTAAAGCTGTACTTCTGACCGGCCGGTCCTCCCAGAGAGGCATTGCGGCGAGCCACCAGGCGATCGCCGGCACGACTACGATCAGGCTGACCGCCATGGCTACCGACCGCACGGACGCGCCCATGTCGATCGCCACGCCTCCCAGCCAGGTGCTGAGCGACATGGTGACGATCAGGAACGCGTAGTCGGCCGAGAAGACGCGCCCCCGAAAGCGGTCCTCCGTCTGGGACTGCAACATCGTTGTCGAAAACACCCAAATCGTCGAGCCCGCGCCGTGCGCCAGGACGATCCCGGCGATCGCGGTCCAAGGTCCGGGCGCGACGCTCACCGCGAAGTAGCCGGCGCCGATCGCCAGAAACGCGATTAGAATGCCGCGCCGGAAAGCGGGCTGCCTTCCGGCGGCGAAATAGCCGGCCACGGGCGGTCCGATCAACGCGCCGAGGCCGCGCGCCGTCATCAGCAGGCTCATGCCCAGCAGCCCGGCGGTTCCTTCACGCCCGGCGAGCGCCACGGGGAAAACGCGTTCGCCGAGAATCGGCAGGATCACGTGATTGGCGCCCATCACGCCGAGACCCGCCTTCACCAGCAGCGTCGCCAACAAGCGGGGCCGCGCGGCGATATAGCGGAAGCCTTCCCGCATGGGTTCGAAGTTGATCAGATCGGCGGCTCGAAGCGGCGGGTGCTCTTCGGCGTGGGGTTCGTGGACGCGCAGCCGGAGCAGCAACGCGGCGGAGACCAGGAAGGTCGCGGCGTTGATGGCGAACACGGCATTACGGCCTAGGAATACGGCGAGCAACCCGCCCAGCGCGGTTCCAGCGGCGAGATTGAACGACCACGTGGCCGCGGAGAGTGTGTTGGCGGCGAGCCGCTCCCTGCCTTCGGCGGTGAGGTTTGGTAACAGCGCGTCGCGGCCGGGCTCGAAGACGCCCCACATCATGCTCCCGAGAAGCAGCATCGCGTAGATGAACGGCGTGGAAGGGATCGCGATGGCCCACATCATGCCCAGCACGACGAGGAACCGCGCCAGATCCGCCGCGATCATCACCGCCCGGCGCGGCAGCCGGTCGTTCAGCACGCCCGCCACCGGCGAGATCAGCACCTGCGGCATCACCTGCAAGACCACCGCCGTGGCCAGCGCCTTCGCGCTCCCGGTGCTCTCGAGCAGCAGACTGTAGATGGCGACCGAATAGAGCCAATCGCCCATCTCGCTCACGATCTGGGCGAACCAAAGCAGACGGTAGTTGCGGTTCGTCGAAACGAGCCGCCAATAGTCGCGATGGCTCAGCCGGATCGATTCGCTCACTCGGTGTAGAGGCCCATCCGCTCCTTGACGAGACGGACGGTGGAGTTCGCGATGGGGGCGACGCGTCCGGCGCCTTCCCGAAGGACGCCCGCGAGATATCCGGGTTCGTTGACGATTTCGCGGTACCGCGCCTGGAAAGGCTCGAGATGAGCCACCACCGCTTCGGCTACCTGCTTCTTGAGATCGCCATATCGCATCCCGGGGAAGTGCGCTTTCATCGCCTCATCCGTCCAGCCGGTGACGGCCTGGAACATCGCGAGCAGGTTGGCGACGCCCGGCCCCATCGTCTCGAATTCGACGTGCGGATTCGAATCGGTGGTGGCGCGAAGGATCTTCTTCCGGATGTCGGAGGGCGCATCCAGCACCCCGAGCGCGTGACCGGAACCCGTGGCCGATTTCGACCTCGTCTTGGTGGGCTCGTCCAGGCCCAGGATGCGCGCGCCGCCCGAGGGACGACTGGTGGCGGGCCTCGTGACCG
>SYLY01000081.1 GCA_005808475.1 Acidobacteriota bacterium
CCAATACGGCAACGGTGGACGCAACATCGGAACCGGGCCGGGCACGAAGACCCTGGACTTCTCGACGTTCAAGAACTTCGCCATCGGCGAGCGCCGGACCTTGCAGTTCCGCGCCGAGACTTTCAATATCTCGAACACGCCTCAGTTCAATCAGCCGGTGGCGAATATCGGCGCAGCGACCTCCGGGCGGATCACCAGCGCGGGCAGCGAGGCGACCTTGCAGCGGACGCAACGGCAGGTCCAACTGGCACTGAAGTTGATCTTCTGAGCCGGGCCCCGGCACTTGCCGGCGGAGTAACCGACTCTCCTGGACCGGGCCGCGCCGCCTACTGAGCGAGCGGCCCCGGCCGGCTCCGCGCCCCCGGGCGCGGGACATCTTCTCTGCGTCCTGGTCGCTTCGCGCGGCCACGAAGGCGCCGTCTTGGCCCGCGCGAGCTAGCGATCCTCTTCCGCACAGGCCGGGGGGAAATGGCGAAGGGTCATGGTAACCACTATGACCGCGCTCGAGGGCCACGAGGTCCTCCAGCGCTCCAACCTCGACAGGTATCCGTGGCCAGAGACCCTGGCCGCTAACCAGATCACTCGCCTTTGGACCCCCCAAGACGGCCTGGCTGTTGCCGCGGCCGCAACCCGCATCCCGCTCGACATCGAACGCGTGATCGCCGCCACATCCCACCTCGCCACGCCGGACCGCATCCTCTGGATCCTTAGCCACGACGCCGTCAACTTCAACGGCGTCACCGCCGTCCGCAACGAACCGAAATGGCGCGACCGGCTCGCCGCCTGCGTGGAGCGGGGCGAATCCATCCCCATCGCCTATCCTCTCTTTTGCGCCATCGCGAACCCCGCCAAGCAGATCACTCGACCCGGCGCCCACGCCGGCGAACTCGCCAGCCTCCACTGGTTCCGCCACGTGGACTCGCTGGTACGCGCCGTCTACGAGCCCGGCCTGATCATCCACATCCTCAGCGACGCGACCCTCTACAACAACGCGCTTCAGAACACGCTCGCGTTCGCCTACGGCTACATCGACCAGGCGCGGGAGATGGTGGGGGAGGCCGGCGCCGCCCACTGCGTCCGGATCCACGACTATGCGGCCCTGCTCGCGCCCTTCGCCCGCGAGTTCGACCGCCTCTACAACGGCTTCTACGCCCGCCTCGCCGCCGGTGACCAGACGCTGATCTCCGCGCCGGATCGCGAGCGACTGATTCGCAGCATCCGGGCGAGCGTCAACACCGAGCGCCTCGGGCTCACCTATGAGGACTGCGGCGCGCTGTTCGGCCCCGGCGGCGTGCATCCGTTGGCCCCTCGCGTGGAGGCCATGGCGCAAGCGGCGCTGCTCGACCAGATCGCCGTCAAGCTGGCGTGCGTCCAACTCGACCTGCCGGAGCGCCTCTGGCCCGGCCACATCCGCGCATCTTGCCACAAAGGGTTGAAGTCGGGGGTGGCCGTGGTGGGCCTGCGGGTATATCCGGAGTATTACAAACGGTCGAAGTTACTGCCGTACCACGGTAAGCCGTTATTGCGGGCCGATGGGCGGCTGGTGGTGGAGCCGGAGTTCCTGCCGCGGTCGCGCGCGGACCTGGTTCGCGTGGAGAACGAGCACGGCCAGTCGCTGCTGTATTGCGAGTCGTAGGGACTTCCAGTGGACGCGAGTCCGGTCCCGGTCAGCGATGCCTTTTCCGCCCGCCAAGGGGGCGATTCGGTTGTGCACGCCGGGGCCGCGGCTCGAGTCCGCGGGAATCTTCGCGTCCGCTTCAGGTGGAAATCGAGGGCAGAGGGCGGGGCAGGAGCCGCGCACCGCTACTGCTTCGGCCGGATTTCCTCCGATGAGCCGGACTCCTCCTGGATCCGGACCAGTTCGCGAATGAGGATCGGCAGATCCTGTTCAACCGTGTCCCACACGAACTCGAACGCGACGTCAAAGTACGCATGGACCAAGCGGTTTCTCATTCCAACGATGTCGATCCACGGCACGTGTGTCTCGCGTTGCCGGATCTCCACGCCTACCTTCGAGGCAGCCTCGCCGATGATTTCAAGATCCTTCATGCCGGGCCAGCGTCGCGATCCGATCCCGAAGAAGCTACTCGCGCGTTCTCCCTTGCGCGATCCCCAAGGCCTCCTGCGCCGCTTCCAACATGTGCCGTAGCCGGATCGCATCAGACTCGTTCATACTGGGGCACGGATTCGGCGACCACCTTGGCCCGGAAATAGCGGCTCAAATCGCCAGCTGTTCGGAGATCGACCTGGCGGCCCAACGCCTCCGTTAACTCGCGCTCGAGCCGGGCCAGAGTCAGCAGCGTCGGCCGGGCCCCTTCTTCGAACTCCACGAGAATGTCCACATCGCTTTCGGGCCGAAAGCGGGCGGTCAACACGGAGCCGAACAGGGACAGCTTTCGGATGCTGTTGCGGATACAGAAGCTCTCGATGAATTCCCTCGGGATTGCGACTGGCAGGCCGGGCATGGATACGCCTCCTCGTTTCAGTATGGCATCGGCAGGGCTGGAAGTTGAACCGCCGTCGCGCACTGCCTGTAAAACTGGAGCGAGGACTTGTCGTAACTCGGTAGGTCCGCCGATGCCCACCCCGCCCTACCTCGCCCGGATCCTACATCCGCGCTTATCGGCGGCTCCTGCTTTACCCACCGCCAACGCCGGCGAGCTTGCGGCCGGAACGGGGCTTCTTGCCTGTCAGTACCCGTTGGGGAAGAGAGGCTTGATGGAGTCGTCGATGCACTTGTTGACTTGCTCCATGTCGAAGAAGGCGTCGTCAGGATCGGCCCATTTGCAGAAATACTCCTGCTGAATCCAGTTGTGGCCCTTCAGTAGTTTTTGACGCGCGATTTCTTCCTTGGAG
>SYLY01000008.1 GCA_005808475.1 Acidobacteriota bacterium
GATTGGGCGCACGGCCAAAGCGACTCCATCGAACGGATCACGCACTCCATCTGCACCCTCGAGGTCGAGGATCATCGTCCGCTCTACGACTGTTTCGTGCAGCAGCTCGGCATCTATCCGCCGCGGCAGATCGAGTTCGACCGGTTGAATCTCACCTACACGATGATGAGCAAGCGCAAGCTGCTGCAACTCGTGCAAGAGGGCCACGTGGAAGGATGGGACGATCCCCGCATGCCCACCATCAGTGGCATGCGCCGCCGCGGCTATTCTCCGGAGGGTCTGCGCAACTTCGCGCGGAGTCTCGGCATATCGAAGACCAACGGCGTCACCGAGCTGTCGCGGCTCGAGTATTACATCCGCGAGGATCTGAACCGCGCCGCGCTTCGCGTCATGGCGGTTCTGCGGCCCTTGAAGATGGTGATCGAGAATTATCCCGAAGGCCAAGTGGAAATGATGGACGCGATCAACAATCCCGAGGACGCTTCCGCCGGATCGCGCCAGGTTCCCTTTTCCCGCGAACTCTACATCGAACAGGACGACTTCAAGGAGGTTCCGCCTAAGGGCTACTTCCGGCTTTCTCCCGGCAAGGAAGCGCGGCTGCGCTACGGCTATTTCGTCACGTGCACGGGTGTCGTGAAGGACGATTCCGGCGCCATAACCGAAATTCGCTGCACCTACGATCCGGCCACGCGCGGCGGCGATTCGCCCGATGGCCGCAAGGTGAAATCGACCATCCACTGGGTGTCGGCGGCGCACGCGGCCAACGCGACCGTGCGCGTGTACGATACGCTGTTCACCGTGGAGAATCCTTCGGACGTGCCGGAAGGCGCCACGTTCACCGCCAACTTGAATCCGAAGTCGCTCGAAACGATCGAGGGCGCGAAGCTCGAGCCATCGCTCGCCGGTTCGTTACCGGGTTCCCGTTATCAGTTCGAACGCCTCGGCTACTTCTGCGCCGACAAGGACTCCACGCCCGAACACCTCGTCTTCAACCGGACCGTCGCGTTGCGGGACGAGTGGGCCAAACTTCAAAAGCGAGGGTAGACACAATGCGCCGTCAGCGGCTCGGTATCCTGTTGGGCGCGTTCGCCGGGTTGGCGGACGCCGAATCGATACGCATCGGATCGCGCCGCGAACTGCTGGTGGACGATCATCTCATCGAGAGCTTCTCGGGCCGCGCCGAACTGCGCATGCACCAGCCCGAACGGCGCGACATCGCGCTCGTCACCGACAGGCCGTGGGAAGGCAACGCCTGCGCCTATCGCACCATCTTCCGCGATGGCGCCAAAGTCCGAATGTTCTTCACCGGCAATCACTACGACCTGAAGGTGAAGGGCATGAAGGGCCATCCGCCGTACATCTGCTACGCCGAGAGCGTGGATGGAATTCGCTGGACGCGCCCCGATCTGAATCTGGTCTCCTTCGGCGGATCGGCGCGCAACAACATCGTGATGGGGCCCGATACGGTGAAGATCCCGGGGCTCGACAAGCTCGAGACCGATCACTTCGCCGTCTTCAAGGATCCCAATCCGGACCGCCGCGCGGGCGAAGAGTACAAGATGCTGGTGCTGGGCAACCGCGCGCTCTATGCGCTCGGGTCGCCGGACGGCTTTCATTGGAAGCCAATCTCCAACGAGCCCGTGCTCGCCAAGGCGTACTTCGATTCGAAAAACCTCGCCTTCTGGGATGCCGGGTCCAAGCTCTACCGCGCCTACTATCGCGACTTCCGCAACACCATCACCGGCGCGCAGCGTTCGCAACAAGCCAAGCAGGACGAAGGCGTCCGCTACGTGCGCGACATCATGACGTCGGTTTCCACCGACTTCATCCACTGGAGCGAGCCCCAATGGCTGCGGTACCCGGGCTCGCCGGACGAGGAACTGTACACCAACCAGATCGAGCCCTACTACCGCGCGCCGCATTTGTTGATCGGGTTTCCCAAGCGCTATCAGGATCGCGGCTGGTCGGAAGCCATGCGGCTGCTGCCGAATCTGGAGCATCGCCAGGCGCGCTCCGCCGTGGCCCCGCGATACGGCACAGCCGTCACCGACGCGTTGTTCATGACCAGCCGCGACGGGCTCACGTTCAAGCGCTGGGGCGAGGCCTTCCTGCGCCCAGGCCCCCACTCGAACAACTGGGTGTACGGCGACAATGACCCCGCCTGGGGCGTGATCGAAACTCCTTCGCACATCGAATCCGCGCCGCGCGAACTCTCTATCTACGCGGTGGAAAATTACTGGCGCGGCAACGCGATGAACCTGCGCCGCTTCGCCTTGCGCATCGACGGCTTCGTGTCGCTGCAAGCTCCCCTTTCCGGGGGCGAGATCGTCACCAAGCCGCTGATCTTCGAAGGCAGCCAACTCGAGATCAACTTCTCGACATCGGCGGCCGGCTCGATTCGTTGGGAACTCCAGGACGAAGCCGGAAAACCGCTGCCCGGATTCTCGCTCGCCGAAAATCCCGAGATCTTCGGCGACGCCATCGACTACACGGTTCCGCTCCGCGCGGGGTCCAAGCTCGCCGAGGCGGCCGGACGCCCCGTGCGCCTCCGATTCGCCCTGCGCGACGCCGATCTCTACTCGTTCCGCTTCAAATAAGGGAGGATCGAACATGATCCCACGCCGGCTCCTGATCGCGCTTCCACTCGCCGCCGCGTTGCACGCGCAACCGCAGCGCTTCGCGAAGGCGATCGAGACGTTCCTCGAACACGACAAAGCCGCTCCGCCGGAGAAGGGCAAGATCCTCTTCACCGGAAGCAGCATCTTCCGCCAATGGGAGTCGCTGGCGGAAGACATGGCGCCGCTGCCCGTCTTCAATCGCGCGTTCGGCGGATCGCGCACCGAGGACATCCTCTTCTACATGGATCGCGTGGTGCTGCCCTACGAGCCGCGCGTCATCGTCTACTACTGCGGTTCCAACGATATCAACGCGAACGTGCCGCCGGAGAAGATCGCGGCGAACTATCGCGAGTTCGTGGAGCGTGTCCGCGCCAAGCTGCCCGAGACGCTCGTCTACTATGTGTCGATCAATCGCGCGCCGCAGAAGCGCGACCGTTGGGACAAGGTCGACGAGGCCAACGCCGCCATCCGCGAATTCAGCGAGCGCGGAACCGGGCTCGGCTACATCGATGTGAATCCCGCGCTGTTCGATGCCTCGGGCGAACCGCTGCTCGACTTGTACAAGCCCGACAAGCTCCACTTCCATCCTCATTCCTATGCCGGGTTCACCAGAATCGTGAAGCCGGTCGTCGAAAAGGCGTGGGATCGAGTGCAGGCCACGTAGATCTTCATGCGATTCCTGGCCGCCGCGCTGTTGGTTTGGAACGCCGAGGCGGCCCTCCGCGCGGGCGCCGCCAAGGTGGATGTCACTCCGCGCAGGTTCCCCGTAGCGTCGAACTGCATGTTCCTCGAGCGCTTGGCGGACAAGGCTCACGCGCCGCTGCACGCGCGCGCCATCGTGTTGGACGACGGCGCGGTGAAGCTCGCGATCGTTGTGGTGGATAGCTGCATGATGCCGCGCGATCTCATCGATCGCGCCAAGGAGATCGCCGCCCGCGCCACCGGCATCCCATCCGAACGAATCATGGTCTCGGCGACCCACACGCACTCCGCGCCCGCCGCGATGAGCTGTCTGGGCACGGACGCCGAAGCGGACTACGTCGAGTTCCTGCCCCGCAAGATCGCCGAAGCCATCTCACTGGCCGCGGCGAGGCTGGTTCCCGCCCGAGTGGGCCATGGAGCCATCGACGACTACGAAGATACCCACTGCCGCCGCTGGATTCTCCGCCCGGACAAGATGAAGCAGGATCCGTTCGGCTTCCAAACCGTTCGCGCGAACATGCATCCCGGCTACCAGAACCCCGACGCGATCGCGCCCTCCGGCCCGGTGGACCCGCAACTATCG
This sequence comes from Acidobacteriota bacterium, assembly GCA_005808475.1. Classification (GTDB taxonomy): domain Bacteria; phylum Acidobacteriota; class Terriglobia; order Bryobacterales; family Bryobacteraceae; genus SYLY01. The sequence goes on from SYLY01000008.1 coordinate 3,904, forward strand.
GTGCTCTCCATTCACACCACGAACGGCGCGCCGCTGGCGCTGCTGGCCAACTATTCCCAGCACTACTTCGGATCGCCGATCCTGCACCCCGACTATTTCGGCGTCTTCTCGGAGACCATCGGCGCGAAGATCGGCGCCGGGGCGGACTTCGTTGCCATGATGTCGCAGGGAACTTCCGGCGACCAGATGTGGATGGACTATGGCGCGCCCAAGAGCGGCATCACGCTCGAGGAGTATTCGGCGCGCGTGGTGAACAAGGCGGTGCAAGCGTATCGCGCCATCCGCCACGATGAACGCGCCACACTGGCGATGGCGGAGACGCGGCTGACTCTCGGCCGCCGGGTCCCGGACGAACGCCGCATGGCCTGGGCGGACGGCATTCTGGCGGGAATGGGTCCGAAGCCGCGCAATCAGAACGAGGTCTACGCGCGCGAACAGCGCTACCTTCGCGACGAGCCGCGGCGCGAGCTGAAGCTGCAGGCGATCCGCGTCGGTGGGCTCGGCATCGCCGCGATGCCGAACGAAGTCTTCGCCATCACCGGACTGAAGATCAAGGCGCGAAGTCCGCTTGCCGCGACGTTCAACATCGAATTGGCGAACGGCGCCGAAGGCTACATTCCCCCGCCCGAGCAACACCGTCTGGGCGGCTACACGACGTGGCCCGCGCGATCCGCGGGTCTCGAGGAATCCGCCGAACCCCGAATCGTCGATACGCTCCTCGGGCTGCTGGAGCGAACCGCCGGCGCCAAACGCCGCGAACCGGCGATCGCGCCGGGCCCTTATTCTCGCGCCGTGATGCGGTCGCGGCCGCAAGCCTATTGGCGCATGAACGAACTCGCGGGAACCACCGCCGCCGATTCCACGGGACGCCATCCCGCAACGTACACGGATGGCGTCGCGTTCTACTTGCCCGGCGCCGTCGACCGCGCGCCGCACTTCGCCGGAGGCTGGCTGGAAGCCTTCGTCGAGGCGAGCGGCGCTTACACCGTCGAAGCGTGGTTCTGGCACGGAGCCCCCGGCATCGCGGGAACCATCGTCGCGTACGGAGACGAACTCGCGATCGGCGCCGATAGCCGCCTGCGCGCCGGTTCGCTGGTGGGCGCGACGCGGATCGAGCAGAAGACCTGGCGGCACGTGGCGCTGTTGCGCGATCGCGGCCGGCTGCGCGTCTACCTGGACGGCTCGAAGACCCCGGAGATCGACGGCGCCGCGACCGCCGCGGTCCCGCGCCGATTCACCGCCGGCGATTCGTTCGAAGGCAAGATCGACGAAGTGGCGGTCTATCCGCGCGCGTTGTCTCCCGCCGAGGTCGAAAGCCACTTCCGCGCGGCCGGCTCGAGGTAAACGCTCACCGCACGGGACCCGCGAGAAACGAGTACAGTTCCGCGCTCTCCAGGCGGAACCGCAATTTCACCGGCCGCCCGGTAGGCAAGTCCCGCCGCGTCTTCCACCGGATCTCCGCGCGAACCGAATTGACGCGCACCGGCTCGCACTCGGCCAGCGTGTAGCCGGGAAGCGCCGCGCCATTTGCGTCCAGCACCTCCGCCGCGATCGCGCCGGCCGAGGCGTTGGCGTTCACCGCCAGCGGCCCCGAAACATTTGCGAGCGTCTTCGTGGTAACCACGGCCGGCGCCCGGCCCGCGTCGAAACTCGCGAATCCGTCGCGCCGCATGGTGGCAAGTCCGACAGCCGCGTTCGCCGTCCGGCTGTCGTGCGGTCCGTCGAATCCGCCGTAGTAGAGCACCAGCTTGTCGTCGCGAATCAGCGGATGGTTCGACGTGAAGATCATGCCGTCGTCCCACGTACCCGGCGATCCCAGCGGCAGCACCGGCGCGCGTGGCGTGGGATGCCGCGTCCAGTGGACGCCGTCCTTGCCGTAGACGAGTTCCGGCCAGATGCGCTGCTCCATCCGGTCGATCCGGTAGATCCACAGAAAGCCCACGTACATGTTCTGGTAGGGGAACGCGCTGAGTCCATAGAAATCGGTGTGGCCGTCGCTGGAAGTCACCCAGCGGTCGTCTTCGATATCGGGCGCGAGAATCGGCTTCGACTTCGGCCACTGCGCGAAGTCGCGGGTTTCGCTGAAGCCCACGCAACGCCGCCGGAATCCGCGCTCCTGGGAAAACGTCTTCGGATACCCGATGTAGCAGCCGCGATTCGCGTCCCACACGAAGTTGCCCACGTCGCCCGGATCCTCGAGTACCGGATTGCGGGGCAGGTCTTTCCACTGCTTGCCATCCGCGGAGACCGCGCCCCAATAGCCGTCGTAGTAGACGTAGTTGATCAGCTTGTAGCGGCGGTCCGGCGCGTCCCACGGGGTGTGGATCACATTGGGCGCGTGGTCCGCTCCGGGACCGCGCTCGCGCATGAGGAACATGTTGTTCGCCAACGAGCCGCGAAACGGGATCGCGTCGAGAAACGGCTTCGTCCAGTGGATGCCGTCGCGGCTCTCGGCGTACGCGTTCGAATAGGAGTGCTTGCTTCCGAAGAACTCCGGCGCGCGGACGTAGGCGTGGTACCACATCCGCAGGCCCGGACCGCTCTCCGCGGGCAGCACCGTGCCGTACAGATACGCGCTGGAACCCTCCCACTCGCGATCCGGCCGCAGCACCGGATTCGCGGCGTGCTTCTCGAACGAATGGAACGTCACGCGCGGACCGGGCTCCCAAAGCCCGGGTTCGATCGCCAGCCGCCAAGGACCGTCGAGGCCGCCGAGAGACCTCGGCTGTTGGGAAGCGGCCTGCGCCGCGGCGAGAAGGAAGGCGATGACAAACATGGCGAGTGCGACCTCCTATTCCATCACGCACGGACGCCAGCCGCCGGAACGCCCAGGGATGTTGGCATAAAATGGAGCGATCCATGCTCATCGGCTACGTCTCGGACGAAAACTTCGTTGCCATCCCCGGCGCCACCGTCGATATAGAACGCGACGGCGCCCATGCCGCCACCATCCGCTCGTCGGCTCGCGGCGCGTTGTACGCGGACATCGAACCGGGCGAGTACCAGTTCGTACTGACTTGCCCTGGATTCGGATCGAAGACGAGCACCGCGGTGGCCGGCGGCGAACCCGTGCAGTTCCGCCTGCTCTCGGACCGCTTGCTCGGATACGCGTGGCCCAAGTGGGTCCGCTCCGGCGAACGCTCCGAGTTCCGCGTCCACTCGGTGGAGCCCTATCGACTCTCGCTCTGGCGCTACGGTTTGAAGAAGGAGTTCGTCAAGCTGTACGGCTGGTTCGACGAGCACGGCCCGCGCGCCGTCATGCAGATCACGCCGGACGGCGACTTCACCCAGACCGGCGTTCAATGGAACAAGGTGGGCTACCGCAGCCTGCACCACACACAGTACGCCGTGGGGCCGGAACGCTCGGGCCTCTACTACTTCCACGCGAAAACCGAATCGGGGCGCGAGTTCTTCTCATTCCCCTGGGTGGTCGCGCCGGCCAAGCCTACCGCCAAGATCGCGGTGCTCGCTTCCACCAACACGTGGAACGTCTATAACAACTTCGGAGGCCGATCCAACTACATCAATCCCGCCGGGCTGCCGGACCGCCCCACCGTCAACGGGCGCCAGGATCTGGTCCGCTACGGCCGCACGACGTTCGGCACGTGGGAATATCCGGATTCCGAGTACAAGCCGCTCTCCTTCGACCGCCCCGAACTGGGCAACCACATCCCCGAACACGTAGAGGCGCCGGACGCCATCGAAGGCCGGATGACGTGCGGACTAGCGCCCGCCGAATGGCGCTTGCTCGCCTGGCTGGAGCGCGAGGACTTGGCCCACGATCTCTACGCCGAAGCCCAACTCCACGACGGCACGCTCGATCTGGACGCCTATCGCGTTCTGATCATATCGGTGCATCCCGAGTACTGGTCGCGCGAAATGTACGTGCGAGTGAAGGACTGGGTGTTCCAACGCGGCGGCAAGCTGATGTACTTGGGCGGCAACGGGCTCAACTGCGAGGTCGAGTTCCTGGACCCCGGAACGCTTCGATGCTTCTCGCAACTGGTGTCGGAAGGCGATGGCTCGCTCGCCATGCGCGATCCGGCGGATCCGGCGGTTCGATGGGAAAGCCGCTTCCACCGCCGCTTCGAATCGGAGGCCTGTCTCACCGGCGTCGTCACCACCCATCACGGCATCATGACCGCCGCGCCCTATCGCTGCCTTCTCCCCGATCACTGGGTGTTCGAAGGAACGGGGTTGCGCGAGGGCGATCTATTCGGAATCCAAAGCCAGCACGAGCGGATCCACGGCGGAGCGTCCGGACACGAGACCGACAAGATGAGCGAGCACTCGCCCAAAGGCGCGCTGCTGCTCGCCAAGGGAACCAACCCGGACAACGGCGGAGCCGAGGTCGTCTACCACGAGACGGCATCGAACGGAGCGGTCTTCTCCGTGGGCTCGATCAACTGGGTCCACTCGCTGCTATGCGACGAGCCGGTTTCGGCGATCACGCGGAACGCCGTCACCCGCCTACTGGCTTGACCGCCCGCCGGACCAGATCGCGGGCCGGCGCGAACAGCACCAACCGGAAGTAGAGCCGCATCAACTGCGCGAACGTGTTCGCCAGCGACTTCACGCGGAAAAACTGCGAACGCCCGTACAGTCTCGGGTAATGGTGGACGCCCACTTCCTCAACGCCACAACCCGACAGCTCGAGCTTTCGCACCAACTCCACGCAGATCGTGCCGCTGGTGGACGTGAGGTCGATCGCTTCGAGCAGGTCCCGGCGGATCAGCCGGAAATCGCAATCGATATCGCGAAGCTGGATTCGAAACAGCATCCGCGCGAAAGCGTTGTAGGTCTTGCCGATGAAAATGCGATGCCACGGATCGTTGCGCTCGAGCTTGTAGCCGTTCACCAGGCCGATGCCGCTACGCACCCGGTCCAACAGCAGCGGCAATTCACCGGCGTCGTATTGGCTGTCGCCGTCGGTGTAGAATACCCAGTCCTTCGTGGACGCCGCGAACCCGGACCGCAGGGCGCCGCCATATCCGCGGTTCCGCTCGTGCGTGACCACGCGCATGCGCGGCGAATACCGGCGCTCCAATTCGGCCAGCACCTCGCCCGTGTCGTCGTGACTGCCGTCGTTCACGACGATGACCTCGTAGTCGCTGGAATTGGCTTCCAGAACCGACATGGTTTTGCCGATCAGCGTGGGCAGCGAAGGAGCGTCGTTATAAGCGGGGAAGAAGACGGAAATAGAGCCGTACCGGAACATTTCATCACCGTGGGATCTCGCAAGTATAACGCGATTCCCAAGGGCCGGGGGCGGCGCCGTTCGATCAGCGCGGCTTCACCGGCTTCCCGCCCTGTTCCTTGCTCTTCTGAGCCGCGTCCATGAACGCGAAAATCTCGAGCGTCTCTTCGTTCGCCACCGGAGGCACGCCCGTCTGGAAGAACTTCATCAGCTCGCGCAGCATCGGCGCGTAGCCGCCTTTCATCTTCGGATTGCTCTGCTCGGTCTTCTTGGGGCCGAACACCACGGCTCCGTAGTCGGAGTAGGGCTTTCCCGTGCGCACGATTCCCAGCCGCCCGTCCTTCCACTTCCCCGTCACCACGTCGCCGTCCTTGGAGGAAGCGCGGGAAACCTCCACCACGCCGGGTCCCATCAGAGCGAACAGCATCTCCACAGGATGGATCGCGTACCAGGACAGATCCAGATAGTGATGCGGCTCCTCGGGTCCGGGTCCCCACGTCATGACCGACCTGGCATCCGGATTCTTCATCTGGACCGCCATGTCGTACCAGCGCAACGACGACGAACTCGCCCACGGAATGCCGGACTGCTTGGCGATGCGCGCGATCTCCCGCGCGTCCTCGAGCGTCGACGCCAGAGGCTTGTCGATGAACACCGGCTTCTTGGCGCCCGACTTGGCGATCTCCTTGAACTGCGGCAGGTGCTGGCGTCCGTCCACGCTTTCGAGGAAGATCACATCCACCTTGCTTACCAGCGTCGCGATGTCGGGGCACATCTCGAGACCCCACTTTTCCTTCAAATCCTTGGCGTAGTTGTCGACGCGGCTCGCGCTCGACTCGATATCCGGGCTCCCGCCCTTGTACGCCGCCACCATCTTGATTCCGGGGATGTGATCGGCGCCGGAAGCGTCGTTGAACGTCTTGGTGAACGCGACGACATGCGACGTGTCCGTGCCGATAATGCCCGCCTTGAGGTCGGCGGCGGAGAGCGATGCGGTGGTGAGCCCAACCGCGAGCAGCCATTGTTTCATCAGCCGCATTGTACACTAAACGTTTCGGTGGACACGCAGACCCAGTTGATGTACGTCAAAGGCGTGGGCCCTGCCCGCGCGGCGATGTTCGAGACCAAAGGTCTGCGAACGGTGGAGGACTTGCTCGGCTACGCGCCGTTCCGTTACGAGGACCGCTCGAACGTCAAAACGCTGAAGGATCTGGCGCCTGGCGAGATGGCCACGGTGGTGGTTCGCGTCCACACGGCGCGAGCCTCGCGCATCGGACAGCGCATGGGCCTGTTCGAAGTCGCGTTCGCCGATATCTCCGGTCCGCGCCTCACCGGCAAGTGGTTCCACGGCGGCTACCTCGCCAACGTGCTGGTTCCCGGAATGCAAGTGGCGCTGTTCGGCAAGGTGGAACTGGACTCCTTCACGCGCGGGTTCCAGATGATGCATCCGGAATTCGAGGTGATTCCCGACGATGACGAGGCCGAGAGCACGCTTCATACGGGCCGCGTCGTTCCCATCTATGAAGCGGCCGCCAAAATCACCACCCGGGTGATCCGCTCGCTCATCCACCATCTGCTCGAGGCGGTGGACGAGCAGCCGGATCCGCTGCCGGAGCCCGTCCGCCAGCGGTTGAAGTTCGCGCCGTACTGGCAATCGCTAAAGGAACTCCATTTCCCGCCGGCGGGCTCCGACATTCGCGCTCTGAACGGATTCCGGTCGCCCGCGCACTGGCGGATGATCTTCGAGGAGTTCTTCTGGCTGGAATGCGGGCTGGCGCTGAAACGGGTGAAGGCGCGGGAGGCCCGCGGCATCCAGTTCGAACTCAACGAGCGTGTCCGCGACAAGATCAAGCAGATGCTCCCGTTCCGTCCCACCGGAGCGCAGAAGCGCTCCCTCGGCGAGATCGCCCGCGACATGGCCGCGCCGCAGCCGATGCACCGGCTGCTCCAGGGCGACGTCGGCAGCGGCAAGACGCTGGTGGCGGCGCAGGCGGCGATCATCGCCATCGAAAACGGCTACCAGGCGGCGCTGCTGGCGCCCACCGAGATTCTGGCCACGCAGCACTACTTCAGCGTGAAGAAGCTGTTCGAGAAGCTCGGCTACCTCGTGGTGTTGTTGACCGGCTCCAACACAGCCGGCGAGAAGAAGCACATCAAGAAGCTCATCGCGTCGGGGCTGGTCCCGATGATCGTGGGGACGCACGCGCTGCTCGAGGAGGACGTCGAGTTCCACAAGCTCGGGTTGGCGATCGTCGACGAGCAGCACCGCTTCGGCGTACTGCAACGGCTCCGCCTGCAGCGCAAGGGCGAGACCCCGGACGTGCTCGTGATGACCGCCACGCCCATCCCGCGCACTCTCGCCCTCACCGTCTACGGCGACCTGGACACTTCGATCATCGACGAGCTGCCGCCGGGCCGCCGTCCGATCACGACCAAACACGTCACCGAAGATCAGGCGGATAACGTCTACACGTTCGTTCGCGGCCAGATCCAGGAAGGGCGGCAGGCCTACGTCGTTTGCCCTGTCATCGAGGAATCGGAGACCGCGCAGATGAAGGCCGCCGAAAAGACGCATACGTACCTTTCCGGGACCGTGTTCCCCGAACTGCAAGTCGGCCTGCTGCACGGCCGTCTGAAAGCGGACGAGAAGGAATCGGTGATGGACCGCTTCCAAAAGGGCGAGATCCAGGTGCTGGTCTCGCCCACGGTGATCGAAGTGGGCGTCGATGTTCCGACCGCGACCGTGATGGTCATCGAGCAGGCCGAGCGGTTCGGCATGTCGCAGTTGCATCAGCTTCGCGGACGCGTCGGACGCGGGGGACACCAGAGCTTCTGCGTGCTGGTGACAGGCAAGTTGGGCGATGCGGCGCGCGAGCGCATTCGCACGATGACGGAATCGAACGACGGCTTCCATATCGCCGAGATGGACCTGAAGCTGCGAGGCCCCGGCGAGTTCTTCGGAACCAAGCAGTCCGGCATGCCCGCGCTGCGCATAGCCAACATCGTGCGCGACCGCGACATTCTCGAGATCGCGCGGAACGAGGCTTGGGGCTTCGTCGACAACCCGCCGTCGGATGAAGCTCTGCGCGAACTGGTCCGCTACATTCAGGAACATTGGCAACGCCGTTACGGATTGGTACAGGTGGCATGACATGCGTGTGATCGCGGGAGAGTTCAAGGGCCGGACGTTGCAGGCGCCCGAAGGAACCGGCACAAGACCCACGCCGGACCGGCTGCGCGA
>SYLY01000082.1 GCA_005808475.1 Acidobacteriota bacterium
CACGCCTTCATACAGTCGTTGCAGATGCGATGGCCCGTTCCCGCGACGATCGGATTGTCGACGGTGATCACCGCCAGCGCGCCGATCGAGTGGCCCTCTTCCTTCACCGTGTGCATCTCGGAGATTTTCTCCTCGAGCGGGCAACCCGCCAAGGTGACTCCGAACGGCGACTTCTTGAACTCGCCCGTCTTCTCCCGCAATCCGGTGGAGCAGCTATCCTTGCCCTGGTTGTGGCACTTGATGCAGTAGTGCGCCTGGCCCAAGGCGCCCGGGAGATCCATGCCCCGGTCGGTAAGCTGGAAGCCTTCCCGCTGGCGCCACATCTCGCGAGGCAGGTGAAGCTGGTCCACGCCATGTTCCCGCAACGATTCCACGGGAACCAGATGCTCGTGATCCAGCTTGTGCGGCTGCACGAACACCACGCCTCCGTGATGCGCCTTCTTGCCGTCCGCGGTGTTGAGCGCCCACGCGGCATACCGGCCGGCGAGCTTCAGTTTGTCGCGGTTGGCCTCCTCCGGCTCCAGCCATGCGGCTACGTTGCGCGCGTACGAAGCTTCGGAGAACGGCTCGCCGAATAGCGCCGCCAGTTCCGCCGCCGTTGCCGGACCGTCCACCGCAGCCAACTCGGCCGGCCCCAGCTTCGCCGCTTGCGCCCGTTGCACGAACTTGCGGCGGACCGAGTACAGCGAATCCAGCGCCGAGTGCGTCGCGCGCAGTTGCTGGAGCTCCTTCTCGATGCCGAACAGGGCGCCGGCGAACGCGTCCACGGAGGGCGCGGCGGCTATGATGAGCTCGGCCTGCTGCTTGCGGGTGAGGCCGGCGGGATTGGCTCGCGCGGCGGTCAGACGGTCGCGAAGGCTTGGTTCGAGTTGCTCGAGGAAGGCGGCGTCCAGGCGGACCAAGCCGTCGCGATCGTAGAGTTCGGCGAACTCGAAACCGAAGCGAAGAGACAGGAAGGGGCTGTTACCGGCGGGAGTGGACATCTTTTGAGGGGGGAGGAAGCGGGAGAAACCCTGATCCTCATTTTAGCGCGATACGATGAATCATGGCCCTCCGATCCCTTTCCCTGACGGTTCTGGCCGCGTCGACCGCGCTGTTCGCGCAGCCTGTGGGGGACAAAGTTCCGGGCTTCGATTCGGCGCTTCTCGACCGCGCCACCGACCCCTGCGACAACTTCTACCAGTTCGCTTGCGGAACCTGGCTCTCCGACCACGCCATCCCCGCCGACCGCTCCCTATGGGGCCGCTTCGACCAGCTCGAACAACGCAACAAGGATGCTTTGCGCGCGATTCTCGAGGAGTCCGCCCGCAAGCGCGGCCCCGATCGGCGAATCGGCGACTACTACTCCGCCTGCATGGACGAAACCGCCGCGGACAGGCGCGGCGCCACGCCGCTGAAACCGTGGTTCGCGAAGATCGACAAGCTGAAAGACAAGGCCGGCCTCGCTCCCCTGCTGGCCGAACTGCATTTGGCGGGCGCGGCAGCCGGCTTCGCGTTCGGCGCGCAGCCGGATTTCAAGAACTCCTCCACCTGGATCGCCGCGGTGGTGGCCGGTGGGCTCAGCTTGCCGGATCGCGACTACTACTTCGACGCGAAGCACGAGAAGATCCGCGGCCAGTTCGTCGAGCACATGACGAAGATGTTCGCGCTTTCCGGTGACAGCCAACAGGATGCCGCCGCGCGGGCCAAGGCGGTGTTCGACTTCGAAAAGTCGCTCGCCGAGGCCTCGCTGGACCGCGTGTCGCGCCGCGATCCGGCCAAGATCTACCACAAACAACCTGTCGTCGAGCTCGCCGCGCAGGCGCCGGGATTCGGCTGGGAAGCCTACTTCCGCGCGACCGGCGCACCGAAGTTCGACTCATTGAACGTGGCCCAGCCCGCTTTCGCCAAGCGCGTCGCGTCGCTGGCGGAAACGGCCGGTCTCGACGCCTGGCGGGCCTATCTGCGCTGGCAAGTGCTGACGGTGTCCGCGCCGGCCCTTTCGAAAGCGCTCGTCCAGGAGGACTTCGACTTCTTTCGAAAGACCCTGCGCGGCGTCCGGCAAATGCCGCCTCGCTGGCGCCGTTGCACCGAGCAGGTGGACGGAGCCTTGGGCGAAGCGCTCGGCCAACTCTACGTGGAGAAGATGTTCAAACAGGAAAGCCGCCAGCGCATGACCGTGATGGTGGAGATGCTCGGCAAGGCGATGGATAAGGACATCCGTGAACTGCCCTGGATGACGCCCGCCACCAAGGAGCGCGCCCTGGAGAAGCTGAAGGCGGTGACCAACAAGATCGGCCATCCCGCCAAATGGCGCGACTATTCGCGGATCAAAATCGTCCGCAACGATCCTTTGGGCAACGCCGTTCGCGCCCGCCAGGAAGACTCGCGCCACGATCTGGCGCGCATCGGCCAACCGGTGGACAAGCTGGAGTGGAACATGACGCCGCCCACGGTGAACGCCTACTACTCGCCGCTCAACAACTCGATCAACTTCCCCGCCGGCATTCTCCAGCCGCCGTTCTTCGACGCCAAGCTGGACGACGCGGTGAACTACGGCGCGATCGGAGCCGTGATCGGCCACGAGCTCTCGCACGGGTTCGACGATCAGGGCCGCAAGTACGACCCCAAAGGCAACCTCTCCGACTGGTGGACAGCCGCCGACGCGGCCGAGTTCGAACGGCGCGCGCAATGCTTCGTGGATCAATACTCGAAGTACCAGCCGGTGAAGGGCGTCAACCAGAACGGAAAGCTCACGCTCGGCGAGGACACGGCGGATAACGGCGGACTGCGTATCGCATACATGGCGCTGATGATGCTGGTCGCCGGCAAGGAGATGCCCAAGGTGGACGGCTTCACGCCGGAGCAGCGGTTCTTCCTCGGGTGGGGACAAGTGTGGTGCCGCAAGGCGACCGATGAAGCCGCCAAGCTCCGCGCCGCCACCGATCCGCACTCCGCCGCCCAGTTCCGCGTGAACGGCGTCGTGTCGAACATGCCCGAGTTCCGCCAGGCGTTCGGCTGCGCGGTGGGACGCCCGATGGCGCGCGAAAACGCCTGCCGGGTTTGGTGACCCAGAAAGATACCATGGCGCGGCGGCGGTTTTTCGTCCAACAAATACGCAACGGACAGGCGGAGATCGCGGGAGACGAGGCGTATCACCTAACGCGCGTGCTCCGCGTCGAAGAGGGCCAGATCTACGAGATCTCCGATGGCGCGCAGGTATGGCTCGCCCGCGTTTCCGAGGCGCGGAAGGGCCGCGTCGCGTTCGAAACCGGCGAAATCGTGGAGCCGAATCCGCCGCCGGTGCGCATCGCGGTCTACGCCGGATTGATCAAGTTCGACCGTTTCGAGGCGGGCTTGGAAAAGTGCACCGAAGTGGGCGTGGAGCGAATTGTACCGGTAATCTGCGGCCGGAGCGAGAATGGGCTGGAACGCGCGGTGGAGAAGCGCCGGAGCCGCTGGGAGCGCATCCTGCTGGAAGCGAGCCAGCAAAGCCGCCGTGATCGCGTTCCAGAACTCGGCGATCCGATCGATTTCGACGAGGCCGCGGCCGCTCCGGGCGACACGCGCCTGTTCCTCGAGGAGCAGCCCGGCGCGGCTCCCCTGCTGCGTGCGCTTCCCGAGCCCGAGCGGCGCATGGCGACCGATGTGGTCGCGCTGCTGGTAGGTCCGGAAGGCGGCTGGACGGACGGCGAACGCGCGCTCGCGGCGAAGGGCCTGTGGACTCCCGTCTCGCTGGGCGTGCAGATCCTGCGCGCGGACACGGCGGCCTCGGTCGCGGCGGCGCTGGTCGCGGCGGCGTGGCAATCCGGCGCCTGATTCGTATCGCGCGCGGCTCTCGAATGAGGGAGAATAGTCCGCATGCTCTCACGACGCCAATTCCTGCATGGGGCCGGCCTCGCCGCCGCCTCGCCTTGGTTCGCGAACTTTCAGGCCATGGCCGCGCCGGAACGAGGGCGGCTCCAGGTCCGCGACATCAAAGCCATGATGCTCCAGGGACCCGACCGCAACTACACCCTGGTCAAGGTCATCGCCGACGACGGGCTGTTCGGCATCGGCGAAGCCTACGGATCGCCCGGCGTGGGCGTGAAGGAACAGGTTCTGGCGATGAAGAAGGATGTCGTCGGAAAGGACCCGCTCCAGATCGACGCCATCTACACCCAGACCGAACGGCGCACCGACGGCTCGGCGCATTCCCTGATGCGGGCCGCCAGCGGCATCGAGATGGCGCTGTGGGATCTGGCCGGTAAGGCGCTCGGCGTGCCCACCTACACGCTGCTGGGCGGCAAGTTCCGCGACAAGGTGCGTGTCTACGACCACTCGGCGCCGGGTAACATGCTGGACAAGGCCTCGTGCCGCGAGTGGGCCGCCAAATGCAAATCGAACCCGGCGGGCTTCCTCGGCCACAAGTTCGGATTCCAGCGCAACGGCTTCCAGGTAGACAACACCCGCGACCAAGGCAACAAGCAGCTCACCACGCGAGAACTCGTCAACATCCAAAAGCAGTTCGAAAACTGCCGCGAGGCGATCGGCTGGGACCACGACATCATGGTCCACTGCCACTGGGAGTACGACCTGCGTACGTCGATCCAGATCGCCGACGCCGTGGAGGCGATGAAGCCGTTCTGGCTCGAGGATACGCTCCACGTCGAGTACACGGACTCCTGGAAGCGGCTATGCGAATCCACCAAGGTTCCGATCTGCACCGGCGAGAATCTGACCCGGCGGCAAGGATTCAAGGACTTCATCATCTATCAGGGTTGCGACATCCTGCACCCCGACCTCCGCAACTCCGGCGGTTTCCTCGAAACCAAGCGCATCGCCGACATGGCGGAAGTCTACGGACTTCCCATGGCCACCCACAACACCGGCAGCCAGGTCTGCACCTACGCCACCACCCAATGGGCGTCGTCCATCCGCGACTTCATCCACTGCGAAACCGTCACCGGCAAGGGCGACTGGATGGACAAGGTGCTGGTGCTCGACGGGCCGTACATCAAGGACGGCTACATCGCCGTGCAGGAAAAACCCGGCGTCGGCATCACGCTGAATCGGGACACCGTGAGCGCGCACCTCGGCCAGGGCGAGACTTGGTGGGGGTAGATCCGCGGGTCTTAGCGGGCGGCGAGCAGGGCGCGCAGATGCCGCGCCCGCAGTTGGGGCTGGCTCAGGACTTCCGGGTTGATGAGCCGTTCCGGAAGGCCACCAGCAGCGAAGCGCGCGGCATTCTCCAGCGCGCCCTCCACCTGCCGCAGGTTGATCTCCCGCGCACCAC
>SYLY01000083.1 GCA_005808475.1 Acidobacteriota bacterium
CGGAACCGGAAATCGAGAAGAAGGGGACGTTCGCTTCACCGGCGATAGCGCGGGCGAGCAGCGTCTTCCCCGTTCCCGGAGCTCCGATCAGCAGCACGCCTTTCGGGATGCGGCCGCCCAGCTTCTGAAACCGCTGAGGCTCTTTCAGGAATTCGATGATCTCCTGGAGCTCGTCCTTGGCTTCCTCTACGCCGGCGACATCCTTGAACGTCACCTTTTTCTGTTGCGACGAATGGAGCCGGGCGCGACTCTTGCCGAAGCTCAACGCCTTGTTTCCACCGGACTGCATCTGCCGCATCATGAAGACCCAGAAGGCCAGTAGCAGGACGAAAGGCACCGCGTTCACCAGCAGCGAAACCAAGTTGAACGACGCGCCCTCCTTGATCTTCACGTTGACGCCGCGCTCTCTCAGGATCTTGTAGATATCGGGGTAGTTCAACGGGATCTTGGTGCGCAGCGACCGCGTGGAGTCCTCCTTGAACGAGCCGGTAACGTCGTTGCCGTCGATCTCCACCGCCTTGATGCGGTTGGACTCTACTTCCGCGAGAAATTGGGTCAGGCTCAACGTCTCTTCGCGTTTGTTCTGGCCCGTCTTCACGACGGCCCACACCAGAACGGCCACGCAGATCAAAACGACCCAGAGAACCGCGGTCTTAACGTTCGAATTCATGTACTCTCCTGGCTGCCGCCAAACGCCCCTCGGATATAGAGACGGAAACCCAGCCTCCTTCGATTCATTCTCCCATCAAATTCACGAACACGCCTACCGCCCGAGGAGTTCCCGGATCGGCCTCCAATCCAGCAGCCGGACCGAACCGCATCGCCCAAACGATGCGCCCGTCCATGTGAATGATCGGCCAAGCCGCGCGATCCCAGGAGGGAACACGAGACGATTGCAGCAGATCCTTCAGTTTCCGAACCCTCCCGTAACCCACTGGCTGGTAAGCATCTCCCGGCCTCCAAGCCCGGAGCGTCAATGGCGCGCCGAGTTTGCCTCCGTCGAGCCAATGTCCTTCCTTAGTATAGCCCCGATCCGGCAGACCTAGGCGGACCCCGAGTTCCGGGACCTCGCACGGCGGGTCCACTCGGAATTCGCCACGGGGCGCGGGCCTGCCGACAAAAGCCTCCTCCGGCGACGCCCACACCTCGACGCCGGGCAGCGATACGCGGCCGCCGTATTCGACGTTTACGGCGCGGTCGATGTGATGGAAGTCAATGCCGGCAAGGCTCCCACGCACCCGCCGGACCGCCTCCCGGAAGACGCGCCGGACCACCGCCGGCGGCTCGGCCCGGAGGCTCTTGTCCAGCAGCATTCCCCTGCCATGAACGGAACCGCAACGCGCCAGACACGCAGCGGTCACGCCGCCCCAGTACTGATCCTCGTCCTGGGCTATGCGCGCGATGTTGGCCAGGACCGGGACGATCGCCGGGTTCCACTCTCTGGCGAGCTGTGGCAGCAGGTCGTGCCGGATGCGATTCCGCCGGAAGGTCCGGCCGGCGTTGGACGAATCCTCCCGGTACGACTGGCCGAGCGCGGCCAGATGAGCCAGCACATCTTCCCTGCCGGTTTCGAGCAGCGGACGAACGATGCCCTCGACGGTCACCGGGAGGATCGCGGCGAGTCCGGTGGTGGAGGCGCCGCGGAGGAAGCGGAACAGAACCGTCTCCGCCTGATCGGATCGCGTGTGGCCCGTGGCGATGCGATCGAGCCCGTGCTCGACCCGGGCGGCGGCGAAGAAGCGCGCGCGGGCGCGGCGCGATTCCTGCTCCAGGTTGCCGCCGCGCGCCCCCGGGTCGTCCGCGGCGATCACGGCGGGCAGCCCCAACTCGCGCGCCAGTTGGGCGGTGAACGCGGCGTCCTCGTCCGACTCGGCCCCCCGGATCCGGTGGTTCAGATGGAGCACCCACAGCCGGAGGTTCCACTCCGGGGCGAGTTCGTGGAGCACGCGAAGCAGGGCAACCGAGTCGGGTCCACCGGAAACGGCCACTCCCAGACGAGCTTCACGGCCGAACATGTTATAACGAAGGATGGTCTCGACCGCTTTCGTCCGCATTCCCGCTCCCTCATTCTAAGCGGTTCCGTTCCCACTCATGGATAGCAACTTCGATCGCGCCTCCAAGGTGCGCCTCCTTCTCATGGACGTCGACGGCGTCCTCACCGATGGAAAGATCCACCATTTGCCCAACGAGAAGGGAGAATGGACGGAGACCAAGGGGTTCGACGCGCAGGACGGAATCGCGCTGCAGTGGCTGCATTGGAAGGGCATCGCGACCGGGTTGATCAGCGGCCGGAAGTCGCCAGCCGTGGACATGCGCGCGGCGCAGGGCCACATGAAATACAACTACCAGGGGTTCATCGAGAAGATCCCGTTGCTCGAGGCGATCCTGGTGGACTCCGGCCTGGCGCCGGAGCAGGTGGCGTTTGTTGGCGACGACTTCACCGATGTCGTGCTTTTCCGGCGCGTGGGATGGGCGGTGGCGGTGGCCAACGCACGCAGTGAAGTAAAGCAGTCGGCCCACTACGTCACGCAGGCGCGCGGCGGCCAGGGAGCGATTCGCGAGGTGGCGGAGATGCTGCTGAAAGCGCAGGGCCACTGGGACTGGATCCTGGAGAAGTACGAGATTGGCGGAGACGAGTAACCGTTCCGGCCTGCTGCTGCGGACCGCTCCAGGGCCGGGTGTTCTGCACGTGCTGACCGGCGTCATTGCGCGGCACGGCGGAGACATTACGTCCGTGGAGATCGTGGATCCGGAGACGACCTACTTCGAACTCCACCTCCCCGGCGAGATCGCGGACCTGGTGAACGAACTGCGGGGTCTGGACATCGTGCGGGAGGCGGTTCCGGTGGCGACGCTCGAGAAGATCTACGGCAAGCGGATCATCATCATGGGCGGCGGAGCGCAGGTCGGCCAAGTGGCGATCGGCGCGATCTCGGAAGCCGACCGGCACAACATCCGGGGCGAGCACATCTCGGTGGATACGATTCCGCTGGTGGGCGAGAAGCCGCTGGCCGAGGCGGTGCGCGCGGTGGCGCGGCTGCCGCGGGCGAAGGCGCTTGTCCTGGCGGGCTCGCTGATGGGCGGCGAGATCGAGCAGGCGGTGCGCGAGGTCCGCGCGCGTGGCTTGCTGGTGGTGAGTTTGAATATGGCGGGATCGGTGCCGGACGCGGCCGATCTGGTGGTCACCGATCCGGTGCAAGCCGGCGTGATGACGGTCATGGCGGTGGCCGAGACGGCCAAGTTCACGGTGGACCGGCTGACCCGGCGCGTGTTCTGAACCGTCAGGGCGCGAGGGTCGCGCGGAGACCGTCCAGATCCGCGAACGACATCGAGTAGACCGTCTGCGGCTTCGAGTAGCCCTTCAGCACGGCGAGGCATGGGCGCAGTATCGCCGCCGCGCCCGGCGCCGGCTCGAGCGCCAGGTAGGTCTGCTCGCCGAGCGCGATGTCGGCGCCGATCTCCTTGGTGCACGACTCGAGACGAAAGGCCTTGTTGACGGCGTCACCGAGCGCGGTGAAGTCCGCCACGGCCGAACTCCCGAGATTGCCCGTCGACGCGACCCCGGTATTAATGCCCGCTCCGATCCGAATCGGGATCGGCAACCCGAACCGGCTCTGCATTCCCCCGGCCAGTTCGCGGATCTGGTTCAGCCCTTCGAACACGGGACGGAACTCGGCGGAGTCCGCGGCGGCTCCGGGGTGCACCCAGACGGCCATGATCGCGTCGCCGATGTACTTCTGCGTCCAGCAACCCAGAGCCTTCAGCGCGGCCCCGGCGTCCTGAAAGAAGGCCGCGAACGCCTTCGACATTTCGGCTTCGGGAATCCGTTGCGAAAGCTGCGTATAACCGCGCACGTCGATCACCAGCGTCGTGATCGTGCGGACGCTCACCGCGTACTGCGTGGCGTCGACGTCGATTTCGTCCGCCATTTCCACCGTCGATGGCAGGTTGGAACTGTTGAACACGATCTCGTGCTCGCCGACCACGATGACATCTCCGTCGGAAAGCGCCATGGGAGCGGTAATGGGGCGCCCGTTGACAACAGTACCGTTCCGGCTTCCGAGGTCCGCGACGTAGAACGTGCCCACCACTTCCTGGATCACCGCGTGGCGGCGCGACACGTTCATGTCACCCGGGAAGGAGATCGTGTTGAACGCAGCCCGGCCGAGCGAGACCCGGACTCCGTCGATCGGGATGCGGCGGCGGTCCCGCGAGAGCAATTCGAGGTAGGAGGCCATCTCAGACTCCTGGCCGCGCCGGACGGCCGATCTCCACGGTTTGGCGCTCCCGCGCCGCGAAGACGCCCGCGAAGTGGCGCTTGGCCTGCAAGACCACGCTCTTCATTTCGGAATCGCTCCGCTCCGGCGCGTGGTGGAACAGGGCCAGGCGCCGGGCTCCGGAGGCCCTGGCGATCTTCGCCGCTTCGAGCCACGTGCTGTGCCCCCAACCGGTCCGCTGCGGATACTCCTCGGGAGTGAAGTGCGCGTCGTAAATGAGCAGGTCCGCGCCCTGGGCCGCCCGCACCAGACCTTCGTCGAAGTGCGCCTCTCCGTGTTCGTGGTCAGAGGCGTAGACAACGATGCCCTCCGGCGCCTCGAGGCGGAACCCGGAGACCGGATCGGAGTGGCGCAGCGCGAACGGGATGACCCGGGTTCCCTCCACGATGAGCCCCTCCGGCGGGATCTGGTGGAAGTAGTTCTCGGTGTCGGGCAACTGCACCGGAAAATACGGTTTGGCCATTTGGCCGGTGAGAAGGTCCCTCAGCGACGGGTCCATCGAATAGAAGTGAACCGGTGTGCCGGCGTGGTACAGCAGGGGAAAGAACGGGATGCCCTGAATGTGGTCGTAGTGGAAATGCGTGAGGAACACATGGACGGGGCCAGGCAGCCCTCCGCTTTCCTTCATCATTTTGTCGCCCAGCAGCCGGATTCCGCTGCCGCCATCTAATATGATGGGAGGGGCATCGCCGCGGCGGACCTCGATGCACGGCGTGTTGCCGCCGAAGAACATGTTCTCCGGCACGGGCGTGCACACCGATCCCCGGACGCCCCAAAAAGTTACTCGCAGCCCCTTGCGCATACTTGCCGTCTACGGTTCCAA
The DNA here is from genome assembly GCA_005808475.1 of Acidobacteriota bacterium. Classification (GTDB taxonomy): domain Bacteria; phylum Acidobacteriota; class Terriglobia; order Bryobacterales; family Bryobacteraceae; genus SYLY01. Next base: position 5,101 of record SYLY01000083.1, read on the forward strand.
AATGAGTAATGTCTGTCCCCGCCGCGGAGCACCCAAACAGGAGAGCCAATGTACCGGCAAGGCTTGAACCAGTTTCGCACGGTCCGCGCCGAAACACTTCGGCTCGCGGCCGGAATTTCCCAAGCACGGGCCGATTTCCGGCCCGCGCCGAAGGAGTGGTCTCCGGGAGAGATCCTGGACCACCTCCTGCTTGCGGAAAAACTCTACCGCGGCGTGTTCGCCGACCTGATCGCGCTCGATAAGGCGGGTAAAAGACCTACCATGTTCGTGGGGTTCGATGAGGTGAACACCTCTATTTTTGGGATACCGCGCGAGATCCTGCCCCTGCTCACGGCGCCATTCACGATCTTCAATCTGTTCGTACCCCCGCTGGCGCGCGACATCATGCTGCGCTACCGGATCGCGCCGGCCCGGAACCCGAGCGTCGCATCGCCGGTCCGGGGCAAGCCGGTGGACGAACTGAGCGCGGAACTGGCCGCGAGCCTCCGCGAGACGGAGGATCTGTTCGCCGCCAATCCCGACGCCAACTACCGCGCCATGCGGTTCCATCATCCGATGATGGGCAGCAACGATGCCGCGCGGATCTTCCGGCTGGTCGCCCTGCACGAACAGCGGCATCAAACCCAGTTGCAAGCCGCGCTGGCGGCCGCCGTGCGTCAGGGAATCGGAGTAGCGGACTTGGAGCCTTCGGTCACCAAATAGGTCTTGTTGGCGTCCAGACCCGCGATGGCCTGCTTCTCTCCGCCCGGCCAGACGATCTCGGCGTCCACCTTTTTATCCTGCCCCAGTCCGAACGTCAGCACGCGGTCGCTCTGGGAGCAGTAGCTCGACCCGCTCCGCACCGTCAGCCACTGTTGTCCGCCCGCCGACTTCACGCGCACCACGGCGCCGAAGCCGTCCTTGTTCGCCTTCACTCCGGCGGTCTTGATCCGCACCCAGTTATTGGCGTTGCCTCCGTCGTTGCGATACAGGTACGCGGGTCCGCCGTTGGTGCTGAGCAGCACATCGAGGTCGCCGTCGCGGTCGAAATCGGCGTAAGCCGCTCCACGCGCGACGATGGCGCGATTGATCGGCGCGCCCATCTTCGGGTTGACGTGCTCGAACTTGCGGTTGCCGAGATTGCGGAAGATCAGCGGGTTCTGCGCGTATTTCACGCGAGGCTGCACGCGGCCGATCTCTTCCTCGATGTGGCCGTTGGCGGTAAAGATGTCGAGCTGCCCGTCGTTGTCGAAGTCGAAGAAGAAGACGCCGAACGCGAGGTATAGCAGACTGACGCGGCCCACGTTGTTCGCCGGCGCCTCGTCGACGAACAGGCCCGTCCCCTCGTTGTGATAGAGCCCGAGCATCTGATTGGAGAAGTTGCCGACCAGAAGGTGCGCGCGGCCCGAACGGTCGTAATCCGCCGAGTCGACGCCCATTGCGCCGCGAGCCGTGCCGTCCTCGCCGAACGCGACTCCCGCCGCCACGGCGACATCGGTGAACGTGCCGTTGCCGTTGTTCTTGTAGAGTTTGTTCGGCTGCGTGTCGTTGGCGACGAAGATGTCGGGCCACCCGTTGCCGTCCATGTCGAAGATCGCGATCCCCAGCGACTTGCTGGTGGGATCGGCCACGCCCGCCTTCTTCGACGCATCCTCGAACTTGCCGCCGCCGAGGTTGCGATACAGCTTCGACGAGGTTCCCTTGTACGACTCCGGCGTGCAGTACGATTTCGTCTGCCCGTCCAGCGAGCACCACAGGTCGCCCTTCTCGGTCCACTTGACGTAGTTGGCGACGAACAGGTCGAGCTTGCCGTCGCGATCGTAGTCGAGCCACGCCGCGCTGGTCGAAAAGTCCGCGTTGGCGATCCCGGCCGCCTTGGTGACGTCGGCGAACTTGCCGTTGCCGAGGTTGCGAAACAGGCGGTCGCCCTCGATGGCGGTGACGTAGAGGTCGGCGTTGCCGTCGTTATCGAAATCGCCGGCCGCGACGCCCATGCCCTGCATCTCCACTTGCAATCCGGCTTCGGCGGTCACGTCGGTGAACGTGCCGTTCTTGTTGTTGCGATAGAGCGCCGGGTATGACTTGCGGGCGCCGGGCTTCCAGTCTCGCCCGTTGATCAGCACGATGTCGGGCCAGTTGTCGTTGTTGTAGTCGAAGAACGCGCAGCCCGATCCGAGCGTCTCCGGCAGGAACTTCTTCCCCGCCTTGCCGGCGTTGTGTTTGAACTTGATGCCGGCCGCCGTGGTGACGTCGGTGAACGAGACGGGACCGGCCGCCAGCGTGGCGGCGCAAAGAGCGGCGGCGATGCCGGTGCGAATCAACGGGAACCTCCAGCGGAAATCGCGAGATCGCCAGGCGCCTTCCGGGCGGGCGCGGCGGGCTTGGCCGAGGCCGGACGCAGGTCGATCGACTCGTGGTCGTGGATCGTCTGCCGTTCGTTGTTGTCCTCCGGACTCGCCTGGCGGCGGACGTTGGTGATCGACTGCACCGACTCCTCCACCTTGAAGCGCTTGAACAGCGTCTCTTCGCGCGCGGCGTTTTCGTTATCGCCGAGGCCGCGGTAGCAGAGCATCTTGGTGTAGTGCATCTGGACGTCCTCGCTGTCGACGCCCTGCACCGCGTCCAGCGCGGCGAGCGCTCCCCGATAGTCGCGCTTCAGGAACAGGATGCGGGCGAGTTGGTTTTGCACCACGCGGTCGCGCGGGTGCGTGGAAGTGACCTTCCGCAACGACTCCAGCGCGGCGTCGTAGTCACCGTCGGCCTTTTGCACCAGCGCTTTGAAATAGTAGGCGCGGGGCATGGCCGGATTGATCGAAAGCGCTTTGTCGAGGAATGGCTTGGCCTCTTCGGTCTGGCCTTCCTGCACGTACGAACGGGCGACATTGAGCCAGCCGTCCGCGTAGCCGGGCTCGGATTCGGTGACCTTCTTGAAGGCGTATTCGGCCGCCTTCAGGTCGCCTTGCAGCAGCAGCCCGATGCCCCAGTCGTTCCAGCGCTCGCGGTGCTTCTTATCGGCGACGGGTTTCCATTCGGTAGGTCCGGTTCCGATGTTCAGGAACGCGGTGGCGCTCGAAATGATGACCACCGGCAGATCCGGAATCCGGTCCTTGATCTTGCCCGACACGTTTTTCGGGATGTTCGCCGGGTCGAAGGTCCACTTGCGGTCGTCGTACGCGGCGGTGACGTTCTTGTCGTTCGGGTCGGGCTGTCCGGCGTAGGCGAACTGCGTGTAGTAGTGCGTGAACTTGCGATAGTTCAGCTTGGCGGTGAACTTGATCTTGCCCTTGGCGTCGTTGGGAATCTTGACCCGGTAGTGGACGACGTCCGCCGCGCCCGGCGGGATCAGGTGGACGTAGAGCATGGTGCGGCTCTGCCACGCGTTGCGCTTGTTGACCGGATTGCCGTGCTCGTCGAGCTGATAGCTCTTGTAGAAATGCGCGCCCTGCTCCACCGGACCGTTGCCGTTCTCGAGCTGTCCGCTCCAGTAGACCACCTTGCCCGATTCGTCCTCGCCCTTCAATTCCAGCCACACGTCGAACGCATCCACGGTGCCGCCGGGGAAGAAGTGGCCGACCTTGCGCGTGCGAACCACCACGTCCAGCCGTACCTGATCGCCCGGTTTGAACGACGGCGCGGCGGCGTCGAGCGGCGCCGCGATCTTGCCCACCTCGCGGATCATCACCTGCCCGGAATGTTCGGCTTCTTCGCCCACCGCGAACATCGTGGCCGCCTGGGGCGCTTCCCCCGCGCGGCGGCGCATTTGCGGCTGATTCTTGTCGTCTTCCACCGGAGACGCGGCGAAAATGTCCACCGTGACGATGCCGTCTTTCAGGAACTGCTCGACGGTCTTCAATTGTTCGGCGTCGCCGTTCGCGGTGGGAACCGCGGTATTGGCGCCGGGGAAACGATGGCTATGCACTTGGCCGTTCACGTTGCCGAAGTCCTTGGACGGAACCATGGGCATGTGGCAGTCGACGCACGTGGACGTCTTCGGCGGATAGTAGAACGATCGCGCTCCCTGGCCGGAAACGCCGGACGCCTGCCAGTTGTCGTATTCGTTGAAGCCGCGAAACCAACGGAAGGTGTTGACTGGAACGTCGAGATGCACCTTGTGGCACGACGAGCAGAACTCGGAGGCGTCCAGCCGCATGAACGGCTTGATGAACGAGCGGCGGTGCGCTTCCGGCGCGGTCTTCACCACGTAGTCGTGGATGAACTTCAGCACCGGATTCTTGCTGGTGGCCAGTTCGTGCAGCGGCGGATATTCCATGCGAAACCCGCCGTTGCCGGCCGTGCTCGCCACCGCCGAGATCGAGTGGCACGACATGCAGCCCAATCCGTTGTGCGCTTCGGGAGTGTCCATCTGTTCCTTGATCGGACGGTCGAACCGGCCATTGAAGAACACCGCGTGGTCATGGCAGCCGGCGCACCACTTGGACGGCTTGGTGCCGACAACGTCCTGCATGTACTCGATGGACTTCCGGTAGAACTGGTTGTTGAACGACGCGAAGTGGTGCATCGACGAGTTCCACTGGTCGTAGGCGTCCTTGTGGCATTCGGCGCAGGCGGCCGAATCCATGAAGAAGTTCGACGGGATGATCTTGCCGGTGTTGGTTTCGGACGCCGAGGGGAAGAAGGGACTTTGCGGCCCGCCGCCTTCGCCATCCATGCTGGCGGCGACAACCCGGGGATTCTTGATGCGATGCGAGGGATCGGGGAACGCCTTTTCCTTCACGAAGCCGGCCATCGCCAACACGCCGGCGAGCGCCGCCACCGGCGCCACGCGCTTCACACCCGCCATCCACGCGCCCACGACGGCGAGCAACCCCGCCGCGATGTGCGCGATCACCAGCCACCGGTACGGGCGGATGGCTCCCACCGCCGCCAGCGCGACGCCGGTGCCCAGCGCCAGCACCAGCGGAATCAGCGCGCGCCGGTACTGCTTCAGCGCCATCATTCCCAGCACGATCAGCGTCCCGCCCGCGATGTGGATCAGGATATTGGTGATGTAGAACATGTTGGGGTCGGGGAAACCCCAGAGATAGGCGGAGTTCAACAACAACAGCAGAAAGGCGAGGCCGAAGAGGTTGGTCATGGTTTAGCCAATGGTCGAATCAATCGCAGCGCGGGCCGCGTGTTGTAGGTTTTGTCGTAGCCGGAACCGGGATGGGACTGGCCGGCGGGGTACGGATATCCGGGCATCGCGTGGAACGGAAGCGGCCCGACGCTGCTCGAGTAGGCGGTGTTGGCGTCGGCGTCCTTGGCGTAGCCGTCGAAGAAGATCAGGAAATCGCGGGTCCAGCCGGCGGGCAGCGCGGGAAGGCCGCGCGCGTCGAACCGCAACGACAACTCGTCGCCCGCGCCCATGACGACGAACCGGTCGTCGATGCGGCCGAGCAGCGGCAGCGTGTCGCCGTATCGCGTGTACATGCCGGGAGTTGGATTCCACATGGAGGTGGCGCGCACGGAGTCGTAATCGAAGCTTTCCGGCTGCAGCCGCTCGGGGTGGACCTTTACGGCTGAAAAACCCCGGAACTGGAGACCGGCGCGGGTGGGAGCCATGCGCGTGAGCCGGACCTCGGGATCGCGCGGGTTGGCCGCCGCGAAGATCTCGTCCCAATAGACAGCCATGCTGGTGACGATTCGCACTTCGCGCGACGGAGATTTCCACACGCCCTGGAGGTCCACCGCGATGGTCTTTGGCTTGCCCGCCGGCATCCCCATATCGGCGATCGCGGTGACCCATCGGCCGCCCGCGTCCCGAACTTCCAGAGAGGGAGCGGCCAGCGCGCCGGGGCGGTCCTGGGACGCGGCGACGAAGGTGGAGCCATCCGCCCAGTCGACCCAGCCGTGCAGGAACAGCACCGGCGAATCGCCCGCACCGGTGAGATCGAGCGTGAGTGAGTGGCGCTCGGCCCGCCCGTTGATATCGCGGCGGAAGTTCGACGGATAGCGGGCGTCGCGCTGGGCGATGAGGCCGCGGACATCGGCTCCGGTGTGGTCGATCGCGCTCCGCGGCTCGATGCGCCGGTCGACGCCGAAGAGCTTGAACTCGGGGAACGGCGGCGCTTTGAACTTGTCGTTTGTGTAGATTTGTGTCGAATTCCGGTGATCCACGGCGATCAGTTGGATCTGGTCGATGTAGGACACCTCGCGCAGTTCCTCGGTGACGCGGATCTCGTAGAAGCCGTCGCGCTCGCGAAGCTGGCGGCCGGCGATCTGCACGTACTCGTCGTGATCCACCGGGAAGAAGTTTCCGTCGCCCAAGCCCGCGCCGAGCGGCGCCACTCCCAGGACGTCGGAGATGAACTCGAACTTTTCGCCGTTCCAGGTGAAGATCATCGGACACGAACCCGAGAGCCGCTGCGCTTCCTTATAGGTGTAGGAGCCGGCCTTCTGGTTCATTTCGTTCTGGATCAGTCCGTTCGGCCACGTGATGCGGACCGTCTCCACGGCCGCCAGTCCCGGGATTCCGAACACGAGCGGCAATCCCCGGTAGGCCTTTTTCTGGTAATGCTTGCCGGCCTTTACTTCCACCCGGGCGTCGGGCGCGAGTTTGATGTTCTTCACGCCTTGGATCGCGACGCGCAAGGTGGCGTTCCTGGTAGGGGTGGCGTTGGCGAGGAGCGTCGCCGAGCCATCCGCCGTCACGCCGATCGCGTCGATGAGGTTGTCGCCGGTGAACTCGCCCACCGCGATTCCCAGCGCCGGGGTTACGCCCTTGACCTTGCCCGTCTCCCACGCGAAGCCGCCCTTGTGGACGTGCATCGCCGCGCCGGCAAGCATGTCCATGCGGCCGCGGTTCTGGAAGTCGGCGAACCACACCGTGCCGGCTCCCGCGCCGTGCGGAACCTTGGGACCGGCTTCGAGCTTGCCGTGCTTGTTCTCGAGGAACTGGACGCCATCGGCTCCGGCCGCGGCGACATCCAGAAAGCTGTCGTGGTTGAAGTCCTCCACTTGCAAGCGGCCTTCCAACGCCACGGGCAGCACCACCGCCTCATAGCGGCCCATCTTCTTGTCGCGATACAGCACGGCGGGTTTGCCCATGTAGGCCATCACGATGTCGAACCCGTTGTCCTCGCCGGTTTCGAGCACCGCCGCATCGAACGAATTGCCCGCGACGAACGGGAACGGCTGCTCGGTCCACGGCTCGGCGCCGTTGTTGCGCATCAGCTTCGGATTCTCGCCGAGCAGCAAGACGTCGAGGTCGTAGTCGTGATCGAAGTCCACGAACACGCAGTGGTTGAACGATCCCTTGACGAGCGGGCGCGTTTCGAACGAGCCCTTCTTATTGGCGGCGAGCGAAGCGCCCTCGGGTCCGGCGAGGCAAAGGTCGGGGAGCGTATCGTTATTGAAGTCGCCCACGTTGGCCGCGCGCGCGGCGGGGGCGGCGGATTTGGTGAAGCCCGCGCCATTGTTGAGAAACAGCGCCGATCCACTGGCGCCAACCAGCAGGAAGTCGAGCTTGCCATCGCCGTTGGCGTCCAGCGTGTGAAGGCCGGACGCTTGCGCGCCCAGGCTGCCGGCGGGCCGGGCGTTGAAGGCCACTTCCACGGGCGGTGCGCCCGCCGTGGCCGCCGCCGGAATCTCCTCGAGCAGTTCCGCGTAGTAGGACCAATCCATGTCCTCCGACAATCCGAGCGCCGCCATGCGCTTCTTGATTTCGTTGAACGTGGCGAGTTCGCGTTGGGCGTCGGGCATGCGGCCGGCCGCGCGGTACGAGTTGTAGAGCTGGAAGTGGGGCGCGGCGAGCGTGGAGTCGAGCTTCGCCGCCGTTTCGAACTCGGCGGTTGCCTTTTCGGGCGCGCCTTGCAGCTTGTGCAGCATGCCGAGATTGAAGTGCGTTACCGGTTCTTCCGGTGCACGCTTGGCCATCTCGCCAAACTCCTGCAACGCCTTTTCGAACTCGCCGTCCTTCTTGTGGATGACGCCGAGATTGAAGTAGGTGTGGGGCAGAGCGGGATTCGTCTTGCGAGACTTCAGCAGGAATTCGGCCGCCTGTTTCACGTCGCCCGCGCGCAGCAGCGCCAGGCCATAGTTGAGCTGTTCGCGCGCCGAGTCCGGGTTCAGGTCCAGCGCCTTTTTGAATTCGGCGGCCGCTTCCTTCTGCGTGGTCGGATTCTCGTAGAACGCCTTGCCGAGGTTGATGTGGCGGGTGAGTTGCTCCGCCTTGTCCTCGGCGGAGCGCACCAGCAGCGCGGCCGCCACGAAATAGAAACCGGTTGCGGCGATTTTCTTCATGCGTCTCCCCGGACTAGCGAACCTTGATGGGTGCGATTCGCGCCGCGCCGCCCGCCGTCTGGCGGACGTACACCGCGGCGTTCACCGGCACGGCGACCTTTTCCTTGCGCCCGTCCGGCCACGCGATCTCGACGGAATCGGCCTTCGCCGCCGCGCCCAGGCCGAAGTGCAGCCGGAGCATGCTCTGCCCCGAATATCCGTTACCGCCGTCGACCTCGCGCATCATGGTCAGCGCGCCGGCCTTCACCGTCACGCGCGCGCCCACCGCGTCGCGATTCTTCACCGCGCCCTCGAGCTTCATTTCGATCCAATTGCCAGCGCCCTCGGCTTGCCCGTGATAGAGCAGCGCGGGCTGATCGGCGTTGGTCTGATAGAAGTCGAGCCTGCCGTCGCCGTCGAAGTCGGCCACGGCCACGCCGCGCCCGTCGAGATCGTTGTCGACGCCCGCATCGGCCGAGATGTCCTTGAACACCTGTCCGCCGACATTCTTGAACATCACCTTCTTCTGGAATCCGCTCCACGTCATGTTGCCGATGGCCGGCCACGAGGCCAGTTCCTGGAACTCCATGTTCGGTTTGATGATCGCCTCGAGCAGCAGCGGAATGTAGTTGTCCTTGCCGCGCGAGCGAAGGCCGTTGGTGGCGAAGATGTCGAGCCAGCCGTCGTTGTCGAAATCGCCGAACTTGGCGCCCCATCCCCAGAGCGTATTGCAGGTATTGGTTTCCTTGGAGACGTCGGTGAACGTGCCGTCGGCGTTGTTGTGCCACAGCATGTTGCATTCCTTCATGTACTCGTCGGTGATGTTGGTGACGTAGATGTCGAGCCAGCCGTCGTTGTCGTAGTCGCCGATCTCGGCGTTCATGCCCTTGCGGGTGTCGAAGCCGCCCATCGCCTTGGTGGTCACTTCGGAGAACGTGCCGTTGCCGTTGTTGAAGTACATGCGGTCGGTGCCGTAGTCGGCGGCGATGTAGATGTCCTGCCAGCCGTCGTTGTTCAAGTCTCCGTGACCGAGGTCGAGCGTCCAGCCGGTGTGCTTGTCGAAGCCGGCCTTGGACGTCACGTCGGAGAACTTCCCGTTGCCGTCGTTGTGCCACAAGGTGACGCCGCCGCCGTTCACGGCGTTATCCAGGTCGTTGGGCAGCACCTTGGTGGTGGTCAGGTTGATGAGGCTGACCGGCTTGAAGTAGTCGCCGAACATCACGTCCAGCATGCCGTCCTTGTCGTAGTCGAACGAGATGACGGCGATGGTGTTGCCGAATCGGTTGAAGCCCGATCCGGCGGTGACGTTCTTGAACTTGCCGTTCTTCTCGTTGTGATAGAGGAGCGGCGTGCCGAACCGCGCCACCAGCAGGTCGCGCCAGCCGTCGTTGTCGTAGTCGAACCAGATGGCGTCGGCGCAGATGGAATCCGGATCGTTGCCGCCGGTGACGCCGGCTTGCGCGCCCACCTCGGTGAACTTCATGCCGCCGTCGTTGCGATACAGCCGGTGTGGCTTGCCGGTATCGGAGTCGACCACGAAGAGATCGTCGTCACCGTCGTTGTCGAAGTCGCCCACCGCCGACGCCGCTCCACCCGAGGTGAACATGCCGAGTACGTCGCCGTGAGGCCCCTTGAACTTGCGCGTGGAGTGAACCTGCCGCACGCCCGACTTTTCACCCGTCTCGGTGAAGCGGATGCGGCTCTTGACGCCGGTGAAGCCGAACACGGCCGCCGCGGCCAGCGCGATGAGAATCGTGCGTTTCACTGCTGTTTCCACAGGTCGGAGAGATCGGTGTCGACGCGTTTGTACGGGTCGTAGACATTGGAGATGAGCTTTTCGATCTCCTCCGGCGATTTGCCGGTCCGGGACTTCAGGGCATCGCTCGCGGGATACTCCTTCAACCCTTCCGCCCACATCGCCTTCGCCTTTTCGGGCTCGTCGTTCTTGAAGTAGCCGTCGCCCAACGCCAGGTACGACCGCACGTGGAAGGGCATCTTCTTGCCGGACTTCTGCATCTTCATCGCCGCCTCCAGGTCGGCGATGCCGAGCGGCATCCGCTTGAAGATTTTGGGCCAGAACAAATACGCGTTGCCGCGTGTGTAGAGCGCGATCCAGGTTTGCTTGGTCTCAAGCGACTTGGTGAAGTGGCCAAGCGACGTGTTGGCGAGCAGCACCTGCGTGATGGAGCCCGCGGTCGGAATCTTGTCGACGTAGGCGAACCCATGGTTCAGGTGCAGGTTGGACATGGTGGGATTCTTGGCGGCGAGGTCGCCGAAGAACTTGATGGCACGGTCGTGAGCCTTGGCGTCGATGACGAGCAAGCGGTACTCGCTGCCGAACTTCATGCTGTCCGGGTCGGCCGCGAGCGCACCCTCGAGGACGCCCATCGCCTTCTCGAAGTCCTTGGCCTGCCAGGGCGTGCGGTAGTCGGGATCGGCGGCCCACAAGGCGGCCGCCGCGGTCATCGTGAAAAGAAGCCTCATCGTTTCGCCATCCATGCCGAGGGCGCTCCGCCCTCCACTACTTTGTAGATCTTGTTCGCCGCCAGATTCTCGAACGTCTGCCTGGCGCCGCCCGGCCACAGGATCTCGATCTTTTCCGCCGTGGCCACCGCGCCCAAGCCCTGGTGCACGATCAACGAACTCTGGCTGGCGAATCCGTTGCCGCCGTTGACGAACTGCGAGGATGTCCGGCCGCCCGCGGTCACCTTCACCACCGCGCCGATCGCCTGCCTGTTCGACTTGCGGCCTTCGAGTTTGAACTCGATCCAGTGGGCCGCCGGCGCCGTGTTGCGATACAGGAACGGTTCGGAATTGGCGTTCGACACGAACATGTCCAGCCGCCCGTCATGGTCGAAATCGGCGATCGCGATGCCGCGTCCGTCGCGCGTGGAATCGATGCCGTGCCTGGGCGCGGTGTCGCGAAAGCCCGTTCCGTGTTCGTTGTGGAAGAGGCGCTTTTTCTGATATCCACTCAGGCTCTTGTTGCCCATCGGAGGCCAGTTGCGCGCGTCGGCGAAATCGAGATTCGGCTTGATCACCATGTTGAAGATGTCGGGAACATAGCTGTCCTTGCCCGCCGAAACCCAGCCGTTCACCACGTAGATATCCTGCCAGCCGTCGTTGTCGTGATCGAAGAACTTGGCGGCCCAGCCCCAGCCGGTGTCGTGAACTTCCAGTTCGCGCGACACATCGGTGAAGCTCAGGTTGCCGTTGTTCTTCCACAGGAAGTTGCCTTCGCGCATGTAGTCGTCGGTGATGTTGGTGACGTAGATGTCGAACAGGCCATCGCCGTCGAAGTCGCCCCAGTCGACGTTCATGCCCTTCTTCGAGTCGATGCCGATCGCCTTTTCGGTGATGTCGGAAAACGTGCCGTCGCCGTTGTTGCGGAAGAAGCGGTCGGTGCCGAAGTCGGCGGCGACATAGAGGTCGTCGTCTCCATCGTTGTCGGCGTCGGCGTGGCCAAGGTCGAGCGTCCAGCCGCTGATCTTGATTCCGGCCGCCGCGGTGGCGTTGGTGAAGACGCCCTTGCCGTCGTTGCGGAACACGGTGACTCCGCCGCCGTTGTTGGCCGTTTCGAAGCTCTCGGGGAAGAAGCGCGGTGTGTTGGGGTTGAACAGGTCCACCGGCTGGAAGTAGTCGCCGATGAACAGGTCCAGGTCGCCGTCGCGATCGTAGTCGAACGCGATCGACGTGATCGAGTTCGCGTATCGCGTCAAGCCCGCCTGCCTGGTGATCTCGCGAAACTTGCCATTACCTAGATTCTCGTAGAGCTGGCTCTGTCCGAAGCGGACGACGAACAGATCCAGGCGTCCATCGCCGTTGCAGTCGAACCAGAGAGCGTCGGCGGAGGCGTTCCGCGCGTCGTTGCCATTGGCGACTCCGCCCTGTTCGGCGACGTCGGTGAACGTGAAGTCGCGATTGTTGCGATAGAGGCGGTTCTTACCGGTCTTCTGGGAGTCGGTGACGAACACGTCGTCCCAACCGTCGCCGTCAAAGTCTCCCACGGCAGCGGACGCTCCGAGCGCGGTGTAGCCCGACATGATGTGCGCGTATGGATTCTCGAAGGCGCGGTTGGTGTGCTTGTGCGACACGCCGGCTTTCGCGGTCACGTCGTCGAACCACCGGGCCGCGTTTGTCCCGCCGGCGGCGAAAAGCGCCACGCCCGCCGCCGCGGCAACCGCGGCCTTAGCGATCCTTCGCGCCATATTTTTTCTCCACCAGCACATCCGTGCCCTCCGTGACCGACAGGAACCGGTTCGCCGCGACGTTGGTGAACTTCTGGGTCATGCCGGATCGCGGCCACTTGACGATCAGTTCGTCCACCTGCGCCGCGTCGCCCAGGCCGAAATGCTGCCGTAGCGTGTTCTGCGAGCCATAGCCGTCGCCAATGGCGATCTCGCGGGTCATCATCTTGCCGCCCGCCTTGACCACGATGCGCGCGCCCACCGCGTCTCGATTGGACTTGGTCCCGATCAGTTCCACCTCGAGAAACTTGCGCTTATCGGGGTTGTTGTTCTTCAGCAGCGCGTGCTTGTCGGTGGAGCCGGAGATCGCCAGATCCAGCCGCCCGCGATTCCAGAAATCGGCCGCCGCGACGCCGCGGGAGTTGGTGAGCAGGTCCGATCCCGAGGCGCGGCCCAGTTCCACGAACGTGCCGTCGCCTTGCGCCCGCAGGTGGCGGTTGCGTTCCCAGCCGTGCCAGGATCGCGTGCCGAAGAACTTCGGATCGAAGTACAGGCCGGTCTTGTAAGTGTCCTGATGACTGACGACATTGTTGAGGAACTCGAGTTCGATCTCGGTGTCCTTGTTGTTGTAGGCCCAGCCGTTCACCGCGTAGATGTCGAGCCAGCCGTCATTGTCGTAGTCGCCGAAGTAGGCGCCCCAGAACCATCCCGGCGGGTTGGCGTTGGCCTTCCAACGCATGTCTTCGAAGGTGAGATCGCCGCGATTGCGCAGCAGCGCGTTGCCGTCGGCCATCATTTGGAACACCTCCACGAAGCCGAAGCCCGACTGCTGGAAGATCTGCCAATAGAGAGGCATGTCGGACTTCCACACGTTCTGGAGCCAAACGTTCTGCATGTATCGCATCACGGTGGGGAACTCGGCGAACCAGGCGTGTTCGGAGCGGATGGCGGTGGTGTAGAGATCCAGGCGGCCATCGTTGTCGTAGTCCGCCATCGAAGCGTTCATGCCGGCGCCGTACGCCAGCGCGCCCGCCTTGACCGTGATGTCGGTGAACGTGCCGTTCTTGTTGTTGTGATAGAGCGTGCTTCGGCCGAAATCGTTGACCACGAAGAGGTCGGGGAACCCGTCGTCGTCGATGTCGCCCCAGACGTTGCCGAGGCAGAGGCCGATTTCGCCGACGCCCGCCTTCTCGGTGACGTTGGTGAAGGTTCCGTCGCCATTGTTGTGATAGAGCTGATTCGGCTCGCCGTTGCGCGCGTAGAAGGTTGTGGGGATGCGATCGCGCGGGTCGAGGTAGCGGCCGACGTAAAGATCCAGGCGGCCGTCGTTGTCGTAGTCCGCCCAGGAAGCCACCGTCGTGCAGCAGTCCTCGCCGATTCCGGCTTTCTTGGTCACGTCGGTAAACGTGCCGTCGCCGTTGTTGTGAAAGAGTTGATTCGGCTTGTAGGTGCGGCTGACGAAAAAGTCCTTGAATCCGTCGTTGTCGTAATCGGCGAACACGCCGACGCTGACGCCGTCCAGTCCGGTCAATCCCGCCTTGGCCGTCACATCCTCGAACTTGCCGTCTTTGGTATTGCGGAACAGCTTGGACTCGACGCCGTCCGGGATGAAGATGTCATAGAAGCCATCGTTGTCGTAGTCGGTCGCGGTGATGCCGCCGGGACCGTAGCGGATCATCCCGAACTTCTGCGGCGTGTTCAGAAACGCCGGATAGTAGCGGTTGACAATGCCGATTCCCGCCTCGTCCGCCACGTTGACGAACTGCGGCGTTTCGGAGATGTAACGGGAGCCTTCCTGCAGGGCCGCCTCGCGGAACTTCAACGATCCGCCCGAAGCGTCGAACTTGGCGTCGAACAACGCGCGGTCGATGCCCGCCTGTTTGGCGCCTTTCGGCGTGCCGATCAGTTCGAATCGCACGACGGCGTCCGGCCCGGGCGACGCCTGCCAGTCCTTCAGGCGGTGGACGAACAGCGAGACTTCCTCGATCGATTCGAAGCCGTCCAGATACGCCTTCCATTCGGCCGCGGCCGCCTCGGGTCCGGTGACCGCCGCTCCGCCCTTCATCTTGTACCGGCGGATGCCGTCCTTGTCCTCCACCTGCTCCATCCCGTTGAGTCCGAGGACGTTACCTTTGTAGCCGGGCGTGAATAATCCGGCCAGGGCGGCGGCGTCTCGCGCCTTCACGGCCTTGGAAAAGGATAGGCCCATGTCGACGATGCCCTTGCCGGTATCGAAGAAACGCCAGCCACGCTGGTCGACGGTGCGGATGCCCATCCAGGAAGCGCCACCAATGGTGACGAGACCGGCGAGGAAGAGTTGGAGTCGGCTCATGAAGAAAAACGCGCGGACGGGTCGAACCCAAGGCGCGCTTATCGTTTAGACAGCCGGCGCGGGGGGATTTTGCGGCGCGGTCTACGTCCGCCCGAGGCGGAGCGCCCGGGCGGGGAGCGTCACCACGGCCCAGACCAGTTGCAGCACGCCGTCCACGGCGATCCCGACCAGACGGAATGGCAGCAGAACCAGCCATACGAAGGGATAGAGCACCAGCGCGATCAACGCCAGCGGCCAGCACAACCAGAACAGGAGGAACCACAAGAGGAATTTCATCATTCCGGATCATTCGCCTCCATCGCAGTATACGCGGCGGCGCGGGAAAAGTTCCGTCTCCCAGCCCTGGTTCTGAATCGCGGCGGCGGCGCGGCGAATGCATGTGTCGTAGAAAATTGGAAGCGTTTGCCGCCCGCGCGGCCACCCCGCCGCCTGGGCGGGCGAGGTTTGCAAAGCGCCAATTAGTTAGCAGGACGCGGCTAAAAGCGATCGGAGAGTGGAGCCCACGTTGTGCATGATCGCATCCCTGAATCTCCGGAACGACTCGCAAAGCGGTGGCAGGCCGAGCCCGGAAGACTGAAGCTGCACTCTTCCGCCGGTGGAATCCAGGGGGCGGGACCGGCCCGCCCCCCTCGTGAAACTAGTCGGGGATCACCAGGATGTCACCCGGGTGGATGACCGACTTCTCGTCCTTCAGGCTGTCGGGGTTGCCCGCGATGATCTTCGGATACAGCGCGCCGTTGCCGTAGAACTCCTGCGCGATCTTCCACAACGAATCGCCGCGCTGGACCTCGTACGTCCGGACTTCCGGCGCGGGCGGAGCCAAGCTCTCGTCGATGCTCAGGTCGCAGATCAGATCGCCGAACGAGGAGTCGATCAGCTTGATCTGGTTCCAAACGTCGTTCTTGGCGTCCTCGGAGGGAGCCGCGCCCTGAATGAGAAGCTTGTTGTCCTGCACGTGCAGGTGCGCCAGACGGGTCCCGTTCTGCTTGATGAGATTGAGTGCGCCTTGGTATTTGAGCTTGAGCTCGTCGAAACGGTCCATTGAGTCTCCTTTCGCGCGAGCCGGGCAAAACTGGTCCGCCGGCGCGCGGCAACGACTATTGTGCCAGTCCGCGGGCGATTCCGGTAGTCCAGAATTGTCCAATACAGGATGATCATGAAATCGAGCTTGCGTCCAACACAAGATGATCATGAAAATGGTAGGCGGCGTAGCGGCAGTCCGCGGCTGGATGCGATTGCAAATGCAGAATGCCGAGATGCTGAGCCAACAACAGATCAGCGAATTCCTGAAGGGGAGCCACGACATCGAGTTCGCCGGCGGAAGCCGGGTGGAAATCTATTCGTGGGTTCAGGGTGTACTGATCGCCCAGGAGTACGCCGGGAGGGACAAGAAGGAACGTGGAACGATTCGCGCGTACGTGGAGAAAGTCACGGGATTGAGTACGCCGCAAATGACGCGGCTGGTGCGAATGTATCGCGAGACGGGAACGGTGCGGATCAGCGAATCCCCGCGCAGGCGGTTTCCACGGCGATATACGGACGGGGACATCAGACTGCTGGCGGAGGTGGACCGGGCGCATGGGTGGCTGAGCGGTCCAGCGACGCGCTGCATTTTGGGGCGGGAGTACAACCAGTTCGGCAACGCGGAGTATGCGCGGCTGTCGGAGATCTCGGTGGCGCATCTATACAATCTGCGCAACAGCGTCTACTACCGCAAGCGGGTGTCGGTATTCGAAGGGACGCGAGCGAACGTGGTGACGATCGGCGAGCGTCGCAAACCGGATCCGCTGGGCCAGCCTGGATTTCTGCGAGTCGACACGGTGCATCAGGGGGACTGGGATGGAGCCAAGGGTGTTTACCATATCAACGCCGTCGACGAGGTGACGCAGTGGCAAGTGGTGGGATGCGTGAGCCGGATCAGCGAACAGTACCTGATTCCGGTGCTGGAAGCGATTCTGCATCAATTTCCCTTCACAATACTCGGGTTTCATTCAGACAACGGATCGGAGTA
>SYLY01000084.1 GCA_005808475.1 Acidobacteriota bacterium
ACGCTGGGTCTCGACGAGATCGGCGAGATGCCGCCCGAGTTGCAGGTGAAGGCGCTGCGGCTGATCCAGGAACGCGAGATCGAGAAAGTGGGCGGATCGGAGACGACGCGGGTGGACGTGCGCTTC
Organism: Acidobacteriota bacterium; assembly: GCA_005808475.1. Lineage (GTDB taxonomy): Bacteria > Acidobacteriota > Terriglobia > Bryobacterales > Bryobacteraceae > SYLY01. The sequence goes on from SYLY01000084.1 coordinate 127, forward strand.
ATTACGGCCACGCATCGCAACCTGGAAGCGATGGTGGAGGACCGTGCGTTCCGCGAGGATCTCTTCTACCGGCTGGCCGTGATTCCGCTCGAACTGCCCCCACTTCGAGAGAGGCCGGACGACATTCCCGAACTGGTGCAGCACTTCTTCGACAAGGCGCGCCGGAAGATGGGCCGCGAATCGCTGTCGCTGCCATCGTCGATGATGCCGTACTTTCAGGCGCATCGATGGCAGGGCAATGTGCGGGAGTTGGAGAACCTGGTGGAGCGGATCATCGTGCTGGCGCGGGGGCCGGCCGTGACGCTGGAGGATCTGCCGCCGGCGCTGCGGCGCGAGAAACCGCCGGAGTCCGTCGAGGGACTGCGGCTCGACCTGCCGGAGGCCGGAATCAGTCTCGAGGGCGTGGAGCGGGAGTTGATCCTCAGGGCGCTGAAGAAATTCGACTGGAACCAGTCGCAGGCGGCCCGGTATTTGGACATCAGCCGGAAGACGCTGATCTACCGGATGGAGAAGTTCGGGCTGGCGCGCGAGGGCGGCTGACCGGCGAGTCCCGCGGGGCGCCGCCGGGTTTGCATCCAGGTAGAATCGAAGTCTCCACCCTTTTCGCAGGAGTTTCCTTGGGAAGCAGCTTTCGACCCATGCCGCCGCGCGGACCCTCGGGTCCCGCCTCCGCCGCGCCTCGCGCCGCCGACCGAATTTTCGAGCTCAAGGCCGAGATCCACAAGAAGCTGATCGGCGTGATCAACCTCGAGCGCGTGGCGTCGATCCCTAAGGACCGCATTCGCGCCGAGATCGGCCGGGTGGTGGAACGGCTGCTCGACGACGAGCGCATCCCGATGACCACGGGCGAGCAGAACAAGATCGTCGAGGAGGTGCTCGACGAGGTCTTGGGGCTGGGTCCGCTCGAGCCGCTGCTCAAGGATCCCGGCATTTCCGACATCCTGGTCAACGGGTTCAGCAAGGTTTACATCGAACGCCAGGGCAAATTGTCGCTTTCCCCGGTTCGTTTCCGCGACAACGGCCACTTGATGCACATCATCGAGAAGATCGTGTCGCTGGTGGGCCGCCGTGTGGACGAAGCCAATCCGATCGTGGACGCGCGCCTGCTGGATGGCTCGCGCGTGAACGCGATCGTGGCGCCGCTGGCTCTGGACGGTCCGGCGCTTTCCATCCGCCGTTTTGGCCGCCACGTGATCACGTCGGACGAGATGGTGGCCAACAAGACGCTGATGACGAGCATGCTGCGGTTTCTGGCGGCGACGGTCCAGTCGAAGGCCACCGTGCTCGTGTCGGGCGGCACCGGTTCGGGCAAGACAACCACGCTGAACGCGCTTTCGCGCTTCATCCCCGAGGAAGAGCGCATTGTCACGATCGAGGACACCGCCGAACTCCAATTGCAGCAGCGCCACGTGCTCAAGTTCGAAACACGGCCGCCCAATCTCAACAAGCAGGGCGGCATCAATCAGCGGGTGCTGGTGCGCACCGCGCTCCGCATGCGTCCGGACCGCATCATCATCGGCGAGTGCCGCGGCGGCGAGGCGTTCGACATGATGCAGGCGATGAACACGGGCCACGACGGGTCGATGACCACGGTCCACGCCAACTCCGCGCGCGAGGCCTTCTCCCGCCTGGAGACGATGGTGATGATGGCGAGCCAGCACGTCCCCGACTACGTGATCCGGCAGATGCTGGCTTCCGCGGTTCAGGTGGTGGTGCACATGAACCGTCTGAGCGACGGCTCGCGCAAGATCACCAGCATCACCGAAGTCCGGTCGACCGACGGCGAGACGGTGGACATGCGCGACATCTTCCTGCTGGAACGCGAAGGTCTCAGCCAAAGCGGCAAGGTGCAGGGACGGTTCCGCGCCACCGGGGAGATCCCGTTCGTCATGCACCGGTTGAAGTCGTGGGGCATTCACCTTTCCACCACCATCTTTCAGGAACATCAAGCGCTCAAGAGCTAACGCCATGGGATTCTTTTTCGTCGCGGGAGTCATCTTCACGGTCGCGTTGTGGATCGTCGCGCACTACGCCTATCGCGTGCCGGAACAGCAGGCGGAAGGAGCGCTCGCCACGCGCATGCGCGAACTGCGCGCACGAACGGGGACTCGCACCGCCGGCGCGGCGCGAGGAGGACTGCTGCGCTCCGAGCAAAAGGGCACTTTCGCGATCTTCACCGATTTCGTCGAGTGGGTGGGCGTGCTGCGCCGGTTGCAAGAGACCATCGATCAGGCGAACCTCAAATACCGCGCCGTGGACGTGTTCGTGGTGTGCGTGCTGATCGCCCTGGCGGTCTACGTTCTGTTCGGCTTGTTCGGCATCGACGCTTTCGCGCTACGGCTGATATTCGCGGCCGGCGCCGGACTGATCCCGATGTTCCTCATTTCCCGCGCGCGCCAGAAGCGGCTGGAGAAGTTCGAGGAGCTCTTCCCGGATGCGATCGACCTCTTCAACCGGTCGATGAAGGCCGGACACACCATCCACAGCGGTCTGGATACGATCGGAGCGGAATCGCTCGATCCGGTGAAGATGGAGTTCCGCAAGGTGGTTGAGGAGTTGGGACTCGGCTCGCAGGTGGATCAGGCGCTGATGAACCTGGGCAAGCGCGTGCCGATGATCGACCTGAAGTTCTTCATCACCGGACTGATCCTGCAACGGCAGACCGGCGCGAACATGGTGGAAGTGCTCGAGGGCCTGTCGGTGCTGGTGCGCGAGCGCCTCAACATGGCGGCCAAGATGAAGGCTCACACGGCGCAGCAGCGGATGTCGGCCGGCCTGCTGTGCGCGCTGCCAATCGTGGTCGGCATCGGATTCTGGATCGTGAAGCCCGAATACATCCAACTGCTCTATTCGGACGAAACGGGCAGCAAGTTCCTGACCTACGCGATCGTGTCCGAACTCACCGGAATCCTGGTGATTCGCAAGCTCGCCAATCCGAAATTCTGAGGAACCAGAATGGTCGTCACAGCCTCTCTATTTTTCATCCTGACATTCGCGACCATCATCGCCATCGTGTGGTCCGGCTACCATCTGCTGCACGAGGAGGAGAGCCCGTTGGACGACCGGCTGGCCGAGTTGCAGTCGGCTGCCGGCGCCGCGGGACCCGAGGTCCGCGTGAGCCGCCGCCGTCGCGCGGGCGGCGGCATCATCAACAGCATGCTTTACCTGATCAGCGTGGTTCCGGGCGGCGAGGACTGGCTGCGGGAGAACGAACGCGAGCTACGCGCGGCCGGGGTCCGGCGGGCGGAACTGGTGGGTCTTTACAGCGCGGGCCATGCGCTGTTCTTCGTCGCGCTCATGGGGTTGATGCTCTATCTGCAGTGGGATAACGACTTCATGAGCAAGCTCGGCGGACTGGCCGCCGCGTTCATCCTGGGTTGGCTGTTGCCGAAGCAGATTCTCTACCGGCTGGTGAAGCGCTACAAGGCGCGGCTCCAGGAGGCGCTGCCCGATACGATCGACATGCTCGGCATCGTGCTGGGAACCGGCTTGGCGCTGGATCAGGCGCTTTTGCGCGTGAGCGAGGAAATGCGCCACATCTATCCGGAGTTGGCGGCCGAATTCTACACGGTGGTGATGCAGGTGAAAGCCGGCCAGGAGCGCTCGAAGGCGTTCAACCAGATGGTCCGGCGGACCGGCATCGAGGATATCAAGTCGTTGGCCGCGATGATCGTCCAGAGCGAGAAATTCGGCACCAGTCTGTCGCATGCGCTGAAGGTCTACGCCGATGCGTTGCGCACGCGGCGCCGGCTGCGGGCCGAAGCGGCGATCGGCAAGGCGGGCATCAAGATGCTGTTTCCGATCGTGCTGTTCATCCTGCCCGCGCTGTTCGTGATCACGCTGGTGCCCGGCCTGCTCACGACGCTCCGCGATCTGAAGGGCGGCATCGGCGGCGGACCGCGGTAAGCTGTCACGCCATTTTTCTGCATGCAGGGGTGGCCGCCCGATGTCGCGAAAACCTGCCGCAATGCCAGGTCCCAGCGGAGCACGGATTCGCCACGCCGGCGCCGAATCGTCCGTCTAGGCAAGCCCCGAAGCCGGGCCGCGAGGGCGGAAGGGTACCCCTCTGCGCTACGCGTTGATCGTTATCCAAGCGGCTATGGCCCTCTCCGCGGGCTCCTGAGTTTACCCCTCGCTGGCTCGAAAGACTCGGGTAACATGAAGACATGCGACTGCTCATCACACTCGAACGGGACGAAACGGGCATGATCGTGGCGGAGTGTCCGTCCCTGCCCGGATGTATTTCCCAAGGCGAAACCGAGGCCGCCGCAATCGAAAATGTACGGGAGGCGATCCAAGGATGCTTGGCCGCCCGCAAAGCCAATGACCTGCCCTTGGCCGTAGAGGTCCGCGAAGTCGAAGTGGAAGTCGCGTAGTGCCTCTGCCGGTCATCTCTGGCGAACGTGCGGTGCGGACGTTTCTCAGAGCGGGTTGGACTCGAGACCGGCAGGCCGGCAGTCATGTGATCCTCATTAAGCTGGCCACCCCGCGGTTTTGTCGGTACCCTTCACCGCGAGGTCGCGCCCGGTACACTACGGGCCTTGATTCGCGCGTCGGGGATGCCGGTGCAGCAGTTTCAGGACATGCTCTAGGCGCGACACCTCGAACGCATGCTGAATCGATGTTGACGGACCGGCGCCAACGATCTACGCGGCCGGCTCCACATCGTGCAGGCGCCGTACGTCGATCTCCACCACGTCGCCGGAAGGCGGCAGGAACATGTCGCGGAACTTGACGCCCCAAAGGATCTCGTCGTGCTTGTAGGAGGTCCGCACATGCACGGTCTGCGAGAAGGTCTCGTCCACGCCCTTGATCAGCACCAGGAATTCCGCGTCCTGCGCGGCGAGCGCCGCCGCATCCATGCCATATAGCGGGCTGGACTCGTCGATCGCGTGGTTGACCACCCAATGGAGCGGGAGGAACATCACCTTCGCCCTCTCGAGCTTCAACTCGTGGAACGAACGGCCCTTCATCCCTGGATTCCCGAGCGTCACCACCACCACAGCCTCCACCTCGGTGAGGTGGTTCGAACGTGCGTTCACGATACGGAACTGGAACGCCTTGCCGTCCCGGTACGGGGCCACGATGGCGCGATGGCTGAACAGGATGTCCGCCGTCGGCCGGGAGAATCGCGCGAACAAAATGCCCGTCGCCACCGCGAATCCGAGCATGCCCACCAGCGCTTCGAGCGTCACCAGCAGATGCGCCGCCGTTCCCACCGGCGCGATCTTTCCGTAGCCGATGGTCGCCAGGGTCTGCACGCTGAAGAAGAAGCACTCGGCGAAACGGCCCGCCCCGTCCGTTGCCGCGATTCCATCCAGCCCGCCACACAGCCAGTATCCGTAGGCGAACGCGAGATTGGTGAGCAGATAGCCAACCACCACCAGCGCGTAGAATCGCGGCCACGGCAGCGACAGCAGAAGATGGTACGAACTCAGCGACCGCAACAGCGGCTGCCCGCTGCGGCGCGCGTTGAAGCTGCCGTCGGGATTGAGCAGGCGCAGCCGGCTCTGCTGCGCCACCCGCGCGCCGAAACCGAGATCCTTGCTTTCTTCCGGGACCGTGGACATGGATCAGTCGACGAAGGCGAACTCGTTGGAAGCCAGCAGCACCTGGGCATAGCGGCGCCAGACGCCGGGTCCGCCGGCTGCCGTGAAGTCGAGCGCCAGCCTTCTCTCGCCGGCCTCCGGCGGCCGCGCGAACAGCGTCTCGTAAGCGGCGTCGATTCCCATCTCCCGCATTCGATTCCCGAGCGCCTCGGCGCGGCTCAACAAAAACGGACTATTCAGGAAGAAGAGCTTCTGCGGCGGAACATTGGTGACGGCGCGCTTTTCCACCGACACGCTCGCGGCCGGGAAATCGAACAGCGCCAGACGCTCCTCTTGCAGGAACCGGCTCACGCGGGCATAGAGGGCGCGGCGCGGGAACTTGTCGTCCAGCGGCGCCGACTCGCCGCCCGTCCGCGGGTCGAGCCCGCCACTCACCTCGAGAATCGAATCGCGCAACGACTCCGCGTCCAGCCGCCGCCGGTTGGCGCGCCAGAACGATTCGTTCGAAGGATCGGCCTTCTCGTTCGCGGCGTTCGCCGACGACGAGGCCTGGTAGGTTTCCGACAAAGCGATCTCCCGGATCAGCGATTTGATCGACCAGCCCCGGTTCACCAGCCGCCAAGCCAGATATTCGAGCAACTCCGGATTCGACGGCGGCGACCCGCTCCTGCCCAAGTTCGACGGCGTGCGCGCGATGCCCGATCCGGTCATGTGCATCCACGCGCGATTGGCCGCGACGCGCGCCGCGACGGGGGCGCGAACGACCGCCTCGGCAAGCTCCAGCCGGCCGCTTCCCTTTTGTAGAGGCGTAGTGGAGAGCACGTCCAGGAACTGCCGCGGCACAGGCGCTCCGTCGACGAAGGGATCGCCTCGAACCGCCAGCGGCAGGTCCGCCGGCTGCTCGTGCTCGGCCAGCCCCTGCCAGAATCCATAGGGTGCCGGACTCGCCTTTTCGAGCCGCTTCAATTCGGCTCGCAGCACTTCCAGATGCCGCTTCCACGCGCCTTCCAGCAGCCGCTCCACCGCCGCGCCGTCGAAGCGAAGCAAACCGTCCTTGCCGTGGAAGAAGCGGCGCCACAGCAGCATCCGCTGGGTGTCAAGCGACTTCACCGGAACGTCCGCGCCCGGATTGAAGTCGAGCTCGGAGTCGTAGCCGAACGGCAGCAGGATGGTGCGCTTTTTCGGAGCGCTAGCCGCCGCGGCGGCTTTGGCGGACCGGCTCGCGTCGTCCAGCTTGCGTTTCTCCTCGGCGGTGTCTATCACCAGCGCCTGGAACTTCTCCGCCAGCGCGCGCCGCTCTTCGGCCGGCGCTCCACGCTCGGCGGCTTGGCGCCACCCGTCGAGATAGGCGAACTCCTCCTCCGGCTTCGAAAGATACTTCGTGAAGCGCTCCGCCAGTTCCTTGTCTACGCCGGCGTCGCCCATCATGGCGGCGGCGATGCGGTAGGAGAACATCGACGCGATCTGGTCTCGCTGGTCCTCGAGGAACTTCGAGATCTTGGCTTCCTGCGCCTTCACCGCGTCTTGCGCCTTCTTGTACCGCGTCACCTCGTCCGGCGGCGCGAGCGGATACTCAGCGTACTTCGAGCTGTGGAACACACCGGCCAATCCGTAGTAGTCTCGCATTCCGATCGGCTCGTACTTGTGATCGTGGCAACGCGCGCAGGCGCCGGTGAGACCGAGGAAGCCGCGGGTGATCATGTCGACGCGGTCGTGGCGCTCGTCCGAGCGCGCCTGCGGCGGCTGCGAAATGCCGTAATACCAGGGACCGAAACCGAACAGCCCCAGCCCGCCGAGCAGGTTCGCGTTGTCGGGCATCAGATCGGCCGCGATCTGCGCCTTCACGAACGTGTCGTAGGGCATGTCGTCGTTCAGCGCCTTCACCACCCAGTCGCGATAGCGCCAGGCATTGGAGTAGAGCTTGGGCGCGGTGCCGGTGTAATCTTCTTCGCCGTAGCGCGCCACGTCCAGCCAGTGCCGTCCCCACCGCTCGCCGAACCGCGGCGATCCGAGCAAGCGGTCCACGGCCCGCTCCAACGCACCCGCCCGTGTGTCGGAGAGAAACGCGGAGAGTTCGGCGCGGGACGGCGGCAGCCCGGTAAGATCGAACGAAAGGCGGCGGAGCAGTGTGTGGCGCCCGGCGGGCGGATTCGGCGCGAGACCGCGCTTTTCCAGCCGCGCGCGGACAAAGGAATCGATCGTGCCGCCGGGGTTGGCGAGCGGACGGAACGACCAGAATCCGCGATCGGCCGCCGTGATCGGGCGAGACGCGGCCGAGACGAGCGCCTTCGATTCGGGCCAGGCGGCGCCGCTCGCGATCCACCGTTCGAGCGCGGCGATCTCGGCCTCGGCGAGCTTCGCGCCCGGCGGCATGTTCAAGCCGTTCTGGTGTCGAACCGCCTTCATCAACAGGCTGGCGGCGGGATCGCCGGGAATGACCGCCGCGCCGCGGTTGCCGCCCTTCAACAGCGCGTCGCGCGAGTCGGCGCGAAGGCCGGAGGTTCGCACTTCGGCGTGGCATGAGTAGCACTTGGCCGCCAGCAACGGGCGGATTCGCGATTCGAAGAACTCCGCGCCCGGGTCCTGCGCGCTCGCGACCGCTCCGGCGAGCAACAGAAGCGACGACGCTCGCATGGCTACGCCTTGATCCAGGCGTGCCGCGGATCGTCGCGCCACGCTCCGTACGTTCGGCCCTCGCCGGCGAGCACCCACTGGTAGTTGAGCGTGTAACCGGGACAGGCGGCCACCGGATGATAACCGCGCGGGATGATCACCGTGTCGCCGTGTTCCACCGGATAGGCGTGGTCGAACGGATCGGCGGCGCCGGGATCGGTGTAGATCCGCTGGAAGCCGAACCCTTGCGGCGGGTCCACCTGGAAGTAGTAGACCTCTTCCATCGGGACTTCCCCGCCCTCGAAGCAATCGTGCTTGTGCGGCGGACAGCTCGACCAGCCGCCGGGATTGTTCACCGTCTCGCCGCAAATCAGATGCGCGGCGGGAACATTATCCGCGATATGGGTGTGAACGGTGCGGGTCCAGTTGTCCTTGCCCACCTGCTTGGAGACGATCGCCGCGCCTTCCACCAGCGCGGGCGCGACGCCCGGCTTGCCTGGAGCGCCGGCGATGGTGATTCGCACCGGCCCTTCCAGCGCCACGAGCGTCACCTTCGCCTGGGAGGGAATGTAAATCATCGGGTGCGGATCGCGCAGGTTCGGGCGCGCGGCCACCGTCGCCGTCCAGCGCCCACCGCTCCATTCCACGAGCGCCCGATACGGTCCCGTGTAGGAATCGAGCGAGATCTCTTCGTCCCCGGTTTCGAACGTGTGTTCCCGTAGACTCCCGCCGAGTTCGGCGATGGTGAAGGAGAGGTGCTTCAGCCCCGTTCCACGGCGGACCACCGGATAAACCCCGGGAGCCTCACCTGGCGACTTGATATGAAGGCGCATCGAATCCAGGCTACCCTACTTGCCCAGCTTCCGGCGCTTGTACTCCTCGTACTCTTTTTGCAGCGCCGGATCCTTGGGGCGTGGGTAGAGGTCGGACGACTTGTAGCGGCCCTTCATGAATTTGTCCTTCGTCCACTCGTCGTGAATGTGCGTCTCCTCCGCCTTGTCGAGGATCTCCTGGATCAGGTGCGGCGGCACGAAGTAGAGGCCGGTGCGGTCGCCGAATACCATGTCGCCGGGAACCACGGTTGCCTTGCCGATCCGCACCGGGATGTTGAAGCCGGTGAGCGTCACCTGCGCGATCGCCGAAGGATGGGCGTGGCGGAAGTAGATGCCCAGGTCGATGGGCTGGATGCCCTCCAGGTCGCGGATGGCGCCGTCGACGACGAGGCCGCCGTTGACGGTCGCGGACTTGATCGCGGTGGCGAGGTTGTCGCCGACGATCGAGCCGCCGTCCTCCTTGCCGAACATGTCGGCCACCATGACGTCGCCCGGTTGCAACTGGTCGATCACCCATTGATGCGCGGCGCTCGCGTAGGCGCGGCGCTTCAGGTCGCCGATGACGAGATCGTTCAGATCGGCGCGTAGCGGCATGAACTGCGCGGTGACAGCGCGTCCCACCAGCTTCTTCTCCGGATGGAGGATCCGCCAGCCGCCTTCGTATTGATTGGGGAATCCCTTGGCCGGCAGCACACCCCAGACCTCTTCCACCGAAAGGCCGCGCACCTTTTCGAGCACGGCATCGGGGATCTTGGGCCGTCCGTCGTCGAAGCGCTCGTAGGGATTTTTGGCGGTGAGCTCGACCATGCGGTCTCGATCGAGCTTGAAGTATTGGGCGGCGGCGGGAAGCGCCACCGCGGCGGCGATGAGTGCGAGGCGGAACATCAACCGGAGGGTAACACAGCCGGTGAGGCGATTCGATCGCGGTCCGCGCAGTATGACACAAGGAGGGTTGCCGATGGCGAACCGTTATGAGATGGTGGCGATTCTGCCGGAAGTCAAGGAGGCCTCGGGAGGGATGTCGTCTCCAACCCCCGGCTACCGGCCGGCCGGCTGCGCGATGGTGAGGTTCCGGGGAACGAGCGCGTGGGAGTTGCTACCCGGCGACGGCAGGGACTGGTTCTTCAGGCAGTTCAACACCATCGAAGGGACGCTGTCCGTTCGGACCGATTTGACGGCCTACGACAACAACAGCCGCTGGCTGTTCGACATCCAGGCCTACGACCTGAAGGACCGTCCCAGTTCGAAGGGATGCGTGGTCCTGGCGCGGAACGGATACGTCTGCGCCAAGTACACGCACTACTGGCGAGTGCTCGACGTGGCGAACCTGACCGACGACGAGAAGATGGCCGAAGCCGCCGCCATGCTGTCGGACGAGATCTGGGCCGAGATGGGCGCCAAATTCAAGGCGATGCTGACGATCGGCAGCGCCGTATGGATGGTGATTCTCGGGGTCATGTTCGCGTCCGGCGTCGCGGAGGTGGTGGCGTTCGCGTGCGTCCTTCTGATCGGAATGTCGGTTCCGATTCTCGCCGACGACCTTGCCAAGATCGCCACGTACCTCGGGAAGTACAAGGCGAAGGTTCGTTCGGCTCGAACCGAGGAAGAACTGCGGGAAGCAGCCGTGATGGCAGCGCAGGCGTTGGTCGCACTGATCGAGGCGTTGGTCACGGTGGCGGCGATCAAGGGTGGGGTGAAGCGCACCATCGAGGTGACGCAGGCAAAGGCGGCGGCGGTCAAGGCAAGATCGCAAGCGGAAGGGGCTCCCGGGGAGGCTGCCCCTCGGAATGCCGGTGGCGCCAAGCCGTCCAAAGCGGATTCGCTCGCGGAGATGCCGGCCAGGATCAAGACCCGCGAACCCAACTCCGGGGCCACGCCGTTCTCCGATTTTCCCGAGTTCCGCAACAAGTCGCTCAGTAAGGACCTGTACCCTTGGCTCAAGGAGCGGTTCACCAAGGTCAAGAGCGCCAAACTCGACTCCGACGGATACGTGGACTCCAAGGGTGGCAGTGAAATCTGGGCTCGCCGCATCCCTGGCACGAATCTGGTGGAATGCGTCCGCATCGACCTGGTTTCGATGAAAGGCGCCAGCCGGGGCCACAATCCGCCGTTCAAGGATGGGCCCGTGCTGCAAACCGCGCAGCGCGCCGGCGCCAAGTTCGAGGGTGGCGATCCGTCGGCCCACTACGGGCGGATGATCCAGGGGGAGGGTCAGGCGTCCGGCACGACGCTTACCACGGAGCGGGTAGCCTACGGCAAGGTCGGGCACTTTCACAAGGAAACGATCCGGACCGACCAACTCGGGCAATACTGCCAAGAGTACGTGCCCTCCGCCAAGGGAGTAGCCGACTGGGGCGCCGGCACGCCGAGGAGCGGCCCGCAAAAGACCGCCGATGGCGCCAAGGTCTTCAAAGGAGCCGGCGCGACGAACAACGCCGCCCACATCCCGCTGTTGCCTTAGTAGCAGCCGGCGGCTACGCCTTGCGACGCGCCGCCTTCAGCATCGAATTCATGCACCCGATCAGATACGCCAGCCCGACGCTCGGGCGGTACGTCCCTCCAGCGCCCACGCCGCGGCTGGTGTCCGGCGCGCCCGGCATCGTTCCCAACGCGGGGATGTGGTCCGGGATCACGATGCCATCGAAGTCCACGTCCACCAGCGCCTGCATGACCTTGCTCATGTCGTAGTAGCCGTCGTCGATCAGCGTTTCGGAAAAGTGCGGCAACGGGGCGCTGACGTTGCGGAAGTGGATCTTGAACAGCTTCTTGCGGGCGGCGAAATAGCGGATGACTTCGGGCGGCTCCGCGCCGGTGTCCTTGCCGCCCTCGAGCCACGAGCCGACGCAAAGGCAGACGCCGATGTTGGGGCTGTTAGCGATCTCGATCGCTTTCTTGTAGCCCTCGAAATTGCTAAAAACGCAGCGGGGCACCCCGGCCAACATGCGCATCGGCGGATCGTCCGGGTGGATGCCGATCCGCACGCCGGCTTCCTCCGCCACCGGGACCACTTTCTTGATGAAGTAGGTGTAGTTGTCCCAGATCTCCTGTTCGGTGTAGACGCGCCCATGGGAGAGCGGGCCGGTGTAGGTCTTGCCGCCCCAGAACCCCTTCCAATCGGGGCTATTCGCGTTCCCGTCGCGGGCGGAGTATCCGCGGGCGCTCACCGTGCGTCCGCTGGACCAGATTCCGTTGCCCATGTGGGCGTAGGTGGAGTACGGGACTCCGGCCTTGCCTACGTAGCGGATGTAATTGAGATAATCCTCGATCTTCCGGTCGCGGCCGGGAAGATTGAGGGTTACCTCCGGCATGTTGTGGAGGCTGCCGCTGGGGCCCACGCCGCTGCCGATGTTGTAGACGTGGAAGCCGGCCTTTTCCCAGGTCTCACGCTGTTTGGTGAACCCTTCGGCCGTCGCTTCCGGCTGCACGGGCCCCAGACTCACCCAACGAACCCCCAGTTGCTTCAGGAAGTTCATGTAGTCTTCATTCGGCTGATTGGCGCTCACGCCGATCTTGATGCCGGGCGGAATCGGAATCATCGGCTTGGCGGCTGCCCGCCCTGGAACCAACGCCGCGACGCCCGCCGCCGCCAACTTGCCCGCCGCTTCCCGGCGGCTCGTACGATGCTCGCTCATGAGTAGAACTCCGCTCGAATCGACATCTGGACGTTGGCCTGCGCCGTGCCGAAGTTGGAGAAGTCTCCCACCACGCCGGTGAAGCGCGCCCAGGCGCCCGTATTGTTGAGATTGTAATTGGTGTTAGGGGCGGCGAGATTGGGCCGCTTGTGAGGCAGGTTGTGTCCATCCAGGCGGAAGCTGAACTTGTATTTCTCGGCGACAACCCAGCTCTTGGTCGCGAACGTCTGCATCCAGTAAAGGCCCGGCGCCTGGACCACTCTCGCGCCGAGCGAACCGATGGTGTAAGCCGCCGGATAGGAGAAAGCGCCCAACTTGAAGAACGGCGTCTGCGCGGCGGTCGGGAACCGCTGGCCCATGTCCCACCCGGGAACCCGGGCCTGCTCCACGGGCATCGTCGGGTTGACGCGCGACGCCGTGAGGTAGCGGTTCGGACTTCCGCCATGAGAGATCGAGATCGGCTGGCCGGACATCGTATTTTCGCTGATGTTGACCTTCCACCCGCCCAGAATTGCATTCGCGATTCCGCCGCAGTTGAGCAAGCGTTGCCCCTTGCCCACCGGCAGTTCATACACCACAAAGGCGCCGAACGCCTTCTGCTGGTCGTAGGAGGTGCGGGCCTTTCCGCTCCGGTTGTAGTAGCTGAGCGTGTCGTCGTTGCTCAACGATTTGGAGAAGTTGAAGCTGGTGTTGAAGACCAGCCCCTTGCCGTACCGCTTCTCGAGCGAGATGTTGCCACTGTGCCACGTGTTGTGGTTGAAGTTGGAGAACAGGTTCACCGTGCCGAACTGCGGATAGATTTGAAAGTTCTGCTGGGCCACAAAGACCTGGTCTTGCAGGGCGCGATCATTGCCCAGCGCGATGGAAAGCGGGATGCCGTTGACGTTCCAATTGCGCAGCAGGCCGACTCCGGCCGACGCCTGATACTGCACTTCCAGCAGCCAACTGGAGCCGGGCTGATACTGGAAACCGGCGGACCAGTTCATCACATACGGGTTGCGCAGGTTGGGATCGCGCCACGTCGCGTTGCGGGCGCCGAAATTCGCACCCGTGTAGGGCACCGTGCCGTCGTCGTTGACGCGGTAGGTGAAACGCCCCGGACCGTCCTGCAGACGGAACTGGTGGCGCGGATCGCCGACCGGTTGATTGATGTTGAACGTACCCGCATACTCGTCGAAACCGCCCTGTCCGGCGGTGTCCACCGTCATCACGCCGAACGAAGAGCGGAACACCCACTTCGGCCGGAACGTCCAGGCGAGGCCGGCGCGCGGCTGGAAATTGTTGAGGTCGCGCTTGCCGATCGCGCCCTTCGGATGGGTGATCGCGCCGCGGCGGCCGGTAATCGGATCGATGGCATCCGGGTCGAATTGCGATTGCTGATTCCACCTGGTTTTGTACGGCGAGAAATAGGACCAGCGGACGCCGAGATTCAAGGTGAGACCCGGCCGGATCTTGAAGTCGTCCTGGAAGTAGAGTTCATGGTTCCACAGCCGCGGCAGGAAGGTGGAAAGTTGCTTGGTGAAGACCGCGCTGGTCGCCGTCCCCATGAGGAATCCCGCGAAATCGTTGCCGGTGTTCTGCGCGAAAGGCAGCGTGGTCGCGCCCCCGAAGTTGTACTGTCCGGACGGCAGCGAACCCGCTTTGTCGTTGAACAGGGTGCGGATCATTTCATAGCCCATCTTCAAATTGTGCTTGCCGGCGATATAGGTCACGTTGTTCTGCAGGACTTTGTCCTCGCCCACCTGGCGAAAGTAACCCATGGACGCGATGCTGTAGCCGATGTTGAAGAAGGGGAACGTCTCCGGCTCAACGCCGGGAATGGTCAGCGCGGTCTTGGCCGATTCCGGACGGGCCGGATTCGAGGCCGCACGCCGGTTGTAGCCGACGCGGAACTCGTTGAACAGGCGGCTGGTCCAGATGGAGGTGTAGCTGATCACGCCATTGATGTCGTCCACCGGATTGATCTCGCGCGAGGCGTTGAACTCGGGCTTGGCGAAATTGTCGCCGTTCTGGCCGCGGTGGTGGCCGTGCGAATAGCGGAAGAACATCTTGTGGTTGGGTGAGAACTGGTGGTCGATCTTCTCGTCCCAACGGTCGCGTTGGAGGCAGCGGCAGCTTTCGGCTCGCTGTAGGTTGCCAACGGGACCGGTGCGAGCGGGCGAGCCCACCTGGTTCGGCGGCCGCCAGATGCCGAGGTCGAGAAACTTCAACGCCACCGGGTCCATCAGGCTCCTGGGAACGACGTTGTTCGGCAGCGGATCTCGCGTCCAGGTGGTTCCGTTGAGCCGCGTGGAAAAGGGATTGTAGATCGGGAGGCCGCCGCCCGGAGCTTCCTTGAAGGAGAAGTCGCCGGCCAGCATTTCGGGCGTCGGAACGGTGGCGACGCGGAGGTTGATGGTGTGCTCGTGGTTGATAGCGTAGTCCGACAGCCAGAACGTCTTGTTGCGCCCGTCGTAGAGTTTCGGAATCACAACCGGTCCATGCGCCACCAGATCGAACGTCTGGTAGTACCACGGCGCCTGCGGCGGCAACGGATTCTGCGTGATGAAGTTCCGGTGGACCCAGGAGCCGTTCAGGTACCTGTCCTCGAAGGAGGCGTGCAGTTGGTTGGTACCGGTCTTGTAGACCATCTTCATCGAGCCGCCGCCCGAGTGGCCGTACTCGGCGGACACTCCGGTGGTGAGCACCTTCACCTCTTCCATCGCGTCGGTGCTGCCCTGTATGACGCCGTCCACCTGGTTCACGATCCCCGTGTAGGGCGACTTCGCCTGGATTCCGTCCATCTGGAAGCCGATGTCGTTCTGGGCTTGGCCCTGTATGTGGAACCCCGCCTGGCCCACCACGCCCACGATCCCCGGCATGTACTGCAGCAAATACACGGTGCGCTTCATCACGCCCGGGGTTTCGGTCAGCACGTGGGCCGGGAGCACGTAGGAACTCATCACGTTTTCCGTGTTCAGCAGTGACGCCGATGCGTTCACCGTGACGCTTTCGCTGACCGAGCCGACCTCGAGAGTGATGTCGACGCGCGGCACCTCGGCCGACCGGAGAGTGAGTCCTTCGCGTACCACCTCCTTGAAGCCCTCCGCCTTGACCCGGATCCGGTACTCACCGGGCGTCAGATAGGGGATGTAATAGGCTCCCTCCGTCGACGTGACGTTCTCGGTGATGAAACCCGTCGCCACGTTGGACACCGTGAGCTTCGCGCCAGCCACCACGGCTCCGGTGCTGTCCTTGACGGTGCCGACCAGGGTGGCTCCGCCGCCGGTCTGCGCCGCCAGCGGCAGGGCCGCCAGCAACAGAATCGCCGCCTCCGCCGAACGGCTCAACGCCCGCCGAGCCGCCACTAATGTGTTGGCTCGCGTGGAGCCCGTCCCTGTGACCGGGGGAAACATGGACTAGAGCATAGCCCGTTTCCAGGCTCAGCGTCAAAAAACCGCTACAGCAGCGACGGCGCGTGCTTCCGGAGCACCGCCTCGCTGAACTCCACGCCCATCCCCGGACCTTGCGGTGGGCGATAGTAGCCCCTCTCGAACGGCGCCGTGCACAGCGCCATCAGTTCGTTGCCCTGCTCTCCCGTGCCGAAGCTCTCCGCCATGGGACAGTTCGGGTGCGAGATCACCAACTGCATCCCGAACGCGCTCCCACCGCGATGCGGCATCACTGGCACCGACTTCGCGGCGGCCATCGTGGCTACGCGCCGTCCCGTGGTGAGCCCGCCGGACCACGTCAGATCCGGCTGCAGGAAATGCGCGGCGCCGTGGCGCAGCAGGATGTCGAAGCCGTAGTGTGTGAATTCGTGCTCGCCGCTCGCGATGCGCGTTCCCTTCACCTCGCGGCACAGCTTCTCATAGCCGGAGAGATCGTCGGGCAGAATCGGCTCTTCGATGAAATGCAGCCGGACCTCCTGGAGCCGCTCCGCCATCTCGAGCGTGAACGGCACGGTCCAGCGGCACAGGCAGTCGATCATCAGCAGCTTGTCCGGTCCGATCGTATTGCGGGCCTTCGTCAGCAAGTCCACGATCCTGGCCTTGACGCCATCGCCGTCGTCCGGACCGAGCGGCATCGGCAGCTTGAACGCGCCGAAGCCGAGCTTCAACCCGGCCTCGAGGTTCGGACCGGTGAAGTACGCGGGGACTTTCTCACGCACCTGTCCGCCGAGCAGCCGCCACACAGGCACGCCCGCGTTCTTGCCGGCGATGTCCCACAGCGCCAGATCGATGCCGCTCAGCGCCTGGATCGCGACGCCCTTGCGTCCGTAGAAAGACGTGGAGGCGAAGATCTGCTCCCACAGCATCTCGACGTTCAGCGCGTTGGTTCCCACCAGCAGATCCTTCAGGTGGTTGTCGATGATGTGGATGGCCGCCGTGCCGCCGCCGCCCATGCCGTATCCCGTGAGTCCCTGCTTAGTTTGAATGCGCACCAGGATGGCGCCGGTGAGTTGAGAGAAGGGGCCGAACCAGCGGTAACGGGCCGGATCGTGGTCGCCCTGGAAGCGGTTGCCGCCGAAGCGCGAGGCCGGCAGCATGGAGAAGGGCGCGGCCTTGACGGAGACGATTTCCTGGCGGTCCACCGCCCCGGCGGCGAGCGCGGCGGGAGCGGCCAGCAATTGACGGCGGGACATGGCGAGGTTCACTGGTTCATTCTACAGTGGACCTACGGTACACTGATCGCATGGTTCGCTCGATCGCTTCCGTTCTGTTGCTGTTCGGCCTGCTTTCGGCCTGTTCGGAGAAGAACACCGTCAAGACGCCGGTTCCGCCGGCGCCGCAACGGACCAACTAGGCGAACAGGCCGGGCAGGCGTTTGTCCGTGTCGCCGAACCGGTCCAGTTGCACACCCATCTTGTCCATGATCGACAGGTAGAGACTGCACGCCCGCCGGTTGTCGTCGCCCTTGTCCATGTAGTCGGCGATCCGCCCGGGCTTCAATCCGGCGCCGCGGCCGGCGAGCAGTAACGGCATCTGCTCGGCGCTGTGAGCGTCGCCGTCGAACAGATTCGAGCCGCCCATGAGGATCGAGCTATCGAGCAGCGACTGGCCGCCCTCGTCAATCGATTTCAGCTTCTCGACAAGGTAGGCGAACTGCGCGATATGGAACCGGTTCGTCTCGAGGTACATCGCCTCGGCGGCGGCAGCCTTTCCGTTGTGGGTCAGGTCCAGGTGCAGCGCGCCCTTGACGCCCCTCAAAAAACCGAAGTTCATCTGCGACAGATCGTTGTTGAGCATCAGCGTCGCCAGCCGCGTCTTGTCCATGCGAAACGCCAGCACGATGAGATCGAGCATCAGCTTCATGTGATCGGGCACGCTCTGCGGCAGCTTCTCGGCGGGCCGCTCCATGTCCGGTTTGGAGAGCGACGGCCGCCAGCCTTCCAGACGCTCTTCCTTGCCGGCTCGATCGATGCGCTTTTCGATGTCGCGCACCGCCTCGAGATACTCGTCCAGCTTGCGGCGGTCGCCGGCATTGATGCGCGGCTTCAGGTCGTGCGCGTCGCGCAGAACCGCGTCGAGAATGCCACGATCGGCCTTGCGTCCGCTGCCATCGCCCGTCAGAAGATCGAACGTACGCGACGGGTAGATCTCCTTGGTGGCCGGCTTGGCCGCCGAACTCCAGGAGATGCTGGAGGCGTAGATCATCGACACGCCGTCCTCGAGCCGTAGTTCGTTCGGCTCGATGCCGAGGACAAGGCTGGGCAGCGCCGTGCGGTTGCCCACCCGTTGCGCCAGCACCTGATCGAACGTCGCGCCCGCGCGGATGTTGGCGGGATCGAGGCTGATCGAAGCGCCCGACAGCATGTTCGCCATGCGGCCCAGGTGCGGGCTGGTCGAATCGACCGCCTTCTGATTGTAGAGGCCGCGCAAAAAAACGATGTCCTCGGTGAACGGCTTCACCGGCGTCAGGGCCGGTCCGAGTTCCATCGATTGGCCCGCGCCCTTCGCCCACCAGTGGATGGGCTCGACGCCATTGGAGAAGTAGACGAGCGCGAATCGCAACGGGGGCCTGGTTTCCGTTGCGCTCCGCAGTTGCAGCGACTCCATCCAAGGGAGCGCGAGAGCGGCCCCGGTTCCTCTGAGAAAGTGCCGGCGGTTCATTTCCCTATTCTCTACTTTCCAACGGTTTCGCGGCTGGCGGTCTGGACAGGTTCCTTCGACGGCTGGGCGGGCGCGGGCTCGCGGCGGTAGCGGAACTGGCGGCTGGATACGATCTCGGAGACCACTCGTGAGAAAGGAACATCGCCGCCCGCCCGCGCGATCTTCTCGATCAGCGGACGGTCCGAGGGAAGCACCGTGCGGCCCAACGCGTACCCGAGCATCTTACGCGCGAAGTTCCGAAGCACCTGCTCCTGCTGCGAGCGGATGTAGTCGAGCAGCCCGTCGACGCCGTTCAACTCGCGGCCATCGGCGAGCGGACTGGAATCGTTCACCGCCTTTCCATCCGAATAGCTCTCGCGCCAACGGCCCACCGGATCGTAACGCTCGAGCGGGAATCCCAACGGATCGATGCGCGAGTGGCATCCGGCGCAGGTGGCGTTGCGCTGATGCGCGGCGAGCTTCTCGCGAACGCTCATCTCGCCGAACTGTTGGTCGTCCGCGGGGAGCGGCGGTACGTTGGCGGGCGGAGGTGGAGTCGGCGTGCCGAGCACGCGCCGCAGCAGCCAGTCGCCGCGCTTGACAGGACTGGTGCGAAGGGGGGCTGACGTCGCGGTGAGCACCGCGCCCAACCGCAACATGCCGCCGCGATGGAACTCGGTGGCGCCGGTAACCAGTTCCAGATTGTCCTTCGACTTCACCGGCTTGGTGACGCCATAGTGTTTGGCGAGCGGCTGATTCAGGAAGGTGTAGCCGGCGAAGTACATCTCGTTCACCGGCCGGTCCCTGCGAACCACATGCTCGAAGAACGCGACCGCCTCGTCGTGCATGGCCGCGCGAACCTCCGGCGTGAACTCCGGGAAGCGGCCCGGATCGATGCCGCGATGCTCGTCGAACCGGTAGAATCCGAGCCATTGTCCGAAAAACTCTTCGGCGAACCGGCGCGCTTTCGGGTCGCCGAGCATGCGCCGCGTTTGCTTGTCGAGTCCGGCGGCGGTGGCCAATTCACCCGAGGCGGCCGCTCGACGGAGTTCGTCGTCCGGAACCGACGACCACAGGAAGAAACTCAACCGTCCGGCCAGATCCCAGCCACCCAGTGGCTTGGCGGAAGTCGCCTCGGCTGGCTGCTCGGTGCGGTACAGGAACGCGGGCGAGACCAGAATGCGCGCGATCAGCGCGCGCACCGCCTTCACATGGTCGTTGTCGCCTTCGCGCTGCCGGTCGTAAAACGAGCGGAGCCCCTCCTTGTCGAGTTCGGTCAGTGGACGGCGCCAAGCCTTGGCCGCGAGCCGTAGGCAATCGTCGATGTGGCCGCGCTCGCCGGCCTTGCGGGTTCGCATGGCGTGGTCGTAGGAGGCGCGCAGTTCCTTGAGGTGCTTGCGCGGCTCCTCGGGCAGGGCTTCGATGTCGGCGGGCGTCAGATCGGCGATGCCCTTCTTCTTCAGGTCGAGCTTGTACTTGCCTTCGGTGAAATCGAGAATCGCGTCGTGATATTCGAACGACGTCAGTAGATCCGCCCAAGCCAGTTCGAGACGCTTGCGCGACGGCTCGTCGAGCATCTTCTCCACCAGGAACCGGTCATCGCGGAAGTACTTCACCTTGACGTGGTAAATGTCGCGCTCGGGCTGATTGTACGCGGTGTTGTAGGGCGGAGGGATCGGATCGCGATCGGACGGAGCGGGCTCTCCATGGGAGATCTGCGGCAGCCGCTCCGCGTAGGCGAGCACACCGGCTTTCCAGGCCCGGTAACCGGGCGCCTTCTCATCGCCCAGCACCGCCGAGATGGGACGGCCAGTGGCGAGTTCGGCGCGATCGGAAAGCGTGCATCGCAGGACGCCGTCGCCGTTGGGTCCGCCGCGGAACAGGCCCTCCGCCATCAGCTCCACCGCGCCGGCTCCGCCGGGAATCGCCAGGTCGAAATAAGTGGAAGCGCCGGCGGCCAGGGCGAACTCTTTCTCACCGATCGGAGTTCCGTCCGGCGCCTTACCGAAGCCGAGTTTTTCCATCTGCGCTGCGTCCAGCGTCTCGAACAGGCTCGTCTGTTGGCCGGCGCTCCTGTCTTTGTTTCGCACACGAACCGTCGCGTTGCGCCAGATCACGTAGGGCTTGTCTTTCCCGTTCGGATTGGCGGACACGGCGGAGACGTGAACGCGCGCGGTCTGGCCGGCCGCGCGGAAGAATGTCCGGAAGCGGTGCATCGTCTCCGCCTTCACCGACTCGTCGGTGAGCACCAGCGCCCGTTCGTCGCCCTGGCCGCCTTCGGCCGCGCCACCCGCCCCCAGAAGCCATCTCGGCCACTCGATGAGAAACTTCTGGAGATCGCGGCAGCCCGTTTGGGCGCCTTCGGCCGCCTTGGCATCGCCCGCGCCGGTGGGAGCGGGAAGCGCGTTCCAGCGCGAGACGATATCGGAAAGCGGGTATCCGGGGTCAGGCTCGTGCAGGACGGTCCAGATATGACGCGCGAATTGGGGCGACAGCTTCTCTTTCGCCGCCAACGCTTCCAGCGTCGCACTCGCCTGGCCGAGTTTGGCGCGGTGCCGGTAGCGCCAAGCCACTAGTAACGCGTGCGAATAGCGGTCCAGTCCGTAGGGCTTGCCGCCCTCCCCCGACGCCGCGCGGAATCCGTTGGCAGTGTAGATCTCCTGAACCCGGTTGATCGCCGACAATTCGAATCCACTCTTGCCCGGATCGGGGAAGAAACCGAGCGGACCAGACCCGATCACGGCGTGCCCGGCCACCAGCTTGCCCGCTTCCAGATAGCGTTCGAGCGCGGCATCCTGCATGAACTGGACGTCGCCGAAGTTGGTGAAGCCCTCGCCGCCCACCGAATCCGGCACGAAACCGTCGAGCCTCAGGTCGAGCCCGGTGAGATCCTTGATCGCGTAAAGATACTCGCCGCTGGTGAGCCGGCGCATGGTGACCCGGCCCGGATCGCCGGCGTTGCGCTCGGCATACTCCGACATCCGCGCCCGAACCCATCGCACCGCCGCCGCCCGGTCCGCGTCCGGCAGCGGGGCCGTGTTCGCGGGAGGCATCCGCTTGGTCTCGAGCGCCACCACCACCTTCTCCCATTCGGCGAAGTGATCGCCGATCGACAGCTTGGTTGTCATCGCCGCGAGGTTGATTCCGCCCATTGCCGCCTTGCCGTGGCACTGAGCGCACGACTGGCGGAACGCCGCCGGAATCGCAGGCGCGGGCGCGGGCCAGGCGGACTGAGCCAAAAGGACAGCGGCGGCGGCCTTCCCGAGGTGGGGGATGCTCATCCTATTCATGGCGCGATTGCCTCCGCGGCCGTTACGGTTTGATCTCGAAGATCGTTTCCACTTCCACCGCGACCCCGGTGGGCAGCGAGGCGAAACCCAGCGCGCTCCGCGCGTGGAAGCCGTCGCCTTCCTTGCCGAACACTTCGTGGAACAGATCGGACGCGCCGTTGATCACCAGATGCTGTTCGATGAAATCCGGGTGCGAGTTGACGCAACCCAGCACTTTGACGATGCGCAGTCCATCCAGCGTGCCGTGCGCGTTCCACACCGAATTGAGAATCTTGGAGGCGCAGTCGCGCGCGGCTTGGTAGCCCTGCTCGGTGGTCAATCCGGCGCCCAGCTTTCCCTTCTGCGTGCTGACGTGCCCGGAAGAGAGCAGCGTGGAACCCACGCGAATGCACAGGTTGAGGTATCCGGGCGTGGTGGGAGCGAAGGCGATCCCAAGGCTTTCGGCTTTGGCTTGTGGTGACATCAAGCCGCTATTGTACCCTGCCCGGCGTTCGAATTTTCGGATCGGGGAATGAGGGAAAGGTACTACATGGCATGGTACGACGCATCTCCAACCTCTAGATGGTCGAAATGGGACTTCTCACCTCTTGGCCCACTCCGGGGCGGACGGTAATCTGTCCTTGCAAGCCATTACGAACACATACTTAGGAGAAAATCAGTGACCCCCAGATTCGCCGCCGCAATCGCCATCGCCGCCATTTCAAGCCTGCCCGCCGCCGCGCAGAGCGTCTTTTCCAATGCGTTCCTCCGGGGACCGTACACGCTGACCGAGCGATCGTTCAAGCAGAACAACTACTTCGAAACCGCGGTCGGCAGGCTCGAGGCCGACGGCAACGGAGGCGTCAAGGGGACCGCCATGCTCCGGGTGAACGGCCGCAGCACCGTCCCCACCAACGTGACCGGCTCCTATGCCGTCAACCCGGACGGCAGCGGACTGCTCCAGTTGACCCACGCACCCACGGTCTCCGACGCCGGCTCGGGACCGTTCACCGAAAACTTCCGCATGATTCTCGGCCGGATCGATTCCCATCTGGCGCGCGTCGACAACGGCGTTTTCACCACCGGCATCCTCACCGCGCAGGTTCCCCTCGTGGCCCCCGGCTTGACGTTCGAAGTCACCAAGGGCGACTATCTGATAACCGAAACCGGCCAGTTCGGCTACGCGGGACAGTTCAACTGGCTGGGCAAGTTGACTTTGGACGACAAAGGCAAGGTGCGCGGCTCGATGGTCTATCAGGGCTTCGACCAGCAGAACACGGTCTTCTCCGTGACGGGCGACTACACGGTCAACCCGAACGGCACGGGCACGCTCACGTTCTCTCATCTCAACGCCGGCCAGTTGGTGTTCCACCGGTACTCTTTCGTCGCCGGCACGGGCAGCGTCTTTTCGGCGGCGCGCATCGACTCCGGGGCCCAGACGACGGTCGCGATGGAACGCCAGTAGGTTCTTCTCCCGGCGCACTCGCCCTCCGGAGCCCGAGACGGCTTCGGAGGGCGAGTTGCCGTTGCTGCCGTCCCGCGAGGTGTAGAATCTCGGGATGGCTTCCTCTTCCTGGTCCCGCCGCCGGTTTCTCGCGGCGGCTTCGCAGGCCGGCGCCGCGATGGCGCAGCCCGGCTCCCCGCCGCCGAACATCGTGCTGATCATGGCGGATGACCTCGGCTACGAAACGCTCGGCTGCAACGGCGGAACGTCGTACAAGACGCCCCATCTCGACAAGCTGGCTTCGACCGGCGTTCGCTTCACGCACGCCTACGCGCAGCCGCTGTGCACGCCCACCCGGGTCCAATTGATGACGGGCCAGTTGAACTTCCGCAACTACAAATCGTTCGGAGCGATGCACCCGGACGAAAAAACCTTCGGCCACATGATGGGCCGGCACGGATACAAGACCGCCATCGCCGGCAAGTGGCAACTCTACAGCTACGACGGGCCTGGGTCGAAGTATCGCGGGACGGGCAAGCTTCCGGAAAAGGGCGGCTTCGACGAGTACTTCCTCTGGCACGACCGCTACACCGAGGACAAGGGCTCGCGCTACGCCGATCCCACGATCAACGACAACGGCAAGATGCGGAAGGACGGCAAGGGCAAGTACGGCCCCGACCTGTTCAGCGACTACCTGATCCGGTTCATGGAGCGCAACAAGGACAAGCCGTTCTTCGCTTACTATCCGATGGCTCTCACGCATGGGCCCTTCAACACCACGCCGTGGAGCAAGGATTGGGCCAAGGGCGACCGGTTGAAGGACGATCCGAAATACTTCGCCGACATGGTAGAGTATCTGGACCACGACACCGGCCGCGTGCTGGACGCCATCGACAAGATGGGAATCGCCGGCCGTACGCTGGTGCTGTTCTACTCCGACAACGGCTCACCGCCCGAAGTGACGTCGAAGATGGGGCCGATGACCATCCCCGGAGGCAAGCGCCTGACCACCGAGGCTGGAATGCGCGTTCCGATGATGGCGCGGTGGCGCGGCGTGACTCCGGTGGGAAAGGTCTGCCCCGATCTGGTGGATTCCACCGACTTCCTGCCCACGATAGTAGAAGCGACCGGCGGCAAGTGGTTCGACGGATTGCCGCTCGATGGGCGGAGCTTTCTGCCTCAGATCCGGGGGCAAAAGGGGAATCCTCGCGAGTGGCTGTTCTCGCACTTCGATCCGCACCCCAGTTGCAAGGCGGACATCAAGCCAACGCGTTTGGCGTGGGACCAACGGTGGAAGCTGTACATGAATGGGCCGATGTTCGATTTGAAGAACGATCCGTTCGAGAAGTCGCCGCTGGCGAAGGGCCATGCCGAAAGCGCGGCGGCGCGGCGGAAATTGCAGGGCGCGATCGACCATTGGGCGAAGGTGAATCCACCGGTGTTCCGCAAGTTCGAGCCGGATGGGCGCCCGGCCTATTAGAACCGTTGTGAGAGACTGGTCGGAAGGCGCGCGGCGGAATGAAGCTCGAAGCAATCAGGATTCAGAACTACCGGGCGATCCGGAAACTCCACGTAAAGGACCTGCCCTCGTTCATGGTCGTGGTGGGTGCGAACGGGTCCGGTAAGTCCACCTTTTTCGACGTCTTCGGCTTCCTGCGGGACGCCCTTCGCGGCAACGTCCGGCAGGCGCTGGACGCGCGCGGCCGGTTCCAGGAGGTCGTCACGCGGGGCCATGAGAACGAAACGATTCTGATCGAGTTGCTGGTCAGAATCCCGATCGCCGGGTCATTGCGCAAGGTGACCTATCACCTCGAGATCGGGCTCGACGACAAGCGGCCGTCGATCCGAAAGGAGATCCTCCGCTACACACGGGGCCCGCGCGGCCGGCCCTTCGACTTCCTCAGTTTCACGAACGGCCGGGGATACGCCGTGAGAAACGAGCAGGACCTCTCGAAACGAGACGAGGAACTCGATCGCGACGACCAAGTGCTCGATTCGCCGGATATCCTCGCCATCAAGGGCCTGGGCCAGTTCGAGCGGTTCAAGGCGGCCAGCGCCCTGCGGCAGTTGCTCGAGAACTGGCATGTCTCCGACTTTCACATCGGCGCGGCGCGCGGCAGAAAAGAGGCCACGGGCACGACCGAACATTTGTCGGAGACCGGCGACAATCTCCCGCGCGTCGCCCAGTACCTCTATGAGAACCACCGCGAAGCCTTCGACGTGATCTTGGCCAAGATGAAACGGCGCGTTCCCGGCTTGGCGGGCGTGGAACCGGAGTTGACCCAGGACGGCTATCTGATTCTTCGCTTTCGCGACGGATCGTTCTAGGCCCCGTTCCTAGACAGATATGTCTCCGACGGGACGATCAAGATGTTCGCCTACATGGTGCTCTTGCACGATCCGAAGCCTCATCCCCTGTTGTGCATCGAGGAACCCGAAAATCAACTGTATCCGCGCCTCATGGAGGAACTCGCCGAGGAGTTCCGCGGCTACGCCGCGTGGGGAGGCCAGGTCATGGTATCCACTCACTCCCCGGACTTGTTGAACGCCGTCAAGCTGGAGGAAGTATTCTGGCTGGCAAAGCGGAACGGCGTCTCCACAATCCACCGGGCTTCCGGCAACGAACAACTCGTGCGGTACGTCAAGGACGGGGAGAAAATGGGGTATCTCTGGAAGGAAGGCTTCTTCGACGGAGCGGACCCGTCTTGACCGGGATCGTGTTCCTACTTGAGGAAGAATCGGCGCGAGTGTTATTGGAGGCCGTCGTCGAGCGGATTCGGCCGCCCGCTTCGACAACGGCGGTCCGGTACGTGGTGTTCGAAGGCAAGCAGGACCTTTCGCGAAGGCTCGGGCGCCGGCTTGCCGGATATGTCAACACGAACGCACACTTCATCGTGCTCAGGGATCAGGATGCCTCGGACTGCCGAACCGTGAAAAGCGACCTGAAGAGAGTGTGCCAAACTGCCGGGCGGCCCCAAGCCATCGTCCGGATCGCATGCCGCGAACTGGAGGCCTTCTACCTGGGCGATCTGGCGGCTGTCGAAAACGGACTCGGAGTTCGCGGACTCGCCACCAAGGCGGACAAGGCGAAGTTCCGGAATCCGGACGCCATTCCATCTCCATCCATCGAACTGGCGAGACTCACCAAATCGGCTTATCAGAAGGTCGCTGGCTCGCGCGCCATCGCGCCGCACCTCGATCTCGATGCACCCCGCTCGCGCAGCTTTCGGCACTTGATCGCCGCCATACGCGCCGCTCTCGAAGGAACCGGCGCCAAGCGCCCGCGTACCGCCAGAGCGCGCGGGAACTGAGTCCCGCGCGTATCAGAACGACCGGTCGAGCCGCGCCAGAAATTCGTCGATATCCGATTTGCCGATATTCAACGGCGGCGTGATCCGCAGCACGTTGCCGTACAGGCCGCCCTTGCCAATCAGGATGCCATTGGCGCGCGCCGCCTCGAGAACAGCGCCGGCCTTCGAAGCGTCCGGCGCGCGCGATGCACGGTCCGACACCAGTTCGAGCGCCTGCATCAGCCCCATGCCGCGTACCTCGCCGATCGCGGCATGCTTTTCCGCCAGCGCCTCGAGCCCCGCGCGAAGGTGCGCGCCCGCGTCCGCCGCGTTCGCCAGCAGGTTCTTCTCCTCGATGAAATCGAGCACCGCGAGCGCCGCCGTCGACGTGACCGGATTCCCGCCGAACGTCGAGATCGTGGGAGCGGGCACCGCCTTGGCGACCGCGTCAGCCGCCAGCGTCAGCCCGATCGGCGATCCGTTCGCCAACCCCTTCGCGCTGGTAATGATGTCGGGGGTGAAGCCATACTGTTCGCAGCCCCACCATTTGCCGCCGGTGCGTCCCCAGGCGGTCTGCACCTCGTCGGATATGATCAGTCCGCCGTGCTTGCGCACGATCCCCGCCACGATCTGAAAGTACTCCTTCGGCGGCGTAACGAACCCGCCGACCCCCTGGATCGGTTCGGCGAGAAACGCGGCCGGCCGGCCCGAGGTCGTCGTCTTGATCACATCCTCCACGTCGCGCGCGCAGCGCACGTCGCACTCGGGATACTTCAGGCCGAACGGGCAGCGATAGCAGTAGGCGTTGTGCGCGAACACGATTCCCGGCTGCGGCGATCCCGCCACTCGCCACGCCAGATTGCCGGTGACCGCCATCGCCAGATTCGACCTCCCATGATAGGAGTGGCGCAACGCGATGATCTCGTTCGAACCCGTGTAGCACCGCGCCGCCACGATCGCCGTTTCATTGGCCTCGGTGCCGGAATTGGTGATCATCGAACGCGTCAGCTTGCCTTCCGGCGAGATCGACGCCAGCTTCTTGGCCAGCCGGGCCAAGGGCTCGGTGACGTAGACCGTCGACGTGTGCTGCAGCTTGTCGAGTTGCGCGTGCACGCGGGCGTTGACGAAGTCGTTGCAATGGCCGACGCTGACGGTCAGGATGCCGCCGAAGAAGTCGAGGTACTGGCGGCCGTCGATGTCCCACATCCACTGGTCCTTGGCGTGGGAAATCACCAACGGTTCGGCGTAGTAGTGGAACACCGCCGGGAAAAGGAACTCGCGATCGGCGAGGAGAATTTCTTCCTTGGTCATCTCGATGCTCCCGCGGGGACGGCTTCCGGCTTCACCCACACTTTGCGCGCCACGGCGCCGCCGATTTGCACGGGGCGCCCGCCAACGCTGAAGCTGATCGTGTCGTCGTAGTTGCGGCCCGCCACGTCGAGTTCGGCGCCCGGCTGAACGTCCAGGCCGTCGAGAAACTCGAGCAGGCGGCGGTCGCGCTCGTAGACGCTCACCACTTTCACGCGCGTTGGCCCTTCGGTCTCGGCGAGAGTCAGCCAGCCGCGGCGGCGCCGCTCGCCGGGCGAGTCGACCTCGGCGTCGTTACCGTGCGGACAGGCTTGGCCGTCGCCCAGCCGCTTGATCAGCAGCCGCTCGAAGTCCTCGGAAACGGCGTGTTCCAGCCGCTCGGCCTCGTCGTGAACCTTGTACCACTCCATGCCGAAAATCTCGGTGAGCATGCGCTCGATGAGATGGTGGCGGTGGAGGATGCGGTCCGCGATCTTGCGGCCCTCGACGGTCAGCAGGATGTGGCCCTCGGCGCCGACTTCGATGCAGGCGTCGCGCTTCAGCCGCCGGATCGCCATGGTGACGGCGGGCGGTGAGACTTCGAGCCAACGTGCCAGCGTGGCGGCGATCACGACTTCGCCTTCCGCCTCGGCCTCCGCGATCGCCTTGAGGTAGTTTTCCTTTGAGACGGTGATTTTCACGCTGCTTGTCCGATTGTACCGCCGCCCGGCTCAGGCTTTCTTCTTCTTCCGCCCGCCCTTCTTCCGAGCGCCGCCCTCGTCCTCGGGGCCGCCCTTGCCGATTCGAGGCTTCATCTCCGCGCGCCACCGGTCGAACTCCGCCTTCAATTCGCGCACTCGGTCCGGCTGGCGCGCGGCGAGATCCGCCTTCTCCGAAGGGTCGCTCTCGAGGTCGAACAGTTCGAGCTTGCCCGCGTTGTCCACCAGCTTCCAGCGGCCCATCCGAACGGCGCGCTTCTCCTCGTCCCCGTCCCAGAACAGACGATCATGCACCGGCGAACGCGGCCGGCCTTCGAGCGCCGCGGATAGATCCTTGCCGTCGTGGACCCGGCCGGCGGGCGGCGAGACTCCGGCCGCGCGCGCGGCCGTGGCGAACAGGTCGAACGTCATCACCGGATCCTTACAGACCGTGCCCGCCTTGGCATGGCCAAGCCAACGGATCATGTACGGCACGCGGATGCCGCCCTCGTAGACGCTGTGCTTGTAGTCGCGCAGCGAGCCGTTGTTCGACGCGTTGTTGCGGGCGCCGCCGTTGTCGGACACGAACGCGACCAACGTATCCCGCTCGAGTCCGCGCCGCTTCAGTTCGTCGAGCACGCGTCCCACGGCGGCATCCTCGTGCTCTAGCATCGCGAGATAGGTGTCGCGCTCGCGGCGGCCGGTGTCGTATTTGCGGACCGTCGCGGGCGGAGCCTGCAGCGGAAAGTGGACGGCGTTGAACGCCAGATACAAAAAGAACGGCCGCGCCTCGTTGCGCGCGACGAACGCAGCCGCCTCGCGACCGAGGTTGTCGGTGAGGTAGCCGGTGTCCGCGATCGGCTTGCCGTCGCGCCAGATCGATTGGTGCGGCTCGGACGAAGGCTTCAAGTCGAAGTAGTCGTGCGCGCCGTGGCCGAGAAATCCGTAGAACTCGTCGAAACCGCGCTTCAGCGGATGATACGCGGGTTCGATGCCGAGATGCCACTTTCCCACCGCCATGGTTCGGTAGCCAGCCGGGCGCAGCAGATCCGCGAGCGTCGTTTCGCCCAGTGGCAGTCCTTCCCGCGAATCGGAGGCTGTGTAGAAACCGAAACGCTGCTGATAACGTCCGGTCAACAACTGCGCCCGCGTGGGCGCGCACACGTAGGCTCCCGCGTAACCGGCTTCGAATCGAACGCCCTCGCGCGCGATGCGATCGATCTGGGGCGTCTTCACCTCCGGCGGATGCGGATAGGCGCTCGTGTCGCCGTACCCGTGGTCGTCGGTCACGATGAACACCACGTTCGGCGGACGGCGCGCCTGAGCCGCGGCCGCTCCCGCCAGACTCGCCAGAAACGTTCTGCGCGCGATCTCCATGCGATTCCACCTCCAGTGCGATACCTTTAGAGTTTCCTATGAATCCGACTCGCAGGCAATTCGTCTCGACAGCCGGGGCCACGGCCGTCTACTCCCTCGCCGCCGCCCCTCGCAAAGCGAAAGGCGCGCCCGGTTCGCCGAACTCCCAGATCCCGGTCGCGTTCATCGGAAGCGGCATTCGCGGCACGCAGTTGATCGACGACTTCAAGGCCGTCGATGGTCTCCGATTCCCCGCGGTCTGCGACCTCTACGACGGCTGCCTGGCGCGCGCCAAGGAACAGATCGCGCCCGACATCGCCGTGACCAAGGACTATCGCGCCATCCTCGACCGCAAGGACGTCGACGCGGTGGTGATCGCGGTGCCGGACCATCTGCACAAGCGCCTGGTGCTCGACGCTCTGTCGGCCGGCAAACACGTCTATATCGAAAAGCCGATGACGTGGAGCCTCGAGGAGGGCCCCGAGTTGATCGCCGCGGAAAAGGCGAGCGGCAAGGTGTTGCAGGTGGGAAGCCAGCACAAGACCTCGGCGATGGCGGCCAAGGCACGCGAGTTGGTGCAGTCCGGCGCGCTCGGCAAGGTGACGATGGTTCGCATGAGCAACCATCGCAACAACGCGCAAGGCGCCTGGAAGTACGAGATTCCGCCCGACGCCTCGCCGTCCACGGTGGACTGGAAGCGCTTCCTCGGCGACCGCCCGTCTCGCGCCTTCGATCCCCGCGTGTTCTTCCAATGGCGCTGCTGGTGGGAGTTTTCCGGCGGCGTCGCGACGGACCTGTTCGTGCATCTGCTGACGTGGCTGCACGAGGTGATGAACGTGAAGGCGCCAGTGGCCGCTGCCTCTCACGGCGGTCTGCATTTCTGGAAAGACGGCCGCGACGTGCCCGACGTGCTCAACTCCGTGTTCGAGTACGAAGAGGGCTTCATCGCGGATATGTACGTGCACCTGGCGAACTCCTTCCCTGCCCCCAGCCACGTGATCATGGGGACCAAGGGGAGCCTGGTCGACGCGGGCAACAAGCTCATCTTCCACGACGAGGCGGTGGATTCCGGCGTGCAGGCGTACGGCACGCTGCAGTGGCCGAAAGAAGCGCGCACCAACTACTTCACCGCGAAAGGCTGGACCCCGGACGGCCGCCCCAAGACAGTGTCCAAGCGCAAGGAGCCCGATGAGATCGTGGTGCCGCGCGGGCTGTCGCACGCGGGCGTGTTCATCCAATCGATCCGCGACCGCAAGCCGAGCCGCGAGAACGCGACCGAAGGCCACCTGGCGGCCGGCGCCGCGCATGTCGCCAACGAGTCCTACCGCAGAGGCCGCAAGTTGAAGTGGGACTGGAAGGCGAACACGGTTTCGGAGGCGTAATTACCGCACCGTCACGGGAAACACGCGACTCCACCCGCTGACGATCTCCCGGATCGCCACCGTCCACTGTCCCGTCGCGTCGTTCATCGCGATGGGCCAGCGCCAACTTTCGCGGAAGTTCCCCGAATAGTGGCGCGCGAGCTTGCGTTCCGGATCGAGAATCTCGATATGGTAGACCCGCGCCGGTCCCGGTGTCCGCGCGCCGAACTCCACGATCGAGCCCCGTGCCGCTTCCCGGGGAGCCGCGATTGCGGGCTCCTCCAACGCTCGCGGCGAAAGCGCGAACACGCGCGGCTCGTACGGATCGAGCGTCACGTCGAGCGCCGCCACTCGCCCCAGCGCCTTGCCCCGGCGCACGTCGTACACGTGCGACTCGCGCGGCAAGCGGACCTTCAACTCGCGCACCCGCTCGAAGCGCTGGTTCGACTTGAAGTCGGGCGGCCCCAGTTCGTCCACCCGAAGCTGCGGATTGGTATGCAGCGCGATCAGCGTGACATCGCCGAAACGGAACGTGTGCGTCTCCACGCCCGAACCCGAATCCACGCGCACCGCCGGGACCAGCCCCATGCGCTCGAACGCCTTGCGAGCCGCATTGGCCGCGGCGCTCTCCTTGCCGGCAACGCGGTCCCGATGGTAGTCCAGGATGCCGCCCTCGAACTTCGTCATCGGAACGCCAGCCAGACGCGGCTCCGGCAACTTGCGGCCGTGCTCGTCGTACTCGCCGGGCGCAGTGGCGCTGACGATCGTTCCGCCCCGCGCCGCGAACTCGCGGATCGCCGCCGCTTCGGCCTCGCTGAGCGAGTTCGAATCGGGCAGGATCAGCGCGCGATACCCGCCTCGCAACAAGCGGCCTTGCTCCACCTCGCCGTAGGACACGAAGTCGTACTGCAGGCCCGCGTCCTCGATCAGGCGGCAGTACGACTCGCGTAGCCGCAGGAAATCGCTGTCCAGCCGCTCGGTGCTTGCCGTTCGCCGCAGCCACGCGTCGCCCTTCGGTTGGTGTTGGCGCATCCACGCCGTGCGCATGCTCGCCTGCGAGTAGTGGATCGCGATGGGATCGGAGAGCCGGCGCGCGTTGGCGAACAACATGCCGGTGCCGTTGCGGAGTTCGTTGTAGTAGGAACGCACCTCGGCGCCGCGCGCGCCCACCGAGCCGTCCTCGGCCACGAAACCCTTCTTGTCGTCCCAGATGATCATGCCGCGATTCCCGTGCAGCATCTCGTACCAGACGCGATGCTTCTCCCACGGGCCCGTGGCGAACGACGTGGTGACCACCGGCGTCTCCGGCGCCAGCGAACGAATGATCTCGATATTGTTTCCGATGTCGTAGGGTTCGAAGAACGTGAGCGCCTTGGCCAGCCGCGCGTAGTCGTAGCCGCCCCAGCCCGGCATCTGCGCGCCGGCGATGCCCACGTAGGCGCCGGGATCCACGGACTGGACCGCTTTCACGCCCGCTTCGAGCGCGTCCGCGAAGGCCACGTCCATGAACTCCTTGTGATCGTTCCAGCTCGAGTGGTTGCCATCGGCCCACTTCATCGCCTCGATCGTGGTGTCGGGCGTCACGGCCTCCCACGCGGTGAAGCTCGACCCCCACTGCTTGTTCAGAGCGGCGAGCGTCCCGTATCGCGAACGGAGCCACGTCCGCATATGATCGAGTGCGTAGTCCGAGAAATCGAAATCCCAATACGCGGACAGATCCGCGATGCCGGATTCGTCGCCCAGATCGTAGAACAGCGGCCGGTAGGGCGAGTGGTCGCGTGCGATGTTGACCAGACGCTCCTTCACTTTCGCGATCCATGCGGGATCCGATAGGCTCGGCCGGCGCTTGAACGCCTCCTTGCTTGATGGATCGCGGCGGAACAAGTCCTTCGCCTGATAGAACGGCCAATTCCCCTGTCGATCCGGCCGGTAGCGATGGTACTCGGCGTAGAAATCGGTGGCGTTGTTCTCGGCGTACCATTGCAGGTCGTTGTCGAACAGGAATCCGGCGGGCGCTTTGTTGCGGCCCACGTACTGGCCCGCGTCGATGCCGAGCGTCTTCAACGTGGTCCATTGGTGGGCCGGATAGTTCTGCCACATGACGATGCGGTAGTCGCGCCAACCGGCCGGCGGCCGCGCCACGAAGTCGATCCGCGCGGTCTCGTCGCGCTTGTCCACGGCGTCCCGTTTGTTTTTGCCTTCGAACCGGAAGCGCGCCTCGATGGTGTTCTTCATCGCGGCGGCGCGGCGGAGGTCGAGCGGAAACGCGATCTCGGACTCGTCGATGAGTTCCACCGCCAGCGTTCGCTCGTCGACGACGCGCCCGTGCGAGTCGGTCCACTTCCACGACAGTTCGCCGCGGCCGGTGGCGAGTCCGTTGGTGCGATACACCGCCGTCACCTGCCGGTCGCGTTCGAGCGCGGCGCCCGGGAGCGCGATATCGGCGCCCGAGGCGCATGCGGCGATCAGGACGAGACTACTTCGCGAACTCGACATATCCGTGGCGCTCCAGAAACCGGAAGTATCCCACGAAATCGAACTTCACCGGTCCCAGTTCGAGCCGGGTGAGGCGAATGACCTCGGCAAGATCGCGCTTGCCGTCGCACCAGTAGAGCGCCGTGATCGGCGTGGTGGCCCAGGCGCCGGAGGGAAAGCCCTCCCAGCGGTCGCGCGGAAGGTCGTCCATGGGAATCGTTCCGGGGCGCTTGCGTTTCACCAGGATCGAACGCGCGGCCTCGAGTTGCGGATCGGCGGCGGCCGGCGCGGGCGGCATGACGGGTCGCAACCGCGCCGCCTCGGCTTCGATGCGCCGGACCTCGGCGGCCGCGCCCAGCGGCTCGATCGCGCGTGCGCCCGACATCGCCCGGTAGTCGAGCTCTTCGCGCGTCGTCGCCTTCGTCATCGCGGCGATCGCGTCGTCCGCCGAGATCCGCGCCATCCACTCCATCTCGCGCTCGCCCGCCGACGCGAGGAAGTAGAGATAACTCGCCACGATCACGGTGAGATCGCGCAGCGACCGCTTGTCGACGGTGTCCGGCGTGTCGGCGCTGTTGTGGTGCGAGTGTACGCCCGTCCCCGAGTACGGCCACACCACCGGGATGCCCACCGACGGCTCGCCGAGGAACGAATCGGTGCCAGGCATCTGCGGCTTCAGGTGGAACGGCCGCGTATCGCGCAGATGCTCCTTGGCGACTCGCGCGATGAGCGAGTCCACGTAGGACGCTCCAGCGTGGGGATTCAAGTGGAAGGTGTACTCGGTGCCCGCCATCTCGTACGGCCCGGCCGGCGTGTCGACGGCGATCGCCGCCCTGGTCCGCCGCACGATCTTCGGATTCGACGCGACCCAATGCATGGACCCGTACATCTCCGGCATCAGCAGGATTCGAATCCCGCGGCGAGGCTTGGCGAGTTTGCCGCTCGCGATCAGTTCGCGCAGCGCGGTGACCGCTTCCACCATCGCCGCGACGCCGGTCGCGTTGTCGTGCGCGCCCTGTTCGGACGTATGTCCGAGCGTCAGCACTTCATCTCGTTCGCGGCCGGGCAGCAGTGCGCTGACGTAGGGATAACGGCCGTCGTAGTATCGCGCGCCGGAGAATGCCTTGACGCGAACGCGCTTTCCCTGGCCCAGCCACTCGCGCAGGCGCGCGGCCTGACGCGGCGTGATGGAGTAACACAGCAGCGGCGTATCGCCCTTCACGAACGCCCAGCCTTTGTCGCCCCAGGCGTTGATCCATTGGCGGTCGTCCTCGAGCTTGGGATTTTCGGTGAACGCGTTGATCGCGCCGAGGGCTCCGTGCTTCACCAGATCCGCCTTGGACTCCGCCGGATTGCGGCGCGTGAGCACCAGCTTGCCCTTCACCTCGGGTCCGATCGGTCCGGCCGGTTCGACGACGTCGGCCTCGATGCCCTCGGGCGGCGTGGGTCCGGACCACATGCCGACGGAAGTGGGGATCGTTTCGAAATCGGCCAGCGGCAACGGCTCCGGCTCGATCACGTCCAGCTTGGCGCGGTGGACATCCCAGGCGAGCGGCATCGTCCAGAAGCCGGCTTGCGTGCGTCCGTCAGCGGGCGCTCCGGAGATCTTCGATTCCTTCAGACCCGCCTTCGCGAGCCGCCCCCGCAGATAGCGCGCGGTCTCTTCGAACTTGGGAAACGTGAACCACCGGTCGGTGGACCACACGTCGCGGACCGTTCCCATCGCCCGATCGGGCTGGACGCGGCTACGTACCGCCTCCACGACTGGAGTGAGCGGCGTTCGCTCCTGGGCGGCGGCAAGCGCCGCGTACAGAAGGATCAGGACCGGCATCGCGTCATCTCGAACATCCGCTCAGCATACGATGGGCGCTCGAGCCGTGGCCCGGCGGACGATCCGGCTTTAGTGGAAGGCCTCCCATACGGGACGCAAGTCCAAATGGAAACCGTCCATCGGCCCCTCACCCGCTAGCGATTCGAGACCGCTTCGCGTCTCGCGTTGCCGGCTGCCTTCGCGATAAACATGAACGATGCGCCGGTCTCCGTCGATCAGCCACCCGAGTTGGGCGCCATTGGCCATCCACTCCCGCATCTTGGATTGCGCGGCCTTTAGCCTGTCGCTGGGCGACAGGATCTCGACGACGAACTCGGGACAGAGCGTCATCGCCTTCCGCCGCCTCTGCAGCGGCTGAGACGCGACGCGAGCCCGGGAGACCCAGGCCGCGTCCGGTGAGCGGAGCGCGCCGTTCGGCAGGGAAAACCCGGCAGTGGATCCGAACACCCATCCTCTACCGCCGGACTTGGCCCATGCCTTTAATTGAAAGGCAACCTCCAGGCTACGGTAATCGGACACGCCGCCAGGGGGAGGCACAACCAGGATTTCTCCTTCCGCGGTGCGTTCGAACGAGGCTTTGGGATTCGCCGCGCACAGGTCGAAGAACTCGTCGTCGTTCAACCACTCGTCGGGATCCAGCCGGACGGTTGCCGGCCGCGCCAGATCGGGCAGCACCAGTCGCATCGTTCCGAGCATAGCAGTACCGCGACTGGGGGACGCTCTCATGCCACCAACCGCACGACACGGAATGGTGAGCCGGGCGAGGCTCGAACTCGCGACCACCGCATTAAAAGTGCGATGCTCTACCAACTGAGCTACCGGCCCACGAAACTCTTTCGATTTTAGCACCCCGGGGCCGCGGAAACGGCCCCGGAATCCAGGCGGCCTACCAGTTCAAGTGCGTCACCAGTTTGATGAACCGGGGCAGGTTGCCCTGCGTCGGGTTCAACTGGCCGAACCCGGCGTTGGTCACGTCCACCGACTGGATATTGGCCAGAATCGGGTGATTCATCATGTTGACCATCTCGAAGCGGAACTGGAGCCGCACCTTCTCCGTGATCGGGAAGATCTTCGAAAGCGATGCATCCCAGTTCTCGTAGCCCGGCCGCCGAATGTCGCTGAACCGCAGCGGGAACGTCCGCAGCGTGAACGGCTCCTGCGTGGCCACCGGCCGGTTGCTGGAATCGCGCCAAAGCGAGGTATTGAACCAGCGTCCCACCGTCCGCTCGGATTGGGGCAACTTGGCGCTGCCCGGCGCGTTCTGAGCCGCGTTCGGATAGTCCACCACGAAGCCCTTCTGGTAGGTGACGTCGTAGTTGAGCTGCCATCCACCGATGATGTGGTTCACCACCGAATTGACGGAGCCGGCGAACTTGCGGCCCTTGCCGAGCGGCAGTTCGTAGATGCCGGCGATCACGAACTTCTGCGGCGCGTCGATGTTCTGGTTGGACTCCTTCACCAGCTTGACGTCCTTGAAGTTGGTGAACTGGAAGTCCTGCGCGTTCAGGATGCGCGTCTGTTCCAGGTTCTTGCCGATCGAGTAGCTGCTCAGGAAGCTCAGCCCGTGCGACATGCGCTTGGTCACCTTGAACTGCACGCCGTCGAAACGGTTCTTGCCGACCGGAGCGTTCAGGAAGCTGACGCCGTTGTACTGAGGAAACGCGTACGTCAGGATCTGGCGCTGAATCGTGGCCCCGTTCAACGCCGCGTTGTTCGGGATGAGGCCGGCCATCGGGTTGGGAACCAGCCCCGTATAGTAGGCCGTGTCGATCGCGCCGCTGGCGGTGCGGCGTCCGAGTTCGTTGGCGGGAAGGTAGTTCAGGTTGAAGCCGGCCGGCAGGTTCCGCGTCAGGTTGCCCGAATAGCCGAACTCCATCAGGAATCCGCCGGGCAGTTCGTGCTGCACGTCGAACGAGTACTGGTGGGAGTACGGCAGCGTACGGCCGCGGAAGTTCGAAGGCAATCCTTCTCCCAGGAAGCTGAGCGCGCCGAGGCTCGAACCCACCGGTTCCAGCAGACGGCCGCCCGGCAGACCGGTGAAGGCGTTGGCGGTGGAGACGCCGGCCAGCGGCGTCAGGCCATCGGTGCTGAGAACGCCGGAGGTGGTACGGCTGAAGCCGTTGGTGAAGCCCGTTTCGTCCTGACCGAGATAGTACAGCCCATAGCCGCCGCGCAGGACCCACTTGTCGCGCACCTTGTAGGCCAGGCCGATGCGCGGTTGCCAGTTGTTTTTGTCGTTGTTGAACGCGGCCCGCGGAAGGCCGTCCTTGCCCGCGAACTGCGGAATACCCTTCAGACTCAGACCCTGGACCCGGCTGGCGATCGGGCTGGTGGCGCCGTAATCGAGGCCCAGCAGGTTACGATCGTACCGCTCGAAATTGTTCGTTTCGACGTCCCAGCGGATGCCGGCGTTCAACGTGAGCTTCTGGCTGATCTTCCAATCGTCGTGGAAGAATCCCGCCCAATAATAATGCCGGTAGGACGGATCGATGTTCTTCTGAATCTGCGCTCCGCTGGGGATGCCGAGAAGCATCGTCGCCAAACCGTTGCCGGACACGGCGTCGGCGCGGTTGGCCTGCGCCTGGGTCCAGCTCTTGGTGAACGAGTACTGGCCGGACGGGAAGCCGCGGCCGGATTCGTTCCGGTTGTACATGCGGCCCTCGGCGCCGAACTTGAGGAAATGCTTACCTCTCACCAAGTTGAGGTTCGGCTGCACACTGTAGGTGTCCATCGCGCCGGGACCGAACGCGTCGCTACCCACCGACTGATAGTCCTGGATGTCGAAGCGCGGAAACTGGAACCGAGTGAACTGGCCGACCAGGTTCTGATCGAAGCCCAGCTTCTTGGGATCGAACCCGGCGCCCAGAGTGCTGCCACCCGCCTCTTCCCAGCGGCTCAGACCGGTCCGCAGGTCGAACGTCATGGTGGGGCTGAGCGTGGAGGTCCAGTTCATCACAAGATTGCGGCCATTGCGGAGCAGCGGCGCGTTGCCGGTGGGCTCGCCTGGGTTATCGGTGCCGAACACGATCGCGCGGAACTCCTGGAACGGGTTTTCTCCATATCGGAAGAAGACCTTGTTCTTGTCGTTGAGCGACACGTCGGTGCGGCCGGCGAACTGATCGAAGCTCGCCACCCAGCGCGAGGGATACGGGTAGTTATTGATGCGCGCCGGTCCGTCGCCCGCCGAGCGAGGCTGCGGGTAAAAGCTCAGCACGTTCTTCGCCACCGGATCGATCTGGCTGGCGGCGATGCGATTGCCGGGGATCGGCGTCCGCGAGCCGTCCGGACGAGTGCTGCGCGGATCGTAGATCAGCACCTGCTGTCCCGTCGCGTTCAGAAGAGAGGAGAAGTCGCCGTTGCGCCATTCCTGGATCGGGAAGGTGGTGACACCGGGGTCGGCCGAGCGCTGGCGCAAGCTCTCCCAAGACACCATCCAGAACACGCGGTTACGGCCGTCCACCAGCTTCGGGATGTAGATCGGACCCGAAGCCTGCGCACCGAATTGGTTGATGTGGTTCGGCGGTTTGCGGATTCCCGCCCGATTGAGTTCGGTCTGATTGGCGTTCAGCTTGTCGTTCTGAAAATACTCGAACGCGGTGCCGTGGAACTGGTTGCCGCCGCCTTTGGTGACGATGGAGATCACGCCGCCACCCGTGCGCCCGTACTGGGCGTCGTACGTGTTTGCGTGGACCTTGAACTCCTCCACCGACTCCGTGGTCGGAACGCTGATCACCGTCCGGTTCCCACGCACATTGCTGATGCCGTCCATGAGGACTTCGTTCTCGCGCTCGCGGCCGCCGCTGATCGAGATGCCGGTGGTGCCCGCGATATCGAAGGACCGCAGATAGCGCCACGATCCGCTCTTGATCACGCCGGCCGAGGCCCACGCGATCTGGAACGGATTGCGGCCTTGCGTCGGGATGTTGGCGATCAATTCGTTGGCGATCACTTGCGAACGGCTCGCCGTTTCGGTTTGGAGCTGCGAAACCGCGTCGCTGACGGTGACGCTCTGCGCCACTTCGCCGATCTCGAGCTTGACATCCACGCGCGGCCGGTCCTGCGACTGCAGGATGATGTTTTCGCGGACGAAGCGTTTGAAACCCTGCGTCTCCACGATCACCCGGTAGGTTCCGGGCGGAAGGAAGGGCGTAAGGTAAGCGCCCGATGAGTTGGTTTCAGTGTTGGACGATACGTTGCTGGCGAGATTGGTCGCGGTGACTTTGGCGCCGGCGATGGGGGAACCGCTCGGATCGGTGACCGAGCCGGTGATGCTGGCGCGAACATCCTGGGCATACGATGCCGGAGCGAGCGCCAACGCGGGCAGCAGCAAAAGCGCCCGCCGAATGGTGGAACGAAACATGGTTATGACCCTCGAAGCGAGAATGGGAACGACCGTTCCAGTATAGGAAGGCAATCGGGATCTCGTCAAACGCGCCCGTTCGGTCAGTGCGATCCCGCGCCCGCCACCTGCGGCCGGCCCGGCTCGGGCCAGTCGATATGGAAGAACCGGCCGCGAGGCTGGTCGACCCGCTCGTAAGTGTGCGCGCCGAAATAGTCCCGCTGCGCCTGCAACAGATTCGCCGGCAGGTTCGCCGACCGGTAGGAGTCATAGTAGGCCAGCGCCGAATAGAACGTCGGCGCGGCGATGCCCGTCTCCGCCGCCAGCGCCACGACACGCCGCCAGTTCGACTGGCAACGGTCGATCTCGCTCTTGAAGAACGGATCCAGCAACAGGTTCGCCAACGCGCCGTCGTGCGTGAACGCTTCGGTGATCTTCTGCAGGAATCGCGCGCGGATGATGCAACCGCCTCGCCAGATCCGCGCGATGTGGCCGAAATCGAGGGCCCACTTGTATTCGCTCTGCGCCGTACGCATCAATTGGAAACCCTGCGCGTAGGAGCAGATCTTGGAGCAGTAAAGCGCGTCGTGAATCGCCGGGATCAGATCGCGCCCGAGTGGATCCGGCGAAGGTCCGGTCAGCACGGCGGAAGCAGCCACCCGCTCGTCCTTGACGGCGCTGATGTAGCGCGCGAACACGGCCTCGGCGACGGTCGGCGCCGGAACACCCATGTCGAGCGCGCTCACCGACGTCCATTTGCCGGTGCCCTTCTGGCCCGCCGTGTCGAGCACCATCTCGACGAACGGCCCACCGGACACCGGGTCCTTCTGCTTCAGAATGTCCGCGGTAATCTCGATCAGGAACGAATCGAGTACTCCGCCATTCCATTCGGTGAAGACCCCGCCCGCCTCCTCCGCCGTCAGGCCGGCGATCCCCCGCAACAGCGCATAGGCCTCGCAGATC
>SYLY01000085.1 GCA_005808475.1 Acidobacteriota bacterium
AAGCTGCCCAACGGCTCCCGCCTGATCGCGCGGCCGGGCAATCCCTGGAGCATCCGCGGCATCGCCGCCGACCTGCTCATCCTCGACGAAGCCGCCTTCCTTTCCGAGGACCTCTATCCCGCCGTCCTCCCCATGATTTCCACCACCGGCGGCGAACTCTGGCTCGCATCCACGCCTCATGGACGGCGCGGCTTCTTCTATAAGGAGTGGATGTCCAAGGAAAAATCGTGGACCCGCATCACCTCCACCGCGGACGACTCTCCGTACATTTCGAAGGAGGAGATCGCCCGC
Source organism: Acidobacteriota bacterium (assembly GCA_005808475.1). GTDB lineage: Bacteria > Acidobacteriota > Terriglobia > Bryobacterales > Bryobacteraceae > SYLY01. The sequence goes on from SYLY01000085.1 coordinate 292, forward strand.
CAGAAACTGCTGAAGGGCCACAACTGGATTCAGCAGGAGTATTTCTGCAAATGGGCCGATCCAGACGACGCCTTCTTCGACATGGAGCAAGTCAACAAGTGCATCGACGACTCCATCAAACCTCTCTTCCCCAACGGCTACTGACATGCAACAACCACCGGAATGGCGCCCGAAGCCGCCGAGCTACTTCGTCGGCTTCGAAGGGGTGGGGATGCCGCCGGATCGCCGGGCCTCGCGGCGCTCGGCTCGCACTCTGGCCCACAACGCTAGCTCTTCACGATCTCCGTGAGCGGAGCGCCATGCACATCGGTCAACCGGCGGTCGATGCCGTTGTGACGGAACGCAAGCCGCGTGTGATCAACGCCGAGCAAGTGCAGCATGGTCGCGTGAATGTCGTAGCAGTAGACCGGCTTCTCCACCGCCTTGTACGACCATTCGTCGGTCGCCCCATGCGTCACGCCGCCGCGAATTCCGCCTCCCGCCAGCCACTGCGTGAATCCGAACGGATTATGGTCGCGGCCCTTGCTGCCTTGGCTGCAGGGCATGCGTCCGAATTCGGTGGTCCAGTGGACGATCGTGTCGTCGAGCATCCCGCGCGACTTCAGATCGCGCAGCAAGCCCGCCACCGGCCGGTCGATGGACGTCCCGAGTTCGCCGTGGTCCTTGGCCAGATTCTCGTGGCTGTCCCAGTTGCGCCGCGGAAATCCGTTGTCGGCGCCGCTCCACACCTGTACGAACCGCACGCCACGTTCCAACAGCCTCCGCGCGATCAGGCAGCGCCGGCCCATGTCCGATGTCGCGGCCTCATCCGCGCCGTACAGCTTGCGCGTCGCTGCGGATTCACCCCCGATGTCGAGCACCTCGGGCGCGCTCAATTGCAGCCGAGCGGCCATCTCGTAGGATCGGATGCGCGCCTCGAGCCGCGAGTCCTCCTCCCGCCCCTCCATGTGTCTCCGGTTGACCTGCTCGAGCAAGCGCAGCCCATCGCGCTCGGCCTCCTTCGACACGAACTTCACCGCATCGGGTGGAAACAGATCCTGGATCGGAGCCGGCGTGCCCACGCGAATCGTGGTCGCCTGATGCGCCGCCGGCAGGAACCCCGAACTCCAATTGGCGGGCCCGTTCGGCGGAACTCCACGCGGATCGGGCAGACACACGAAGACCGGCAGATTATCGGTGAGCGACCCCAGCGCGTAGGAGACCCATGCGCCGGCGCTCGGAAAACCGGGCAGAATGAATCCGGTGTTCTGCATGAACGTCGCCGGACCGTGAATGTTGGACTTCGCCTGCATCGACATCACGAAGGCGATGTCGTCCACGCACGACGCCGTTTCGGGAAGCAGCGAACTGACCCACTTGCCGCACTGCCCGTATTGCTTCCACGACCACGGCGCGGGCATCACCACGCCGGGGTTGCTCTGGAACAGCTCGACCTTTTCGCCCGGATCCCACCGCTCGCCGGCTTGCTTCAACAGCCGCGGCTTGTAGTCGAACGTATCGCACTGGCTCGCCGCGCCGGACATGAAGAACTGAATCACGCGCTTGGCGCGCGGCGGGTGGTGCGTGGCCGCCGACATCCGCGCCAGGGCGATGCCGCCGAGCCCGCCGCCGTGGGTCCACAGGAAATCGCGCCGTGTCATGGTGTCAATCCGCGAACAGAAACTCGTTGGTGTTGAAGAGTAGCCGCGCCAGATTGGGGAGCCCGTGCTTTTCGGCGTAGGCTCCGAACTCGCGAGCCTCTTCCACTGTGGGCGGGCGGCCCAACGTGAGGCGCACCGCTTCGGAAGCGCTGCCGGCGCGCGCCGCCAAGTGCTCCGACATCCGCAGCATGAACGGGTTGTTCCACAGCGCCAGCGCCTGGATCGCGGTGAGAGTCGTCGATCGTTTGGGCGCGAGCAACGAAGGATCGGGGCAATCCAGCCGCTCGAGAAACGGATCCGGAACGCTGCGCACCACGAACCGGTAGACGCTGCGCCGGTGCGAGCCTTCACCATCCGGGTCGAAGCGCGCGTAGTCGTAAATGGGCGAATGGTCGTTCTTGAACCAGAACATCTGGACGCCGGGTCCGCCCATGGCGGGGTCGAGTTTGCCCGCTGCGGCGAGGACGGAATCGCGCACCGTCTCGGCATCCAACCGCGTTCGATTCATGCGCCACAACAGCCGGTTGTTGGCGTCCACGCGCGTGCCGTCCGTGCGATTGGCCGACGACTGGCGGTAGGCGCGCGAGAGGACGATCTCGCGGTGCAGCCGCTTCAGGGATCCGCCGGCCTCGTCGCGGAACCACACCGCGAGCCAGTCGAGCAACTCCGGATGCGATGGCGCCGAACCCATGCGGCCGAAGTCGTTGGGCGTTTCCGAAAGGCCCGCGCCAAAATGATGGTGCCAGACGCGGTTGACGATCGACCGCCAGGTCAGCGGATTCTCCTTCGCGGCGATCCAGAGGGCGAGCTCCGCGCGGCGGCCGCCGTCGTCCGCGGAGGCGAACCGCGCCTGCAACAACGGCAGCGCCGACAGCGCTCCGGGGATCGCCGCCGCGCCGGGGGCGTTCACGTTGCCGCGCGCCAACACGCGGACGTTTCTCGGCTCGAGCGATGGGCGGAAGTTCCCCACGCGTTCGAAAAAAGGCGCGGCCGCGTAGACCAGCTTCGGCTTGGGCAGCGCCGCCAGTTCCGCGTCGATCTCCTTGATAGCGGCCTTGTGCCGGTCGATCGAGGTGAACGTCTCCGCGCCCACCAGCTTCTCGAGCGAGGCTTGGCGCAGCTTCTGATCGCGGTCCGCGCGAGCCTGCAGAGTGCGCTTCTCTTCCGCTTCGGCGGCGTTCTTCGGCTCGCCCAGATGCGCGAGCAGTAGCTTGGCGTCGCGAATGCGATTGTCGATCTCCTCGAGTTCGGGCGACGCGGCGAACTCCACCTTGTCGAGCAGGGGCTGCAACAAAACCTGCGCCTGACGTTTCCGGTCGAGAACGCCCGCGCGCTTGCGATGCAGCGCCGGATCGTCGTCGTACGGCCGGTCCGCGCGGTCGATCCCGGCAAAGACGGCCTGGAGTCCGTAGTACTCGGCTTGCGGGATCGGGTCGAATTTGTGATCGTGGCAGCGCGCGCAGTGCACGGTCATGCTGGTGAACGTGGACATCGTGGCCGCGAGCATGTCGTCGCGGTCGAGCAGGCGCGTGAGGTTCTTGTCGGTGGTTCCATCGCGGAGTTCCTGATGCCCGACGAAGTCCCATGGCCCGGCGGCGAGGAATCCTGTCGCGACCGTAGCCTGCGGATCGTCCGGATACAATGCGTCGCCGGCGATCTGGCGCCGGACGAATTCCGCGTAGGGCAAGTCTTCGTTCAACGCGCGGATGACCCAGTCGCGATAGGGCCATGCGTTCGGGCGGGGCTTGTCCTTGTCGTAGCCGTGCGTGTCGCCGTAGTGCGCCACGTCGAGCCAGTGGCGCGCCCAACGTTCGCCGTGGCGCGGGGAGCGCAGCAGGCGGTCGGCCAGCCGCTCGTAGGCGTCCGGCGCGCGATCGTTCACGAATGCGTCGATTTCGGCGGTCGACGGCGGCAGTCCGTGGAGATCGAAGTAGACACGGCGGATCAGCGTGGGGCGATCGGCTTCCGGCGACGGAGCCAAGCCGTTTTCGCGAAGTTTGGCTTCTATGAAGGCGTCGATGCTCTGGCCCGCTCGATACGGCGCGAGCGGCTTCAGCGACCACCATGTGGGGCCGCCGCTTTCGATCCACCGCCGCAACACCGCCACCTGATTCGCTTCGAGCGGCGCGCCCGATTTCGGCATGCGCGGCTTTTCGCCGGATACCGCGGCCAACACGGCTCGCCCCTGCGCGCGCACCGCTTGCGCGTCCAGGGCGCGTAAGCCTCCCGCTGGTTTCGCGCCGGCATGGCAGCCCGCGCAACGAGATTCGAGGATCGGCCGGACGTCGCGATCGAAATCCGGCGCCGCGGCCAGAAGCGGCGCGGCGAGCAGCAGCAGCATAATGATCAACTCGGGCAGGCCGATCAAGCGCATTATCGCCAGAATATCACCGTCCGCGCGGTTCCCCTCGACTCATGGCATAATCTCGATCAGGCCCCATGGCAATCGACATCGACGCCGCGAAGCGGCAATACGAATCCGATGGATTCGTCAAACTGAGCGGACTTCTCTCCTCCGCGGATCTGGACGAGTTGAACGAGCGGCTGGCCGCCTATGAGCGCGACGTCGCGCCCACGCTGCCCGCGGTCGACATCGTTTGGGAGAAGGACGCGCTGCCCGATGGCTCGCGCCGCATCCGCAATCTCTGGAGGCTGCACGAGTACAGCGAATTCTTCGACCGGTTCTCGCAACGGCGCGACTTCCTGGAACTGGCCGCCGCCCTTGTGAACGGCGATCCCGTTCGCATGGGCGTCGAGACGTTCTCCAAACCGGCCCTTGTCGGATCGATCGTCCCGCATCATCAGGACAACGCCTACTTCACGCTGGTCCCGCCCGACTGCTTCTCGCTTTGGATCGCGCTCGACGCGAGCACGGTGGAGAACGGCTGTGTCTGGTACGCGCGCGGTTCGCACCTCACGCCCGGTTTGCCGCACGAGCCTTCCGGCGTGCTCGGCAACAGCATGCAGGCGTCGTCCGTGCCAGGCGGGCTGGACGAGGTCCCGGCCGAACTCTCTCCCGGCGACGCGATCGCGCATCATTGCGAGACCATCCACCGCAGCGAGCCGAACCGGAGCGCGAAATCGCGGCGCGGGTTGGTGATCGTCTACAAGGGCGCGCATTGCCGTCACGATGTCGCCGCGGCCGCGCGTTACGCCGCCATTCGCGACGCGATGCTGGCATCCGCCGCGACGTGACACGCCGGGCTTTTGCCTTTGCGTCTGGCAGGACGACGGCGTGAGTTGGACGGAGTCCCCGGCGCGGCTCACCAACACCCACGCTCGAATCGCTGCCACCTGGACGCGTTCACGATGCCGTTCTCGATTGGAGTTCGGCGCGGCGCGGCTGCCGCGTTTCGGTTGACGGACGCCCGGTGGCGCGGCTCCCGTGGCTGCGCGCCGGTTCCGGCGCCAACTATCTTCGCCTCCGCGCCGCGCGGGGATCGTTTTCGATCCATCGCGTCGAGATGCGAAGCTGAACCGCTACGGCTCGAGCGCTTGCCGCAGATCGGACGAGAACTTTCGTAGCGCCTCCACCTGTTCCGCGCCCGCCGGAGTCTCGCCGCCCTTGCCCACGAACAGAGCGGATTCGCCCCGCCACACAAGCACCGCCAAGCCGCGAGGCGTGATCAGCCCCGTGGAGCCGATCTGCCCGAATCCCGCTTCCGACACCGCGACCAACGCACCGAACTCGCCGCGCGCGCAAAGCGCGAACCCTTTGATTCCCGGCATCGGCGCGACTTCGATGCCGCGCCCGGCCAGCCGCTCCAACTGCTGTTGCACGGCCTACATCTTGTAGCGGCCGAGATCCTCGTCGTTGAGGTTCTCGAGCCAGCGCCTCAGTTCCTCGCTGTTGACCTTCTCCGAGATGGCGTTGGCCATCTTCGAATTCTTCAACACCGAGTCGTCGACGAAGATGGGACAATCCAGCCGCAATGCGATCGCCAGCGCGTCGGACGGCCGCGAATCGACGCTGATGAGCTTGCCTTCCTTCTCGAGCCAGATGACGGCGTAGAACACGTCGTCCCGCAGTTCGTTCACCACTACCTTGCGAACTCCGGTGCGCAGCCCCTGCAGCAGCGTTCGGATCAGGTCGTGCGTCATCGGCCGTTGCGTGGCCACCTTCTCGATCTCGAGCGCGATGGCGTTGGCCTCGTATACGCCGACCCAAATTGGGAGGATCGAGTTGCCGCTCGTGTCTTTCAGGATCACGATCGGCATGTTCGTGACCGGGTCCATCATCAGACCGCGGATCTTCATTTCGACTTCCATTCGATTCCTCCTCGACGCATCCTCTCGAATCAGTTGACCGCTTCGCCCGCCAGCGAGTTCGGGCCGGAGCGCGTCACCAGTACGTCGAGATAGTCCCCCGGACGGTGCGTTCCGGGGCTCGTGAAATTGAGCGTGCGATTCTGGCCGGTGCGGCCGATCCACTGTCCGGTTCCTTGATTGAAGCCTTCCACCATCACTTCCTCGGTGGCGCCGATCAGTTCGGCGTTGCGCCGAATCTGGATGGCGCGCTGCCTCTCCTGCACGATGGAGAGCCGCCGCCCTTTCTCGAGTTCATCCAGTGAATCCGCCATTCCCACCGCCGCCGTGTTGGGCCGGGGCGAGTATTTGAAGCTGAACATGGAGTCGTACTCCACGCCGCCGATGAGCGACAACGTCTGCTGGAAATCCTCTTCGGTCTCGCCCGGAAACCCCACAATGATGTCGGTGGTGATCGCGATGCGGCGCGGCGAGCGCTTCATCCACTCGATCCGCCGCATGTAGTCGTCGCGCGTGTAAAGGCGCCGCATCGCCGCCAGCACCTTGTCCGAACCCGCCTGCACGGGAAGATGGACGTGATTGCACAGCACCGGATTCTCGTCGATTGCGTCGATGATCGGTTTGACGAAATCGCGCGGGTGCGAGGTGGTGAAGCGCACGCGCTTCAAGCCGGGCACGCGGCCGATGGCGCGGAGCAGCGCCGCGAAATCCTGGCTCGCGTCCGAAGGATCGCGGTAGCTGTTCACGTTCTGGCCTAGCAGTTGGATTTCGGTGTAGCCCATGTCGGCCAGTTCCCGCGCTTCCGCGAGGATGCCGGCGGCGGTGCGGCTGCGTTCGGGTCCGCGCGTGAACGGAACCACGCAGTAGGCGCAACTCTTGTCGCAGCCTTCGATGATCGTGATGTAGGCGCGATGCGGCGAATCGCGGCGCGTGTATGGCGTTTCGAACGTCTCGTCCGTATCGAGACTCAAACCGGTGACGCGCTTTCCACCGGCTTCCAGTTGCACCAGCAGTTGCGGCAGCTTGGTGTAGCTCGCCGAACCGCAGACCAGACTCACATGCGGCGCCCGCTCGAAAATCTTCTCGCCTTCCTGCTGCGCCACGCAGCCCAGCACGCCGAACGTCTTGCCTTTACCCGCCTCTTTCTTGAACTGTTGGAGGCGGCTGAAAACCTTCTGTTCGGCCTTGTCGCGGATGCTGCACGTGTTGTACAGGATGAGCTCCGCGTCGGCGGGCTCTTCGACGCGCGAGTACCCCTTTTCGACGAGAGTGCCGATGACTTTCTCCGAATCGTGGACGTTCATCTGGCAGCCGAACGTCTCGATGTAAAAGGTCCTCATGAGCGTGTCTACCATGATACGACGCGCGATGGAAGCGAAACGCTCGAGGCCGGTGGGCGGGCTACGGCTCCCAAATCGCGGCGGCGCCGGCTTCGAGGCCGATCTCCGGCGCGGAAAGCACCGTCACCGCCTGAAGCGCGCCATCGTAGACGTAAAGATGCCGGTGGATCGGATCGAGCACCCAACAGTGGCGGACACCCCATTGGCGGTATTCCTCCAGCTTGTCCACCAGCTTCGACATGGACTCGTCCTCGGAGAGCACCTCGGCGGCAATCAAGGGGGGAGCGGTGGGGAGTTCACCCGGCCAGTCTCCCGCGTAGGCGGCGAAGTCGATGACGCGATAGCGATCGCCCACCTTGACTCTGAGTTCCACGGCGCCGTGGACACTGATGCCTCCGAAACGGTCCGGCGTCAGCCTGCACAATTGGCCCTGTGTTCGGCCGTGCGACATCGTCGGCGTGGGTCTCTCGATGACCTCCCCGTCCACCCACTCGGCGTCGTGCTCGAACTGCGTGGCGAGGTATTCCTCTAACGCGACAGCCGTGGCGGCAACCATGCCCGAATCTTAACACGCCTCCCAGATAGCGGCCGCGCCGATTTCGAGGCCGATCTCGGGCGCCGAGAGGACCGTGGCAGGCCGAAGCGCGTTGTCGTAGAAGTACAGTTGGCGGTGGATCGGATCGAGCACCCAACAGTGGCGGACGCCCCATGTCCGGTATTCTTCCAACTTGTCCACCAGCTTCGACATGGACTCGTCCTCGGAGAGCACCTCGGCGGCGATCAACGGGGGAGTGGTGGGCACGTCTCCGGGCCAGTCTCCCGCGTAGGCGGCGAAGTCGATCACACGATAGCGATCGCCGGTGTTTACCCTCAGCTCCACTCCCCGGCGTACCGGCGAGCCCCCGAATTGCCGGGGCGTCAACTCGAACAAACGGCCCTGGGTTTCCGCATGCGACATCGTTGGCATGGGTCTCTGGATGACCTCCCCGTCCACCCACTCGGCGTCGTGCTCGAAGTGCGTGGCGAGGTATTCCTCTAACGCGACAGCCGTGGCGGCAACCATGCCCGAATCTTAACATGCGCCGCCGCGCTAAACTGCCACCCATGCGGCTCTCGATCCTGTGTCTGGCGGTCCTCGCGGCCGCGGCCCAAGACCTGCGCGAAGTGGAGATTCCGGCCTCGGCGGGCGGTCCCGCGCAAAAGGCGATGTGGTTCGATCCCGGCGGGTCCGGTCCGGTTCCCCTGCTCGTCGCGCTCCATAGCTGGAGCGGCGATTACAAGCAGAAGGACGCCAACGACTACGCATCGCGTTGCGCCGCGCGCGGCTGGGCGATGGTCTTCCCGGACTTCCGCGGTCCCAACTTGCGGCCCGAAGCCGGTGGATCGGACGCCGCCGTATCCGATGTCATGGACGCTCTCGCATGGGCGAAGAAGCAGGTGCGCGTGGACGACTCCCGCGTCTATCTGGCCGGCGGGTCGGGCGGCGGCTACATGTCGCTTCTGATGGCGGCGCGGCATCCGAAGGCGTGGACCGCCGTGTCGGCGTGGGTGCCGATCAGCGATCTGGCGGCCTGGCACGGCGACAGCGTAAAGGCCAAGCGCAAGTACGCGGACGATCTCGAGAAGGTATTCGGCGGTCCGCCCGGCATGTCGCGCCTCGAGGAGTACCGGCGCCGCTCGCCGCTGTTCTGGCTGGGGCGGATCCCCGGCGTTTCCATCGAAATCTCGGCGGGCATCCACGATGGCCACGCGGGCTCGGTGCCGGTTCGTCACTCGCTGCAGGCGTTCAACGAACTGGCTCGCGCCAACGAGAAGTTCGGCCAGGCGATTCCCGAAGCGGCCATCGTCTTCATGACGGACAAGGAGAAGGTTCCGGAGGAGCTCGGCCCACCGCCCTCCGATGCATCCTATCCGAAAGCCGTGCTGTTCCGCCGCGAGGCCGGACCCACGCGCGTGACACTGTTCGAAGGCGGCCACGAAGTGCTCTACGACCCGATGTTCGCCTGGCTCGAGAAGCGCTCGCGCTAAGTTTTCACCACTGGCGGAGCAGCCATCGCGCGGCTTCCGGATAGCTGCTATCGGGGATCGTGTGGCCTTCCGACGCCACGATGTGCAGTTCCGCCATGGGAAGCCGTCCGCGAGCCTCGGCGTGTTCGCCGAGCCTTCGCAGGAACTCGATGGCGCGATCCGTCGACACCCGATGGTCCGCCGCGCCGATCGTCATCCACAGGGGGCGGTCCACCAGCTTGTCCGCTATGCGGTGAGTGGCGATCGCGCGGGCGCGATGATCGTCCGGCATCCCCGCGAACTCGGAGAGTTGCAGCAGGTCGGTCACCGGCGCGAACGCGGCCACCGCGCCCACGCGCGGATCGGCGGCGGCGAAGTGCAGCGCCATGTATCCACCGCGCGAGGTTCCGAACACGGCGACGCGCCGGGGATCGGTCTAGCGCTCCTGGATCAACCAGTCGAGCACCGCGCCGGCCCTGCGAGCCGTGTGGGCGGCGATGTCCTCGCCGGCCTCGAGTCTCACGCGCCACGTCTTCAGCGAACCTGGCTCGCCGGGGCGCTGGTCCGCTCCGTGCCCCGGCAGGTCGATCGATACCGCCAGCACATTCGATCCGAGCGCCGCCTGCCCGTCGCGAAAGCGCTGCTGCCCGAGACTGTCCACGATGTCGCCGCCGAGGAAGAACACGGTGGGCGCGGGCGCGGCCGGTTTGGGACCCATGACGCCGAGCCGGATCCCGCCGGGCGTGGCAAGGATCGTGGGATCGGCCGCGTGAGCCGGCAGCGCGGCGAGGAGAAGCCCGGCCAGCCTCATGCGCCCTCCAGTTGCGGCCCGCTCAGTTCGTTGAGCAACGGCCTTCCGGCGCTCCATCGTTCGACGTTTTCGACGAAGATGTCCCAGGTTCGTTCGAGGAACTTGGGACTCAGGGCCGATCCCGAGATGTGCGGCGTGAAGATCACGTTCGGGAAGCTCCACAGCGGATGATCCGGCGGCATCGGGTAGCGATAGTGCGTATCGGCCGCCGCGCCTTGAATCCAGCCCTCCCGCAACGCGCGCAGCAGCGCGTCCTCACGGATCAAAGGTCCGCGCGCCGGGTTCAATACGAACGCATGGGGTTGTAGCGCGCGCAGGTCGTCCTCGCCCACGATGCCTTCGGTGAGCTTGGTAAGCGGCATCGCCAGCACCAGAAAGTCCAGCCCGCCGAGGAACGCGACCCGCTCCGGTTCAGCGAACGTCCGATCTGGCAACGTCCCATCCGGATCGCCTGTTCCCGGCACACGATAGACATCGCCCGCCGGACCCGGCGGCCTGCGCGACAGCACGTGCACGCGCATGCCGAATCCCTTCGCCAGCCGCGCCGTCTCGCGTCCGATCCCGCCGTATCCCCATATGCCCACCGTGAGTCCGCGAATCTCGCGCTGGAAGCGAGCGGAGCGGTCCCACACCGCCGCGTCCTGATTGCGGATCATGCCGCGCAGGTCGCGCGCGAGGTTGACCATCATCGACGCCACCCACTCGCCGATGGGCGCGTCGAATACGCCACGTCCGTTTGCCGCGCGCACGCCACGCCCGGCTAAGTTCAGCCCGAACAACTGCGAATAGCCCGCCGACGAGACCTGCAGCCATCGCAGAGCGCGCATGTCGCCGAGGTTCTCCGGCGGGAACGTGCACAGCAAGGCTTCCGCCTCGCGCACCAGTTCCAACGGAAGCGGGCGGCGGCGCTCTTCGGGCGGATCCGCGAAATCGATCGCGATGTCCGGGATCGCGCGTAGCCGGGCCAGCGCCGGTTCGAATACTGGCAAGTCGATCAGCAGCCTCATTCGCTTCAGTCCGTCAGGATCTTGCCCGGCACGCTGTTGAACTCGCCGCTGCCGGGGACGAACGGGTATTTGGCCCGGATCTCGTCCGTCAGCAAGATGCCGAGACCCGGGCGATCCGGCGGCAGCACCCGGCCGCCGCGCATGACGAACGATCCGTCCATGATATCGGCGTGCAGCCCCGCGTAATCGGGCGCCACCTCGAGAATGCAGGTGTTGGCGGCGGCGAACCCGCAATGCACGTTCTGCATTAGCGATCCACCGGCGCCCCAAGCATGCGTGGCGATGCGGCGTCCCCGCGATTCGAGCATCCGCGCCACGTTCATGAACTCGCCGAGCCCGCCCGTGACCGAGGCATCGGGCTGCCCGATGTCGAACGCGTCGCGTTCGGCGAACACGCGCCATTCGTACATCGCGGTCAGGCACTCGCCGCCGGCGATGGGCACGGGGGTCGCGCGGCATAGTTCCTCGTAGCCCCAAGGATCGGTGTAGTGGAGGGGCTCCTCGAAGAAGAACGGATCGTAGGGCTCGATCGCGTGGGCGACCGCCAGCGCGGTGTCGAGGCTCCATGTCGCGCCGGGGCTGTTCCCCATGTGTCCGTCCAGCATCACGCGAACGCCACTGCCCGCGTGGCGGCGCACGAAGTCGAGCTTGGCGCCTTCGAAGTCCGCGGCTTCGGCGCCCATCGGCATGTACCAACCGGCTTCGGCCGAGAACGAACCCACGCCGATCTTGAAGCCGTCGAAGCCGAGCGACAGGTAGTAGTCGATTTTCTCCGCCAATCTATCGAGCGGATAGTTGGAAGGGCCGCCGGTCGCGTAGGCGGGAAGGCTGTCGTGCTTGCTCCCCCCGAGCAATTCGTGCACCGGCTTGTTCTCGATCTTCCCCTTCAGATCCCACAAGGCGGCTTCGATGCCTGTTAGAACCGCCGCGCCCAATCCCACGCGGCACCAGAAGTTGCCGCATTGATACATGCGCGACCACAGCGCCGGAATGTCGTCCGTCGTTTGCCCGATCAGGATCGGGCGGAAGAAGTCGACGATGGGCGGGACGCCTTCCGGGAAGAAGTAGCCAGCGTAGGTTTCGCCGATGCCGGTGAGCGGCGAATCGGTCAGGACTTCGATGAACGCGGCGCTACGCCTCTTACGGGCTTCGCGCAGAAATCGGTCGTTGGTGCAGGGTCCGGTCAGCAGCGTGACGCGGACATCGGTGATCTTCATTCGAAACGGGCCGCGCGGCAACGGCGCCGGCGTGGCCCGGCGGCCTTTACTTCCGCTTCTTCCGCATTCCGCCGCGGCCTTCGCTCGACGGTGGAACCACGCCCTTGGACCTAAGATGCACGGCCATCCGCGCGTACTCGTGCTCCATGTGGACCGTGTTGCCCCACAGCGTGCCGAGCCGCGAACGCTGGCCACCCCGGCCTTCGATCATCTCCGTGGCCTTTGCGTCGGTGAGGGCCGCGTAGGCGGTGTCGCATTCGCTCATCGCCGTTTTCAGCGCCTCGACGAGATCGGCCTTGGATGTCTTGGATGCCGCGCCGAGCTGTTTGCGCTCGCCGTTGTAGCCCGAACAAACGCCCATCGCCGAGTCGGCCGTATGCGCGACCAGCACGCGGAAGCTCTGGCTCTCGGGCGAGGGTTTGTAGTCGTAGCCGTCTTCCGCCATCTTCCCGGCGGCGCCGATGAGGTTGCCCTTGGTCCGTTTCCAGGACTGGCTGGCTTCGTCGCTGAGCGGATCCTGCGCGAAAAGCGCGAAAGCGGCTGCGAGCGCTGCGAACAGAGTCGCGATGCGCCGGTTCATGGGGATGCTCCTTTGGGCGGATCGGACGTTGGCTTGGCCCCCAATCCGCTTTGACAGTGTACACTGACAGGTCATGAAACGCATAGCCGTCCTGTCGCTGTTCGCCGCTGCGGCCTTCGCCCAGAGCTGGAGACCGCTGTTCAACGGCCGCGATCTCGAGGGCTGGGAGGTCAAGGGCGACGGCATGTGGAACGTGCTCGCGGGCGGCACGCTGATCGCGCAGGCGGTGTCCGGCCCCAAGGCGCCATTCGGGCCGTGGCCGGTGCAACTGACGGACAAGCAGTACCTGCAGTGGCGGCAAACGCAGTCGTGGTTATACACCAAGGCGGAGTTCGCGGACTTCGACTTGCACGTCGAATACCTCAGCGCCAAGGGCGGCAACAGCGGCATCTCGCTCCGCGATTCCACGCGCGGCAAATACGCCATCGCGCCCGAACCCGACTATGACAAGACGCCCGCGCATTGGGGCTACGAAATCCAGATCTACAACGGCATCAAGACGAAGTACCCGAGCGGCAGCATCTACCTGTTCGCGCCCGCCGAGTTCGGCCACGAGAAAGAGAACGACTGGAACGCGCTCGACATCGAATCCCGCGCCTCCGGCATTCGAGTGAAGCTGAACGGCCACGCCGTGGCGAGCCACGCCGGAGATCCGGCCCGCCCGAAGACCGGTCCCATCGGGCTGCAACTCCACGACCGCTTCAGCACCATGATGTTCCGCGAAATCAAGATCCGCGAATTGAAATAGCGTTATCGCAGATTGTGGCGGATGAGATCGGCCATCTGCTCGAGGCGGAACGTCGAACCCGCCGCCATGGCGATCAGCCGTCCGTCCGGTCCGATCAGCGGAGTGGACGAGTTGTGCACGATCATCCCTGCCTCCGCCCAATACGACAGCCCGTAGGTGCGCGCCACCGGCGCCACGTCGCCGGTCAGGAAACGCCACCCCGCTGGATCGGCGCGCACCGACCGCGCGTAGGCGGCGAGCACTGGCGGCGTGTCGTGAGACGGATCGAGAGTGATCGACAGCAACGCCAGCCTGGCCGGAATCGAGTCTCGAAAGCGCCGTTGCAGGGACGCGAAAACGGCCGATAGCCGTGGGCAGACCTCTGGCAGTGGACAGCGAGTGTAGATGAAGTTGATCGCCACCAAACGGCCCCGGTAGTCCGACAATCTCACCTGCGATCCGTCCTCGGCGGTGAGGCTGAAATCGGGCACGAGATCGCCGGGCTTCGCTCGTCCGGCGGGGACGGGAAAACGGAAGCCGTCCGCCGCGAGCGTGTCCAATACGCGGATGCCGCGCGCTTGGGAACTCCGTTGGCGGCGCACCAGATCGAATGCGACGCGCGAACCGGGTTCGACGTCATCCAGTTCCGCGGCGCGGGCTGCCCGAAACGGCATCGCCATCGCGGGCATCAAGCCCGGAACGGCGCGATGGGAGACCACCATCGACCGTGCCGCGCGGTCGACTTCGAGCACCATGCCCTCCATCTTGTAGCGGCGCGAGCAGCCGCCGAGCAGCCCCACCGCGATCACCATCGCGATGCGGAACCACGGGAGAACGCGCCGTATCCGCGTGGGCCGCAGCCCCGCCGACACCGCGTAGGCCGCCAACTCCTCAGGCTGGAATCCGGCGCGGACGGAGACAGGGCCGTCGTGCAGAGTGATGCGGTTCCACCCGAACAGCCACCGCGTCGCCGGCAGGAACCGCCACGCGAGCCAATGCCGCTCCAGGTCGTTGACGATCACCGCGTTGCGCGCCACGCGCGCGAACTCCCGCAATAACGCCGGAATCTCGAGATCCCCGAAGTGATGCAGGAACAGGTTGCAGCACACCAGATCGAACGCGCCATCGGCGAAAGGGAGGCGGAAGGCGTCGGCGCGGACGCGCGGATGGGGCGCGGCGGCCAGATTGCGCGCCGACAGATCCAGCGACACCACTCGCGCCTTCGCGAAGCGGGTCTGGATTGCCCGCGCGTGATCGCCGGACGCCGCGCCCACGTCGAGCACGGAGAACTCGTCGCGGCCCTGGCGGGCATCGGCGATCTCGCGCAACGATGCGGAGTGTCCGCCGAGCCAGCGGTTGATGCGCGCCAAGTCGCGCAGGCTGGCGCCCGCTTCCGCGTCCGGCGCCGAGTCCAGCAACTCCGGTTCGACGACGCGCGGTGGCATCTTTACTGCGTGAATTCCATGGCCGCGAAGCTGACCACGCTTTGCGGATCGATCTGCCAGTGCTGGTATCGCAGCATCCTGGCGCGAGCTTCCGGAACGGCTTTGAGAAACGTGTAGAACGGCGACGCTCCGCACCACTTGAGATCGTCGTTGCGAGGCTGCACCTGTTCCCAGAATCCGCGCGCGTCGCCCTTCTCGATCGACGCGATGCGGTCCTTGTCCCGGGCCGAGACGCTCAGCATTTCGCCCTGATGCGCCATGGCGGGGAAGCGATCCTGATAACGCGCTCCCATGTGCGCCATGTCCACGCCGAGCACCCACACGATCTCGCTCTTGCGCCGGGCGTGCAGTTCGCCGAGCGCGTCGAGGAACCGCCGGACGCCTTCGTCGTCTTCCGGCAGGCCCCCTTCGTACAGGCTGCGCGCGAAGGGACCGCAAAGCACGGGCGCGATGCGGATGCCCGGTCCGTAGAGATACTGCAGAAACGCGACCTGAAACTCGATGGTGTGCTCGGTGGCGTGGCAGTAGTCTTCCATGATCGTCGCGTCCGGCGCCGCCGCCGCGAGTTCCTCGATCGCCGCCAGATCCACCGCGGTCTCGCCGAACGGCGTCAGAAACGGCTTGCGGGTGAGACCGAACTTCTCCGGCTCCCCGTAGTGCGAGGTGCCGAGGATGACGAAGGTCTTGTCTTTCACGTCCGGCCCCAGCGCCCGGTAGGCGTCGCAATACGACTCCCAGCCGCCGAACGGGCTCACGTGCGGCGCCGCGATTCCGATCAGGCCGGGCGACGGATCGCGCGGTGGCGCCAGAGCCTGGAAGCGCTCGCCGAACACCTCGCGAATCTCGTCCGCCGAATCCGGGTAGGCTCCGCCAGCGTGCGCGGCGATCCGCAAGGGAGCCTCGGCGAACGCCTGATGGACTTGGTCGCGCATTTCCTCGAAGACCTCGTTCTCGAGGAATCCGGCGGCGCTGAGCGCCTCTGTCAACTGCGTCTGGATATCGGACACGTCGAGCCGCCCGCTCGACTGAACCAGCCACTGCTTCAGGTCCAGATCCGTGGTCACGCCGTCGAACATCTCGAGCGCGGGCACCAGGAACGGAGGGACGATGAGCTGCGCGTCGGTGTATTGGTGGGGATCGCGCATGAACAGCCCGGGCCGCTCCGGGTCCGGACTTGGCATGAAGTCGAGGTCCATCCGGATGCGGGGCAGCGGCTGCGACATCTCACTATCATCGCGCCGTTTGGGAAGCCATGCCAAACTGGTCGCATGGTAGTAATCATCACCGGCGCGAGCGGCGGGCTGGGACAAACCGTCACGAAGGCCTTCGTCGACTCGGGCGCGAGCGTGGTCGCGGTGTCGTCGAACTGGCGCTCCATGCCTCCGGGTGTGCTCGCCGTATCGGCGGATCTCTCCACCGATGCCGGGTGCGCGAGCGTGGTCCAAGCCGCGCTGGACGGCTTCGGCCAAATCGACGCACTGGTCCATCTGGTGGGCGGGTTCGCCGCGGGTACGGCGGTGGAGGACACCGCGGCCGATGGATGGACCAAGATGATGGATCTCAACTTCTGGCCCGCCGTCCGCATGCTGCGCGTGGTTCTGCCGGGAATGAAGGCCCGCGGCTCCGGCCGTGTGGCCATGATCGGATCGAAGGGCGCGGCGGACGCGGCGGCTGGGATGGCGGCGTACAACGCTTCCAAGTCCGCGCTGATGGCGCTGGTGCGCACCGCGGCGGCCGAGTGCAAAGGCTCCGGCGTCACGGTCAACGCGGTGCTGCCGAGCGTCATCGATACGCCCGCCGGCCGCGGCGCCGCGAGCGAAGGGGAGATCGCGAAGTGGGTCGCGCCCGAATCGATCGCGTCGCTTCTGGTGTGGTTGTGCTCGGACGCCGGCCGCGATGTCACAGGCGCTCTGATCCCCGTGTATGGAAGGGTCTGACGCGGCTTCGGGTAAAGTGGAACCATGGAAAAACTGACACCGGAACAAATCTCGGCCGCTTTGTCGAACCTGCCGGGCTGGACGGTGGAGAACGGCAAGCTCCACCGGCAATACAAGTTCGCCGACTTCATCCACGCTTTCGGCTTCATGGCCACCGCCGCGATAGCGATCGAGAAGATGAACCACCATCCCGAATGGTGCAACGTGTGGAATCGCGTGACGGTGGACCTGACCACCCATGACGCGGGCGGCATTTCGCAAATGGACGTCGATTTGGCCGGCACGCTCGAGGCGCTCGCGAAGAGACTGGCATGAGGCTGGCCGGGTTGTTGGCGGCGGCGGCCGCGGCTTTCTCCCAGGAACGATTCGCGGGCTCGGCCGATATCGGCCGCGCGGTGGCGGAGGCTGTCGCCGCCCGCAAGAGTCCCGGCGCGGTGGCGATGGCCGGGCAGCCCGGCAAGGTGCTGCACCGAGCCGCCTATGGCTCCAGGGTCCTTGTGCCCGCCCGCGAGCCGATGACCGTGGACACGATTTTCGACGCGGCGTCGCTCACCAAGGTCGTTTCGACTACATCGGCGATCATGCGCCTGTTCGAACAAGGGCGCGTCCGTGTGAACGATCCCGTCACCGCGTATCTGCCAAAGTTCCAGGGCGGCAAGAGCGACATCACGTTGCGCCACCTGCTGACGCACTTCTCCGGGCTGCGCCCCGATCTGGATTTGAAGCCCGCGTGGAGCGGCTACGAGACCGGCATCGAGAAGGCGCTGATCGACAACCCGGTGGCCGCTCCCGGCGAGCGTTTCATCTATTCGGATATCAACTTCATTCTGCTCGGCGAGATCGTGCGCGCGGTGAGCGGCAAGCCGCTGCCCGAGTTCGTCTCGGACGAGGTCTGGGTTCCGGCCGGAATGATGGAGACCCGCTACAAGCCGCCCGCCGCGTTGCGCTCCCGCATCGCGCCCACCGAATACGAGGAAGGAACCAGGACGCCGTTGCGCGGCACGGTGCACGACGAGACCACGCGATTCATGGAAGGCGTGGCCGGCCACGCGGGCATGTTCACCACGGCGGCGGACCTGTCGCGGTTCGCGCGCCTGATCCTGGGCGGCGGCGAGATCGACGGCAAGCGCGTGTTCCAGGCCGCGACCGTGCGCAAGTTCACCGAACCGGCGTCGCCGCCGCATCACACGGTGATTCGCGGACTGGGATGGGACATCGATTCGCCGTTCTCGGCCAACCGGGGCGAACTGTTCCCGTTGGGATCGTTCGGCCATACGGGTTTCACCGGCACGTCGCTGTGGATCGATCCGGTGAGCCGCACCTACGCGATCCTGCTCGCCAACAGCGTCCACCCGGTGCGCAAACCGCCAATAACGGCGTTGCGCTCCAAGGTGGCAACCATTGTGGCGGCGCATGTGGGCATCTCCAAGCCTGGCCTTGCGCTCACCGGCTACAACGAAGCAATGGTGGGCGTGGCGCGCGCCGCGGCGAGGACCGGATCGGTGTCCACCGGGCTCGATGTGCTGCAAGCGGAGAAGTTCGCCCGGCTACAAGGCAAGCGCGTGGGGCTGATCACCAATCACACGGGGCTCAGCCGGGACGGGAAGCGCAACATCGATCTCCTGGTGGCCGCGGGCGTTCGGCCGGCGGCGATCTTTTCGCCCGAGCATGGAATCGCCGGCAAAGAGGATCACGAGAACGTAGGCGACACCAAGGACGAAGCGACAGGCGTGCCCATTTACAGCCTCTACCGCGGCAAGGATCGCAAGCCTTCCGAGCAGGCTCTGAAGGACCTCGACGTCGTCGTGTTCGACATTCAGGACATCGGCGCGCGCTTCTATACCTATATGTGCACGCTGCTCAACGCGGTGGAAGTGGCGGGCAAGGTGGGCGTGCCCGTGCTGGTGCTGGACCGCCCGAATCCGGTGACCGGTTCCCGCGTGGAGGGTCCGATGATCGATCCCGCCGCGATGAGCTTCGTGGGCTGCTACTCGTTGCCGCTGCGCCACGGGATGACGCTCGGCGAGATCGCGACGATGGCGAACGCCGAGAAGTCGTGGGGAGCCAAACTCGAAGTGGTGAAGCTGGAAGGCTGGCAGCGCGGCGACTGGTGGGATTCGACCGGGCTGGCCTGGGTGAATCCGTCGCCGAACATGCGAAGCCTCGCCGCCGCGCTGCTGTACCCGGGCATCGGAATGCTCGAATACTCGCGGAACTACTCGGTGGGCCGCGGCACGGAGACGCCGTTCGAGCACATCGGCGCCGATTGGATCGACGGCCGGCGGCTGGCGGCGTATCTCAACGGGCGCGCGATTCCGGGACTGCGCGTGTATCCGGTGAAGTTCAAGCCGGAGTCGTCGAACCTGGTGGGCCAGAACGTGGAAGGCGTGCGGTTCGTGATCACCCAGCGCGAGGTGTTCTCTCCGGTGCAACTCGGAGTGGAACTGGCGTCGGCCCTGGAGGCGCTGCATCCGGAGAAGATCGCGTTCAGCGCCAATCTCAAGCTGATCGGGAGCCAGGCGCTGGTGGATCAGCTCGCCGGGAAGGCCGAGCCTCGCGCGATCCTGCAGCGGCTGCAGGACGAACTCGCGCCGTTTCTGGAGCGCCGCGGACGATTCCTGCTGTATTGAGAGCCGCCGGTGGATCTTCGCGGCTCCGGTGATAATATCGAGGGTCAGCGAATGCGCCTCCTCTTCGCGATCACGATCCTGCTGCTGCCGTTGGCGGCGGCGGACACCGTTGCTCTCTGGCTCTTCGACGAGCAGCGGGAACTCTACCCGAGCTCTCTGCTGAACGACGCGGCGACCGGTGAGAACGTCCTCGTGCTCGGCCGCGGCGCTCGACTGGTGGAGGGCCGCTTCGGCAACGCGCTCGAGCCTATGGCGCCGGCTCCGCTCGAGATGAGGGGCAAGGCCATCAAGCCGGACTCGGCGCAGGCGAAGCTCTTCGGCCTGACGCCTTTGCCGGTTCCGCCCGGCCGCACGATGCAGCCGCTCTGGTGGCAAAACGCGACCTTCGCCGCGCTGCTCACCAGCGGCGAGAAGCATCTGCGCAGTGGCGGATTCCCGAACATCGGCGGGGGCAAGTTGAATCTCGGCTCGTTCGATTGGACGCTCGAGTTCTGGCTCCGTCCGGAGGGCGAGGGCGTCATCTATGAGGTGGGCCGGGGGCCGCGCGGCGAGAACGCCGAACTCACCCGGTTGAGTCTGGCGGCCGGCGGTTTCGTTCTCCAAAACGGCGGCGCCAGCGTGCGCCTTCCGGCCCAGCTCGCGCGCGGAGCTTGGCAACACGTCGCCCTGGTGCATCACGCGGCCGCAAAGAACATCGGTCTCTACGTCGATGGACGCGCGCAAGGGCCGCCCGCGAGCGTCACGATGCGAGCCTTCGAACGCGGCGGCGAGGCCTATCTCACGATTGGGCGCGACGGCCGCTTCGAGCATCCGCTGGCGGGCCGCCTGGATGAGATGCGGGTCAGCGCGGGCCTGGTTTACACCGGCCCGTTCACGCCGCCGGGCAGCCTTTCCCTGACCTACGGGACGCGGCGGCCGAGCCCGGAACTCGTGAAAGGTCCGCCGTTGCTTTTCGCGCCTCCGGCCCGCGTGATCGACCTTGGCGGGCGCAAGCATCTGTTCCTCGACGATGCGCTGGCCGAGCGCGTGGAGAATGTCCACTTCGCGCCGCAGCCGCCGAAGCGCATGGAGAAGGTGGCGGACGAAGTGCGCGGCCATCTCTGCGTCATCGAGGACGACGAGGGGCTTCTGCGCCTTTACTACCGCGGGACCGATGACATTCTCCTCTTGATGACGTCGCGCGACGGAGTGCATTGGGAGCGGCCCGATCTGGGCCGCGAGGTGAAGGGCCATCGCAATGCCGCGATCGCGGCGCCGGTCGGGCTCGGAGTGGTGATCCGCGATCCGAACGCGCCGCCTGAGGCCCGCTACAAGTACCTCAGCGGGACGCGGCGGCGCTCGATCTTCGTCTATGGCTCGGCGGATGGGAACACGTTCACCCCGCATGAGACCGCCGCGCTGCCGTTCGGCGCGGGGTCGCAGTCGAGCCTTTACTACGACGACCAGCGCCAGCTCTACGTGGCGCATCACCGTTCGGACTACGGCATGACGCAGGGCGGCGCCACCGAGCGCCGTTTCGTGCTCTCTGAGGTGAAGAACCTGCTCGAGCCGTGGCCGGTCCGGCGCGTGACGCGCGCCCAGACGCTGGCCAGCCGTCTCCCCGTGCAGCACGCCGAACTGGACCCGTGGTACCTCGACAACGGTCCGCTCAGCCCGGGCGGCTTCGGCCTCGAACTGCCCCTGGCGATGGCGCCCGATCCCGCGCTGGATCCGCCCGGGACCGACATCTACGTCACCAAGGCGCTGAAGTATCCGTTGGCGCCCGACGCCTACCTGGCGTTTCCGGCGATGTATTTCCACTACTGGGAAGACGGCCCGAAGCAGCGCCGGATCCTGGGCGCGCCGGAGCGCAAGGCGGGATCGGGAGTCATCGAAACGCAGGTAGCGGTCAGCCGCGATGGCTTGTCGTGGCGGCGTTTCCCGCGGCCCGCCTACATCCCGGCGCAAGGCAAGGAAGTCATGCTGCTGGCGGCTTTCGGACTCATCCGGCGCGGCGACGAGATCTGGCAGTACGCCGGCGGTCACGGGGGGAGCGGCACCGGCTATCATTCACCGTTCACGAAGGAGAAGCCCGCGCCGCTCTATCGCTATGTGCAGCGGCTGGATGGCTTCGTGGCCGCCGAAGGCGCCTACGGTGGCGGACGGCTGGTCACCCGTCCCTTGAAGTTCACGGGCAAGCAGCTCGAGTTGAACATCGACACCGGCGCGGTGGGTTATGCGCAGGTAGGAATACTGGATGAAGGCGGGCGCGCGATTCCCGGGTTTTCAGTGGACGATTGCGTCTACCTGAACGGCGATCATCCGCGCGCGCGGGTGGAGTGGCTGGGGCGGGGGAAGGACGTTTCGGCTCTGGCCGGGCGGGTGGTAAAACTGGAGTTTCGTCTGCGCGGGGCCAAGCTCTATGCGATGCAGTTCGTGCCGGGGTCGTGATCCCCTGAGCTACGCGCGAACTGGTACGTTAGACACCATCATGGGTTCCCTTCTCATTTTGCTTCTCGGGGCCTCCCTTGCCTCTGCGCAGCGGACGACCGCGACCCTGTTCGCCACGGTCACCGATTCCTCCGGCGCCGCCATTCCCGGCGCGATCGTCACGCTGACCAATCCGGCCACCGGCGCGCGGCTGGCGGCCACTACCGGCGCGGCGGGCGATGCCGTTGCCAGCTTCATCCCCGTGGGCGGCTACACGATGGAGGTCGAGGCGAAAGGCTTCAAGACCCACAGACTTCAGGATCTGACGCTCTCGGCGGGCCAGCAGCTTCGCCTGCCCGTGCAACTCGAGGTGGGCGCCATGACAGACAGCGTCACGGTGAGTTCCGAAACGCCGCTGATCGAAAACGCCACGGCCGCGCAGAACGACCGCCTCTCGCGCCTGCAACTCACCGAACTCCCGCAGACCCGCCGCGATTTCGCGCAGTTGCTCGGTCTGCAGAATGGCTATCGCCCGTCGCGCGAAGGTCTCATCCAGTTCAACGGACTCGCCAGCGGCGGCAACTCCGTGACCGTCGACGGCACCGACGGCTCGAGCGATTCCGAAACGCCCTCCACTTCGATGTTCCAGGGCTTCAACTTCATCAGCGTGGTCAGCCAGGAGGCGATTCAGGAGGTCAGCGTCGGCAAAGGCGCGATGTCGGCCGAAGTGGCGCGCACGTTCTCCGCCAACATCAATGTGATCACCCGCGGCGGCTCCAACCAGATGCACGGCTCCCTGTTCGAGCTTTTCCAGAATGACGCTTTGAACGCGAAGAACGCGATTCTCGCGGCCTCGTCTCCCAAACCCATCGTGCGCTTCAATCAGTTCGGCGGCTCGCTCGGCGGGCCGGTCCGGAAGGACAAGCTGTTCTACTTTTTCACGTACGAAGGCTACCGGATGAGCAATCGGCAGATCGTGCGGGACCAATCGCCCACCACGGCCTTCCGCGATCAGGCCGTTCGCGCGATTCCTTCGTCGAAGGCCGTGCTCGATCTCTTCCCGTTACCGAATCTGCCCATCGCCAACAACGCCAATGCCGGTCTCTATGAGGGCCAGCGTCCGGCCACCGCCAGCGACAATCATCTCGTCTTCCGGGGCGATTACCGCTTGACGGATCGCGACTCGTTCACCGTGCGCTATATCCGCGACACTCCGCGGAATCTGACGCCTCGGCTGATGGACAATCCGCGCCGCTACGTTGGCGCCACCAACGGGCTGAACGCCAACTGGATCCATGGCTCGGCCACCTGGACCAGCGAAACGCGCTTCGGCCACAATCGCAACCAGACCGATCGCGTCGACCAGATCCACACCAATGGCCGGCTGCCGGCCATCGAAGTGCAAGGCTTGTTCTCGACGCAAGGCGAAGCGCTGGTCATCAACGGCTCGTCCACCAGCGCCGAGAACGTCGTTTCGAAAACCATGGGCCGTCATGCGATGAAGTTCGGCGGCATGTACGTGTTCCGCACGCCAGGCCGCTACAACGAGGAGGTCCCTATCTTCCGCTACGGCAACGCGGCCGACTTCCTGGCCAATCGCGCCAACCGCGTGACGTTCACCTTCGGCGTGCCGCGCTACCACGGCCGTGCGTGGGAACTGGGCGGCTTCTTCCAGGACGACTACAAGATTACTACGCGGCTCATCTTGAATCTGGGCGTCCGCTACGAGTACTTCGCCGTCTTCAAGGAGCGCAACGGGCGCCTCTACAATCCCGATGGCGTGCTGGCGGCCACCACCGCGAACGTCCGATTCCGCCCCGCCGATTCCATCTACAACGCCGACAGAAACAACTTCATGCCGCGCGCCGGTCTTGCCTACAGTCTCGATGCCCAGAACAAAACCGTGATCCGCTCCGGTTTCGGCGTGTTCACGGCGCCACCGAATCTCCGCACGCTCTCGGGCCTGGTCTACGCCGATCCGCGCGTGCCCTCGCGCTACATCTTTCAGGGTTCCGACCTGACCAACTTCGGTCTGCGCTACCCGATGTCGAACGAAGACGCCGCCCGCATCGTGACCGGACTCAACGTCCCGCGCGGCTACACGGTGTTCGACCCGAACAATCGCGATCCTTACAGCTTGCAGTGGAGCTTCGACGTGCAACGGCAGTTGGCGAAGGACTGGGGCTTCCAGACCGGTTACGTTGGCAACAAAGGACTGAAGATCACGGCGACGCACAACTTCAACCTGCCGGACCGTGAAACCGGCAACCGTCCCTATCCGCAGGCGCTGCAGTTCGGCTGGCGCAACCAAAGCGACTTCAGCTACTACCATTCCTGGCAGACATCGCTGCGCAAGCGGGCGGCGTCCGGACTCGGTTTCAACCTGCATCACACCTGGAGCAAGTCGATGGCGATCCATGCCGGCGACTTCTGGCCGGGTAACGACATCCGCGTGCAGGACGAGAACAAATGGGACGCCGACCTCGGCCCCACGCGCTTCGATGCCACGCATCGCTTCGTCGCCGACTTCGTCTATGAACTCCCCTTCGACCGGTGGACTCCGGCGTTGAAAAGGCTCACCGGCGGGTGGCAACTGGCCGGAGCCTTTAACGCAACCAGCGGACAGGCGCTGAACATCGAGCAGCGCAGCAATCTCGATTTTTCCCGGCCCGACTACGCGGGTGGCAACGTTTACGCCAGCGGCGGCGACCGCTTTCAGTGGGTGAATCCCGCGGCGTTCGCTCAGACGCCCATCGGCCGCGCGAGCGGGCTCCCGCTGCGCGGCGGTAACGTCGGCAAGAGCAGCATGCGCGATCCCGCCACCTGGGGGCTCAACACCGGACTCTCGAAGGCGATCCCGATCGGCGAGCGCTATCGCGCCCAGATTCGCGCCGAGGCGTTCAACCTCACCAACACGCCCGTTCTGGGCGGCGCGCAGACCGATGTCACGCGGCCCACGTTCGGCCGTATTCTGGGCTTGGGTGGCACTCGCACCGTACAGTTGCAGGGGCGCTTCACGTTCTGATTCACGATGACCCGCCGCTCTTTACTCTCGCTTCCCTTTCTCGCGCCATCGCGCAGAAACATTCTGCTCATCGTCGCCGACGACATGAACAACGATCTGGCTTGTTACGGCGATCCCGTCGCGCGAACGCCGGCGCTCGACCGCCTGGCCCGGCGCGGTGTCGTCTTTGACCGCGCCTATTGCCAATACCCGCTGTGCCAACCATCGCGGACCTCGTTCCTCAGTGGCAAGAACCCGGAGAACACCAAGGTCTGGACCCTGCAAACGCCCACCCGCCGGCACTTGGGCGACGCCGTGATGCTGCCGGAGCTGTTTCGCAAGAACGGGTACTTCAGCGCGCACGCAGGTAAGATCTTTCATACCGGGGAGCACGCCGAGGATCCGCACTCCTGGGACGAGGAGTTCCGCGAGTTCGGCAAGAACCCTCCGCCGGATCAGGTATTGCGCGAGGATCGTTCGCCCGGTCCGCGCGGCCATTCGTTCGCATGGCAGATGCTAAAGACTCGCGATGAGGACACGCCCGATGGCATGGTTGCGCGCAAGACCGTGGGTTGGCTCGAGCAGTGCGCGCGCCAAAGCAAGCCCTTCTTCATCGGCTGTGGCTTTCGCCGTCCCCATTCGCCGTACTCCGCGCCCAAGCGCTACTTCGACCTTTACCCGCCCGGCGAGCTCCGGCTGCCGGAGGATCCGCCCTCGCACTACGATAAGCTACTGCCCGCCGCCATCAACCATGACGCGCCCGCGCCTCCGCTTTCGGTGAAGACGATCCGCGAGCACTTGGCCGCCTACTACGCCGTCACCAGCTTCATGGATGCGCAGGTGGGTGTCGTGCTGGACTCGCTCGACCGGCTGAAGCTGTGGGAGTCCACCGTTGTCGTCTTCCTTGGCGACCACGGCTATCATCTCGGCGATCATGGCGGGCTCTGGCACAAGAGCACTCTCTTCGAACGCGCCTGCCGCGTGCCGCTGCTGGTAGCCGCGCCTGGCGCGCGCGGCGCGGGACGGAGCACGCGCGCGCTCACCGAACTCATCGACCTCTATCCGTCCCTCGCCGCGCAGTGCGGCGTGAAGCCGCCCGCTGGCCTCGACGGCCGGGATTTCACGGCGGTGCTGAACGATCCGGCTCGCGAATTCAAAAAGGCCGCGTATTCGATGGTGGGCCGCGGCGAGGAACGCGCCGAATCGGTGAAGGAGATCAAGTTCACCGGACGCACCGTCCGCACGGATCGCTGGCGCTACACCGAATGGGATGGTGGCCGTCAGGGAGTGGAGCTCTACGATCACCGGGCCGGCGCTCGCGAACTGGTAAATCTCGCCGCGGATCCGGCGCTGAAAGGAATCCGCGCGGAGCACGCGAGACTGTTGCGATGAGCTTCACGCCGGGGCGGTCCGCCTGAGCGGGGTGATCGACGATCTGCTAGCCCACCATCCACAGTCCCCGGCGCCTCCGCTAATTCAGGATCCGAGCGCGCCGCCCGCGCCTTCTTCCGCTGGAGCCTGAGAACTCAATGAAAACACCGGAAACCGTCACCAGCGATCGCGAACTCCCGGCGGAAGAACACGCGGGAGCCGCCCGGCGCCGAAGGTTGGCCGCAACGAGCTCTGCCCGTGTGGCTCCGCGATGAAGTGCATGCGATGCCGGGGCGGCTTACGCAACCGTGGCTCGAACACGAAGGACGGCGGATCCAGTGGAACTCACCGCGCCCGCTCGACTAAGCGGAGCCTGCCGCCCCTCCTCGGCGCTGGCTCAGTCGGGGCGGCCCGCCCGTCTGCTAGCCGGAGTAATCGGGAGTGAAGTCATGGCGAAGGGCGCCTTATTCGCGTTTGTTACCGGCTCCACTCTCGCCCAGGTACGCAATCAGGTCACTGATGACCAGAAGCAGGACCGCGGCGGGCAGCAGGTAATCCATTGTGCTTCGTGACGAGTCTCGCGCGGAATCGACTCCCGCGAGCAACGCAATGCAGACTCCGAGCGCCGCCAGGAGTAAATGAGCTTGCTTCCTGGTGACCATCGTTACCGCCGTCAGTCGCCGCACCGCGTCGTCACGAGGCCGATCCCGATTCCGAGCCAGATTGCGTACTTCTCAGGGACTTTCAGGGGGACCATGCTCGAGACTCTATCGGCCGATTTCCGGAAAACGATAGTTGGCCGGACCGATGCGGCGGACGCTACTCCAGCACCTGGACCTTCAGGAACGAGCCCGCGCGATGGACGCGATGGGTAGCCTTCTGGAAATCCTCCTTCTTCGCCGTGTAGATATCGACGAACTTCTGCGGGTTCCGGTCGGTGAGCGGGAACCACGAACTCTGCACCTGCACCATGATCCGGTGCCCCGGGCGAAACGTGTGGAACACATCCGGCATCTTGAAGGCGACCTTTGTTACTTGCCCCGGCGTGAAGGGCTCCGGCCTGTCGAAGCCATTGCGGAACTTGCCGCGGAACGGTTCGCCCCGCACCAGTTGTTGGAAGCCTCCCATGCGGACGCCGGTTGGGTTCGGTTTCGGATCGGGATAATCGGGCGGATAGACATCGATCAGCTTCACCACCCAATCGGCGTCGGTGCCAGTGGTCGACACTTGCAACGACACATCGATCGGACCAGCGAAGGTGAGGTCGCTTTCCAGCACTTCGGTCTGATAGACGAGCACGTCCGGACGCGTGGCGGCGAAGCGTTGGTCATCGAGCATGTGTTCGCGCGTCATCGTGTTCGCGATGCCGCCAATGTACGGCGCCGGCCTCGCCGGGTCGCTCACGTACTCGTCGAATCCGGCGGCGTTGGCCCCGCTGGTCCGCAACGCGTTTCCAGCCGCCAGGTGGAATTCGCGCGAAGCCGATTGCGCGGGCGGCCAGTTGTCGAACTGGCGCCACTGATTGCGGCCGGTCTCGAAGACGAAGGCCTCCGGCAGCTTCGGGTCCGCCGCGTCCTTGAGAAGATGTTCGAAGAACGGGAACTCGATCTTTTCGCGGTAGAACACGGAGCTCTGGCCGGCGAAGTCGATGTGTCCGAGCGACGCGCCGTCGGTGCTCGACCATCCTCCGTGATGCCACGGCCCCATCACCAGGATGTTTCGCCCACCCGGCGAGTTCTTCTCCACGCCGCGATAAGTCTCGACGGTTCCATAGAGGTCCTCGGCGTCGAACCATCCGCCGACGTTCATCACCGCGGGCTTGATGTTCTTCAGGTACTGAACCACGTTGCGGGCTTTCCAGAACTCGTCGTAGACGCCGTGCGTCATCAGGTCCTTCCAGAACGGAATTTCGTGCTTCAGCAGCCTCTCGTTGATCTCGGCGAGCGTGCCCATCGAAAGGAACAGATCGTAGCCGTCAGGCGTCGGATAGTCGTAGTTGATCCGCTCGGCGTTCGGCTTGGAATCGGCGCCGGTCCGGCTATTCGACCAAAACCAGCGGAACGCGTGCGCGAGATAGAACGTGCCGTTGTGATGGAAGTCGTCTCCGATGAACCAATCGCCGACGGGCGCTTGCGGCGAAACGGCCTTGATCGCCGGATGCGCGTCGATCATCGTCGTGGACGTGTAAAAACCCGGATACGAAATCCCCCACACGCCCACGCGTCCGTTGTGGTTCTGGATGTTCCTGATCAGCCAATCGACGGTGTCGTAGGCGTCGGTGGTCTCGTCGGGGCCCTTCGGGTTGCGCGGCCGGATCTGCTCGAAGGTCCCCTCGGACTTGTAGCGCCCGCGCACGTCCTGATAGACGAAGATGTAGCCGGCCTTGCGAAAATGATCCGACGGCCCGAGCGCCGCGCGATACTGATCGATGCCGTAAGGGCGCACGCTGTACGGAGTCCGGCTCATCATCATCGGATACTTGCGCGATTGATCCTTCGGCGCGTAGACCGACGTGAACAGCTTCACTCCATCGCGCATCGGAACGCGGTACTCGTACTTGGTGTACTTCGCGCGGACTTCGACGGCTGGATCGGGCGCGGCCTGCGCGGCAAGTGCCGCGGGCACGAGAAGAAGGGAATGAAGGCGCACTCCCGGATCGTACTACAGCGGCGGGGAGATCCACTTGCGCGGCTCCTTCGGCACCGCGGCTGCGAGAAGGACCCGGCTCGTGGTGACCCTCGGCCGCCCTCTGGACGAAATGCGACCGTTGCGCCAGGTGGAGCTCTCGCGCTCCCGCCGGTCGAAGCAACGGAGTCGAAGCCACGCCCCCGCCCCGTGCGGACATTCACAGTTCGCGCAATACAGCGAAAGGCGGAATGAAAAAGTAGGGGGGACCTATGTCCCGCCGGCTCGAGCGAACGAGTGCGGAGCATCTTCCTCGGCTCGATGCGGGCTCCTCGCGCCTCACCGGCGAGCAGCCCGCGCGAAAGCCGATGCTGGTATGATCGGTGAGAATCTCTGGAGCCGACTCGTGCGACTGATTTCACTGGGCCTTGCCGCCCTCACCGCTGGACCTGCGTTCGCCGCGGATGAGACCGCCTCGCGCGAGTTCTTCGAATCTCGCGTGCGGCCCGTGTTCGCGCGCAACTGCAGCGCTTGCCATTCCGCCGGAAACAAGATGGCCGGCCTCGACATGTCGACGCGCGATGGGCTGCTGAAGGGCGGCCAATCGGGAGCCGCCGTCATTCCCGGCAAGCCGGAAGACAGTCTGATCGTCCGCTTGATCGCGCATCGCGACGAAAAGCGGAAGATGCCGATGGGGCAGGCCAAGCTGGACGACGCCCGCATCGCCGACATCGCGCGCTGGATCCAGGAGGGGGCGTGGTTCCCCGAGCCGGTCCAGGCGTCGGCCAAAAAGAAGTACGCGATCACCGCCGACCAGCGGGCCTTCTGGGCCTTCCAGCCGGTGCGCAAGCAGGAACCGCCCGTTGTGAAAAACACCGCGTGGTCCAAGACAGCCATCGACCGGTTCCTCATGGCGAAGATCGAGGCCAGGCGAGTCGTGGCAGCCAAACCGGCGGACAAACGCACCTTGCTGCGGCGCGCTTACTACGATCTCACCGGACTGCCGCCCTCCGCGGCCGACGTGGAGGCCTTCGAGAGAGACGCCGCGCCCGATGCTTTCGACAAGGTCGTCGACCGCTTGCTGCAATCGCCCAGCTACGGCGAACGCTGGGCGCGCTACTGGCTCGACGTCGCCCGCTACTCCGACGACCGGCTGGAGTCCGAGGTCGACGCGCCTTATCCGAACGGCTTCCGCTATCGCGACTGGGTGATTCAGGCGCTCAACGACGACATGCCTTACGACAAATTCGTCAAGGCCCAAATCGCCGGCGACCAGATGGGGGACAGCTTGCGCTATGCCGCGGGGCTCGGCTTCTACGCCCTGCGGCCCGACACCCAGGACGACCGTGTCGACGTCACCGGTCGCGCCTTTCTCGGCCTGACCACCGGATGCGCGCAGTGCCACGACCACAAGTTCGATCCCATCCCCACCACCGACTACTACGCTCTGCTCGGCGTCTTCACCAGCACCAAGGACGGCGAGTATCCGCTCGCGCCCGAGGCAGTGGTCAAGGAATACAAGGAGCGTCAGAAGGCGGTCGACGACAAGAAAGCGCAAATTCGCGACCTGCTCCACGCGCAGGCGACGCAGCTCTCGCAGGCGCTGGCGCTGCAAACCGCGCGCTATGCGCGAGCCGCGCGCCTGGTGTTGGCGCCGGGACTGCCGGAGTCGCAACGCCGGACGCTGGATGCGGTGATGGCCGATGGCCGCTACGACAAGGAGACGCTGCAACGCTGGGTGAAGTACCTGTCGGACATGCCCAAGGATCATCCTCACCTGAAGGATTGGACCTCGGCCTCGTTCGACGCGGACGCGTTCCAGGAACGCGTTCTCGCCGTGCTTGCCGAGCGCAAATCGGTGGACGAGGAGAACGCCTACCG
Source organism: Acidobacteriota bacterium (assembly GCA_005808475.1). GTDB lineage: Bacteria > Acidobacteriota > Terriglobia > Bryobacterales > Bryobacteraceae > SYLY01. The sequence goes on from SYLY01000085.1 coordinate 31,189, forward strand.
CCGGGCGGCCGCTAAGAAGCAGAAGGGCGCGGCCCCCGAAGTCGTGTCCCTGAAGACCGATTCCTTCTATCTCTGGCGCGATCTGTTCTTCAACGACTTCTACGGCAACCAGTTCAAACAGGAAGACGACGGACTGCTCTACTACGGGCCCAACCGCGGCTTCTATGAATCCGACGGGACCGTGGAGCGGTTGCTCGACGGCTTCTGGAAAGAGCACCTCGTCAGACTGCGGGAAGAACTGGCTTCGGTGAAAGCCCGGCTGCCCGCTCCGTATCCGTTCCTTCACACGATCGAGGACAGCGGCAAGCTGAAGCGCGAAAAGGTTCGCGTGAGCGGCAGCGACGACAACCTGGGAGAGGAAGTCCCGCGGCGCTTCCTCACCATCCTGTCCAACGGCGAGCCGTTCGCCAAGGGCAGCGGCCGCGCGGAACTGGCGGACGCCATCGCGTCGCCCGGGAATCCACTCACCGCGCGCGTCATGCTGAATCGGATTTGGCAGTATCATTTCGGAGCGGGCATCGTTCGGACGCCGTCCGACTTCGGCTTCATGGGCGACCGTCCCAGCCATCCCGAACTGCTCGACTACCTGGCCGCGCGCTTCGTCGAAAGCGGTTGGAGCATGAAGGCGATGCATCGCGAGATCATGCTCTCGGCCGCCTACCGGGCCGGCTCGGAACGTTTGGCGGCCAACGAATCGCTCGATCCCGACAACCGGCTGTTCTGGCGCTCCGGCGTGCGCAGGCTCGACGCCGAGGCGTTGCGGGACTCTCTGCTGGCCGTGAGCGGTGAGCTCGACTTCACGCCCGGGGGCTTTGCTTCGCCGCTGTCGGAGGAGACCAACCGGCGGCGCGCCGTCTATGGATTCGTGAGCCGCCGCAAGACGGACTCCACGCTCGCGCTATTCGATTTTCCGAATCCGAACGCGACCAGCGAGAAGCGGCCTCTGACGATCACGCCTCCGCAGCAACTGTACTTCTTGAACGGCGGCTTTGTCGCCAACCGTGCGCAGTCGCTCGCCGAGCGGTCGGCGCAGGGCGGGGGAGCGGCGCCGGAGAGGATCGCGCGGCTCTACCGCCTGGTGTTCGGCCGCGCTCCATCGGCGGAAGAAGCGAGGCTGGGAGCCGTGTTCACCTTGGCCGGTCCGGCCCGCTGGGCGCCGTATGCTCAGGCGCTGTTGAGTTCGAACGAATTTTTGTTCGTGAATTGAGGAATGCCGATGACAAGACGCGACGCATTGACGCGATTGGGGACCGGGTTCGGGATGCTCGGTCTGTCGAATCTGATGGCCGGTCCGGCCTCCATCGGGGAGCCACGCGCGCCGCACTTCGCGCCTCGGGCCAAGCATGTGATCTTCCTCTTCCTCAACGGCGGCCCCTCGCAGGTGGACACCTTCGATCCCAAGCCGGAACTGACGCGCTTCCACGGCAAGCAGGTCCCGGACGAGTTCTTCAAGACATCGAAGGTGACGAAGGATCTCAATCACTCGACGCTGCTCGGCTCGCCGTTCACGTTCAAGAAGTACGGTCAAAGCGGAATCGAGGTCAGCAGCCTCTTTCCGAAGACAGCCGAGTGCATCGACGACATCTGCGTGATCCGTTCGATGCATACCGATCTGCCGGCGCATCCGCAGGCCATCACGCAGATGAACTCGGGCCGCTTGATCGCCGGCTTCCCGTCGATGGGCTCGTGGGTCACCTACGGCCTCGGCACGGAGAACCGCAACCTCCCCGGCTTCATCGCGATGTGTCCCGGAACTCCGAATGTCGGCCCCGAGTTGTGGAGTTCGGGATTCCTTCCTACTTCGTTCCAGGGCACCTACGTGCCTCTCGATGAATCCGATCCGGAGAAGATGATCCGGCATTTGACGAACCGCTCGATGAGCTCCGCCGACCAGCGAAAACAACTCGATCTGGTGGCGGCGCTCGACCGGCTGGACATGGCGCGGCGCGGAGCCGATCCAAACCTCGAAGGGCGCATCCAGGCCATGGAGACGGCCTTCCGCATGCAAACCGAGGCGCTCGACGCCTTCGATGTAGGCAGGGAGCCGGCCGCGATGCGCGCCCGCTACGGCGTGCCGGACCGGCCTCCGGAGACGGCCACCAAGATCCGGTCGGCGACGCGCGATGGCGACTTCGCGCGCGGCTGTCTGGTGGCGCGGCGCCTGGTGGAGCGCGGCGTTCGCATGGTGCAACTCTACTTCGGCGAGGACATCCCGTGGGACAGCCACCACGACATTCTGGTTCATCGCAATCTCGCGCGCCAGGCGGACCGGCCAATCGCGGCCCTGATCCAGGATCTGAAGGCATCGGGCCTGCTGAAGGAGACGCTGATCGTCGTGGGCGGCGAGTTCGGCCGCACGCCGTCGGTGGAGACCACCGGCCGCATCAACGTGCAGAATGGGCGTAACCATAACAGCCGCGGATTCACCTATCTCTTGGCGGGCGGCGGCGTGAAGGGCGGTCTCGCCTACGGCGCCACCGACGAGTTCGGCTTCGCGGCGGTGGAAAAGCCGGTGCATCTTCACGATCTCCACGCGACCGTCCTACACGCGCTCGGGCTCGACCACAAACGGCTTACTTACCGGCACAGCGGCCGCGACTACCGGCTGACGGACGTGGCGGGCAACGTCGTGACCGATATCTTGGCATAGGAGGGCGATTCGATGAACCGTAGAAATTTCCTGATGGGCGCCGCCGCCGGCGGCGGGCTCGCGATGGCGCAGCAACCTTCGGCTCGCCGCATGGGCGGCAATTCCAGCAAGGGACTGCAGCCCCTCGATGGCGGACGGATCGGCAATCTGCCGGCCATGAAGATCACAGGGATCAAGACCTTCCTGGTGGGCGCGGGCGGCCGTAACTGGGTCTATGTCAAGGTCCTCACCGACCAGGGAATCTTCGGCATCGGCGAGGCCTATTCGGCCGGCCCCGACGAGGCCACGGTCAAGGTGATCGAGGACTTCGCGCGGTGGCTGGTGGGCGAGGATCCGCGCAACATCCAATACCTGTTCGACCTGATGTATAATACTACGCGCTTTCCGGGCGGTTTGGTCATCAATTCGGCGATCAGTGGCATCGAGCATGCGCTATGGGATATCGCCGGTAAGTCGGCGGGTGTTCCCGTTTGGGCGCTGCTCGGCGGGCGAACGCGCAACAAGATCCGCGTCTATCAGAGCATCGGCGGCGCCACCGCCCAGGAAGCGGCCGAGTCGGCCAGGAGGATGATCGAGACGTACGGCTACACGGCGCTCAAGATGGGAATCGCCGCCGACGGCGCCATGCCGTACAACAAGGCGCTGCGCCTCAGCGTGGATCGCGTGCGCGCCGTGCGCGAGGCGGTCGGTCCCGATATCGACATCGGCGTGGACGTGCACACCAAGTTCGTCGAAGTGGAGCGCGCCGTGCGGCTGGCGAAGGAGATCGAGCCGTATCATCCGATGTGGCTCGAGGAGCCGATCCGGCCGGAGAACTTCACGGCGATGAAGAAGCTCGCGGACCACGTGAATATTCCGCTCGCGAGCGGCGAGTCCAATTACATGAAGTACGAGTTCAAGCAACTCATCGACATGCAGGCGCTCGATTTCGTCCAGCCCGACATCTGCTGCTGCGGCGGCGTGCTCGAACTGAAGAAGATCGCCGCGATGGCGGAAGCCCAGTACATCAAGGTGGCGCCGCACAATCCGATGAGTCCGCTCGCGACGGTGGTCAACGTCCACTTCGCCGCGACCACGCCGAACTTCCACGTCCTCGAGTATCACGCTCCCGATTCCGGCGCGAGCAAGGTCGTGTTGAAGGAGCCGCTGATGGTGAAGAAGGACGGCTACGTCGACATACCGAACAAACCGGGCTGGGGCGTCGAGTTGAACGAGGAGGCCTTCAAGAGCATGCCTCCCAAGCCGTGGAAACGCGGAACCAACTTCCGCGCCGACGGTTCGCCTTACTTCCAGTAGACCGGGTTATAGCAGCGCGCCGGCCTGGACGCGGCATTCCGGACAGGCCAGCGGCGCGGCGTCTTCGTTCTCCGCGTAGGCGGCCACGTCGCGGTACCGGCCCCCGGCTGGATCGCGATGAACGACGATCCTGCGATTATTGATATCGAGTACCCAATACTCGGGGATTTCCGCGCGGGCGTACAGCAACGCCTTGTCGGCGAGGTCGTACGCGAGAGTCGTATCGGAGACCTCGACCAGAAGGGCGATATGCTCCGGCCGCCGCGGCGCGCCGCGGAGCGACTGTCTCGGAACGTTCAGCACCACGATATCGGGTTGCGGCTCGTACGTTGGCGTGTCCTCTGGGGAAAGGTCGACCGACGCTTCGACCAGGACGCGCCCCGGGCCTACGGCAGCCGCCAACGACTCGTACAGCGACATCTGGGGATCGTTGTGTTTCGGGCGGTTCGGCATGATTCGCACCAACTCCCCATCGAGCAGTTCATAGTTCCGGTAGTCGAGGATTCCGGCCGCTTCCATGGACTGGCACTGGTCGCGAGTCCAGTGCTTGCGCTTCAGCGCACCGACGCCGGCCTGAACCGGCGTCCCTTCGAGTACGGCGGGCATGTTTCTATTCTAGCCCTATGGCTGCCGCGCAACCCGGAACCCGATCATCCGGTGAGCGAGGAACGACGGCCACGCCGCCGACCGCGCGTAGGTCCGCAGGTCGAAGGCGTCGAGGAAGAACGAGCCGCCCCGCACGACCCGGTACGCGCCCTCCTCGGGTCCCTTGGGATTTTTCCCCGGCGACGCCGAATAGTACTCCCGCGAGTACCAATCCTGGCACCACTCCATCAAGTTACCCGCCATGTCGAGCGCTCCGTAAGGCGAAGCGTTCGACTTCGTCTTCAAATCTCCGCGCTGGCTGCCGTCGAAGAAGCCCGCGGGCCGCACCGTGTCGTACCGCTGCGTCCCCACGAAGTTGGCTTGCGACTTGTCGATCTTGTTACCCCACGGGTAACGCCGCTGATCCGTCCCCCGCGCGGCCTTCTCCCACTCGGCCTCGGTGGGCAGCCGGTACCGCTTTCCCGTCTTGGCGCTGGCCCAGTTACAGTAAGCCGTGGCCGAATCCCAATTGATGCCCATCACAGGATAGTCGTCGCTGCCAGGCGTGCCGCCGCCGTGGTTGTTCGCCTGGGTCCAGTAGGAGACTTGATCCTTGGGCGCGGGACGGCCGCCGGGCCAGAACTTCGGATCGTCGTAACCCGGATCGTCGCGGAACTTCCGCCACTGGGCGTTGGTGACCTCGGTCCGGCCGATGTAGAAGGCGTCGAGCGTCACCGTGTGGACCGGACGCTCGCGAGGCTCGCCGTCGCCGAAGTTGTCGCCCATCCGGAACGGCCCCGCCGGAACCAGCACCAGATCGCCGTACCCGTCGTTTGCCCTCTCCGGGCCCGCGGCAACGGCGAGCGCCGCGGCGATCAATCCGATGGCGATCCTCATTGCCGGCCCCCCGGCTTGGGAAGGAAGCCGCCCTGTTCCAGAAAATGCCGTAGAGCGTCCATCCATGGATGGAACTCCGGGCTTCCGAACGCCGCTCCGAACCCATGGCGGCCTCGCTGGTACAAGTGCGCTTCCACCACCGCTCCGGCCCGGTTCAACTCGAGGAACAACTGAGCGGTTCCGTTGGCCGCTCCGCGGTCGGCCGCCGCCGACAGGAGGAACACCGGAGGAAAGCCAGCCAGTTTCTCTCCCGGAGTGGGCCGCCCGGCGCTGTAGACGAGCACCAGATAGTCGGGCCGGGAACTCACCCGCTCGATCGGATCCGCCGCCGCCGTTTCGCCAGTGCTCGCCGCCGCCACCACCGAGCGTCCCAAATGGGACCCCGCGGAGAACCCCGCGAAGCCGATCTTGGCCGGGTCGAGTCCCCATTCCGCCGCCCGCGCCCGCACCAGTCGGACCGCCCGGTTGCCGTCGGCCACGCGAGCGTCCTCGCCATAGGTGGGAGCCAGGCGATAAGTCAGCACGAACGCCGCCGCGCCCCAATCGTTGAACCTCTCGGCGATCTCGAAGCCTTCCGATCCGTACATCAACATGATGTTGCCTCCGCCGGGCGCGACGACCACCGACGTTCCGTTGCCCTTGCCCGGCGGCGGAAGGAACACGGTGACGAACGGGACATCCAGCGGACCGTTTCCTTTGGCCAGCGGCGTCTTGCCTTCCGGCCACAGCGGCACGTTGAACGGCGCCGTGGGCGTCCTGGCATTCGGATCGGCCGCCTGCAGGATGGCGGCCGCGCCGATCGCCGCGATGAGTGCGCTGTGGAGTCGATGCATCCCCACAATGGTCGTCTCACCCGGCCCGTTCGGTCAAGTGGTCTGCAAGCGGCGGCGGAAGGTGCTGAAATAGTCGTGACGATGCTTCTTGCCGCCGTTGTCACGATCCTGGTGTGCCTTCCGGTCGCGCATGCCGCCATCGGCGGCGCGGATGCCGTCTTCCGCTTCGTGGACCAACGCTGTGCCGCCTGCCACAACGCCAAGCTGAAGTCGGGCGACATCAACCTCGTGGAGACACGGGCGGCGCGGACGTTCGACGAGGATCGCGATCTTTGGGAAAAGGTGGCCGAAAAGATGGCCACCGGGCAAATGCCTCCGCCCGGAACTCCGCGTCCGCCGGCGGAGGAGATATCCGCCATCACCGCCTGGCTGCGCTCCGAGTTCGCGCGTCAGGATCGAGCCGCCAAACCCGATCCCGGCCGCGTCACCGCGCGCCGGCTCAATCGCGCCGAATACGACAATACGATACGCGATCTGTTGGGCATCGATTTGCGCCCCGCCAGCGGATTCCCCACCGACTCGGCCGCCTTCGGATTCGATAACATCGGCGACGCGCTGAACCTGCCGCCCGCGCTCCTCGAGAACTACATCGACGCCGCCGAGCGCTCCGTTCGGACCGCGATCTTCGGGCCGCCGAAGCTCAAGCCGGCGGCGGTGCACTACTCGTCGCCGGTTCGGCTCAACGACGCGCGCGGCCAGTCGAAATTGCCGCCCAATCTCTTCGATTACGATCTTACCGGTCTGAGCACGCTGCACTCGATGCACGTCTTGCACCGGTTTCCCGTGGAGGGCGAATACAACTTCCGGCTGGTGTTGAACGGGCACCGGCCGAATCAGTCCGAACCCGTGCACCCCACCTTCTGGATCGATGGCAAGCAGATCCGGGCATTCGAAGTCGACGCGACCGACCTGGAAGGGCAGGTGGTGGAAGTTCGCGCCCGCGTCGCGGCCGGCGAGCACCTGCTATCGGCGTCGTACGCCCGGAACTACCACGGTTTGCCGCCGAGCTACAAAGGGCCCGAACCATCCACGCGTCCCGAGGGCGCGCTGATCAACCCTCGCGGCAAGCTGACAGAGAAGGATATCGAGACGCTCCGAAAACTCGGAACGCGCATCAAGACGGACGGCATCGAGACGCGCGTCGACAATCGATACGAATCGCTCGATATCGGTGGGCCGTTCGAACAGCGGACCGCGCCTTCGGCCGGGAGCCTGCGCCGGATCTTCGTCTGCGGACACGCGGCCGGAAAGCATGGTGCTTCGTGCGCGCGAACCATCGTCACCGACTTCGCGCGGCGCGCCTTCCGCCGGCCGGTCACCGCGAAGGAAGTGCAACCTTACCTCGCGATGACGGCGCTGGCGGCCAGGCACGGCGACTCGTTCGAGGAAGGGATCGCCGCGGCGATCCAGGCGATCCTGGTGTCGCCGCATTTCCTCTACCGCATCGAGCGGGACCGGCCGGCGCGGCCGGGCCAACCCGGGGTCTCCCTGACGGCTCACGAGTTGGCGTCGCGGCTTTCTTACTTCCTGTGGAGCAGCATGCCCGACGACGCCCTGATGGACGCGGCAACCCGCGGGACTCTCGTGCAACCGGCGGTGCTGGACGCGCAGGTCAAGCGCATGCTGCGCGATCCCAAGTCGCGCGCGCTGGTGACCGACTTCGCGGGCCAATGGCTGCAGTTCCGCAACATAGACGTCGTGCGGCCCGATCCGGGGCGCTTCCCGATTTTCGACGACGCGCTGCGCCTGTCCATGCGGCGCGAGACGGAAGAGTTCATCGCGCACATCATCCAAAGCGATTCGAGCGTGCTGGATCTCATCGACGCGGACTACACGTTCCTCGATGAACGGCTGGCGCGGTTCTACGGTATCCCCGGTGTGACCGGCCCCGAGTTCCGCAAGGTGGCGATGCCCACCTCGGGGCGCGGCGGCGGCATTTTGGCGCACGGGAGCACGCTCACCATCTCGTCGTACTCCACGCGGACCTCTCCAGTCCTACGAGGCAAGTGGATCATGGAGAATCTGCTGAACGCTCCGCCGCCTCCGCCGCCAGCCGCCGTTCCGGCGCTCGACGACACCAAGGCGGGAACCGCCGGAACCTTGCGCGCCCAGATGGAGGCGCACCGCAAGAATCCGGCCTGCGCATCGTGCCACTCGCGGATGGATCCACTCGGTTTCGGACTCGAGAACTTCGACGCGATCGGCGCATGGCGGACCGAGGATGGCAAGTTCCCGCTCGACACTTCGGGCTCGTTGCCCGACGGACGCACGTTCGAAAGCCCGGCCGGATTGAAGAAGATCCTTCGCCTGGAGAAGGACGCCTTCGCGCGCGGCCTGACCGAAAAGCTCATGATCTACGCGCTCGGCCGCGGTCTCGAGCGCTACGACAAGCCGGTTGTGGCATCGATCGCCGCGCGGCTTCCCGCCTCGAACTACCGTTTCTCGGAACTCGCGCTGGGCATCGCGCGGAGCCTTCCTTTCCGTAACCGCCGCGCCGCCGCGCCATTGACATCCGCCAACGCCAACCAAGGAATCAATCCATGAACATCGTCACGGGAAAGCATCTCGATCGCCGGACGCTATTGCGCGGGCTCGGAGTGGCCGCCGGCTTGCCTCTGCTCGACGCGATGCGCCCGGCGCTGGCCGCTCCGGCCAAATCGGCCGCGGGACAGGCGCGCCGCGTCGCGGTGATCTACGTGCCCAATGGCATCGTGATGAAGGATTGGAAGCCCCAGGGGGTGGGCGCCGGGTTCGAGTTCCCCCGCATCATGAGGCCGCTCGAGCCCTATCGTTCGTCGCTGAACGTCTTGTCCGGGCTCGCCAACCACGCGGCGAACAAAGCCAAGGGCGGCGGCCACGCGAAGGCCACCGGGAGCTTTCTTTCCGGAGCGCCTCCCAAGTACACGGCGGGCGCGGACGTGCGAGCGGGCGTGACATTCGATCAAGTGGTGGCGAAGTCCGCCGGCACGCGCGTGGGATCGCTGCAACTCGGCTGCGAGGATGCGCGCATGGTGGGCAATTGCGACACCGGTTCCAGTTGCGCCTACACCAACAGCCTTTCGTGGAAAGACGCCGAGTCGCCGCTCGCCGTGGAAGTCAACCCCCGGTCGGTGTTCGAACGGCTGTTCGGCACGGCGGACCCGAGCCTTCCCGCCGATGTTCGCGCCCGCCGCGCGATCTACCGGAAGAGCGTCCTCGATCTCACGCGGCAAAGCGCCCGCGATTTGTCGGCCGGTCTCGGCGCGGCCGACAAACGCAAGATGGAAGAGTATCTCACCAGCATCCGCGAAGTGGAACAGCGCATCCAGGCCGCCGAAAACGACAAGCTCACGCCGCCGGAAGACAAACCGGCGGGGATTCCGTTCGACTACGCCGAGTACGTGAAGCTGATGTTCGACCTGCAAGTGGTGGCGTTCCAGGCCGACTTGACGCGCGTTTCCACCATGATGTTAGGGCGTGAGGGGAGCGTCCGGGTCTATCCGGAGATCGGCGTGCCCGATCCCCACCACCCGTTGACTCACCATCGCGGCCATCCCGATTTCATCGAGAAGGTCACCAAGATCAACGAGTTTCATGTGTCGCTGTTCGCTTACTTTCTCGGCAAGCTGCAATCCACGGCGGACGGCGAAGGCTCGCTGCTCGATCATTCGGCGATCCTCTATGGAAGCGCTCTGAGCGATGGCAACGCACACTCGAACTCCGACCTGCCGCTCGTGCTGGCCGGGCACGCGGGTGGAATCCGCGGCGGACGCCACATCGGCGCGCCGCCGGAGACTCCCGTGGCGAATCTGTTCGCGGCCGTGATGACGCGCGTGGGAGTCGAAACGCCATCGTTCTCAGATAGCACCGGCGTTCTCGACCTGGCTTGACCGGTCAGCGCTGTCCGGCGGATAGCCGCCAAGCGTCGCCGGCGCGGATGCACCGCACGAGGTCGAGCGGACCCAGCCCCGGCAGCCGGTCCGGCCGCATTTCGAGCACCGAGCGGATCGTCTCGAAGTCCTCGGGATTGTCGTGCATCAGCGGCATTCGATTGGCGAGCGCGGTAGCGGCGACGACGACGTCGAAGCGCCATCGCGCCAGCCGGTCCGCGCGTGTTTCGGCGGCGCGGTGGGTTCGTTTGGGAGGGGACGGTGGGTTCGGGATGAGGGCGAGCAGTTCGGCCGCAACCGCCGCCACCGTCAGGTCCAGCGGGAGCACCCGCTCGGGATCCCCGGGGTAGCTCGCACGGTACCTCTGTAGCCGGAGGGCCTGCGCACCGTCCACCGCGCGGGAGAGCGCGGTGCTGTATCCGGTGAACCGCTCGAGCACGGTGACCGCGGAGACCCACACGTGATCGCGCTCTGTGTAGGATGTGAACCACTGCCGCGCGGCGGCGTCGGTGGTTCGCGCGAACCAACTCTCGGCGCTCGTGTCGAAAACGAAGGGGCCGGAGAGGGACTGGCTCATTAACGCTCGTCCGCCGGGAGATCGGCCAGCGGGGTCAGGCGGATCCCGTCCACCAGGAGTTGCTCTTCCTCGGTCAGATCGCCGAGCGCGGCGCGCAGGGTCTCATACGTTTGTAGAGCGCGGTCCTTTCGGACTAGCGCCGGCATGCCGGCTTCGAGCGCTTGGGCAACGATGGCGCTGATCGTGGTGCTTCGCCGCGTGGCGAGCTGTTCCGCCGCGTCGAGCAGAGACGCCGGTAGGGTCAGTGTTGTACGCTTTTTGTCGTCGATGGGCAACTGGCTCATCAACGCGTGTGCTGGGGTGGCCATTGGTTTCAGTATGGGGAAGGAGAATGGAAATGTCAACATCAAAGTGCATCAATCTGGGGATCTATTGACTCTTGGCCGGATTCTTTTCGCGAAACAAGTCGCTCCAAGTGATGAGATCGATCTTCCGTCGACGGATGACGTCTTTCACCACGGGACTGGTCCAGGCGGCGACATTCGCCGATCGGTCCGCTGCGACCCCGCGATAGCCCAAATGTCCGATCGCGCGTGTCTCTTCGTTATCGATCGCCGCGTGGTCGATCATGAACCACGCGCCTGGTCCGATCGCGGCGAGCCGCTCGGCCAGCGCCGCCGCCTTCTCCTCCCCTGTGTCCGTCTGGCGGTACACCCGGCCGAGCGGCTTCGCCCAGTCTCCGGGAACTACCGGCATCCGGTACTCCGCCGACAGCTTGTCCAACACCTTGCGGCGTTCCGGACCCGATCCCGCCGCACCCATGTGCGCGGTGAGGAAGGCCATGCGTGGCAGTAGCCGGCGCGCCACCTCGATCTGGGCGCGTAGCTCACGTTCGATGTCCTCGATCTTGGGCTTGGCTTCGAACAGGCTGGAGCCGGTTGGGAAGTTCGGGTTGCGGCCGTTCATGGGGAAGAAGTACCCGTTCTCATCGGCCAGAGCCGGAGAGTGCGTGAGCGGACGCCATTTGACGAATTCCCACTCGCTCGTCAGCGCGAGATGCACTCCCACGTCGAGCCCGGGATTCTCCTTCAGTTCGCGAATGGCGTGAAGCAGCCAGGGACCCGGCACGATGACGTTGGTCGCGCGAACCACGCCTTCCCGGTAAGCGCGAATCGTGCCCGCGTCGATGCCCTGCGCCGCTCCCATGTCGTCGGCCATGAAGACGACCCGAATACCGCTCTGGGCGCACACCGCGCCCGCGATCGAGAGAAAGAAGATAGTGAGCCGCATCTCACTATCATGACGCCGTCAGTGGGTGTCGTGGCAGAGATCGCATTTGTTGGGGGCCTGGAAGCGGTCGTGACACGACATGCATGCCGGCATGTGGATCGACTTCTCCAGACCTACCGCCGTGCGCTCTGCCACCGGACCGTGGCATTCCGCGCAATCGGCCTTTGCCTGCTTCACGTGCACCTCGTGGGAGAAGTAGACCGTCTTGGGCAACTTGTACACACGCACCCACGGAACCGGCTTCTTCTCCTTGGCGAACGCGGCCAGCTTGGCGATCTCCGGGCTGTCCTTCTTGATCGACGCGTGGCACCCCATGCAAACGGCTTCCGCCGGAAATCCGGCGCGATCGCCTGGTGGCTTGATCGCGTGGCAGTCGAGGCACTTCACGCCGGCTCCCGCGTGCGTCTTGTGGTGGAACGCCAACGGCTGCTCCGGCGGAGGTTTGGGTTCGAACCGCTTCGGCGGAGGCATCGCTTGCTGGGCCCACAGAGCGACGGCGGCGAACAGCAATGGGGGTCTCATCGGGCGGGCAGGGCGAACGCGACGAAATCGCCCATCCGGTACGGACCTTCTTGCGCCGGCTCTTCGGGATTCAGGTCGTCGCTCACCGGAACGGCCACGAACTGGCGTCCGTCCACCGTATAGGTCGACGGAGTAGCGAAGGCGCCGCCGCCGAGATAGAACTCCCAGAGCACTTTGCCAGTCTTGGCTTCGTAGGCGCGGAAGGTGCTGTCGAGCGTGCCGCCATTGAAGATGACGCCTCCCGAGGTCGCCACGCATCCGCCGCGAATGTAAGTCCCGGTGCGGGGGACGCCGCGCGCGGTGAGCTTTTTGAACTCGCCGTGCGGAACCTGCCACACGATCTTGGCGTTCTTCAGGTCGATCGCCGACATCAGGCCCCAGGGCGGCCGGATCGCGGTGTAGCCGTTGGCGTCGTTGTTGCGCGTGTATCCGTTGAAGTCGTATCTGTACTTGGCGCCTTGCGGTGGAGCCTTCAGAGACGTGCTCCACGGAATCTCGTTGTGGTTCAGATAGAGCCGCTCGGAGGCCGGGTCGAAGCTGGCTCCGCCCCACAGCGCGCCACCGTGGTAACCCGGCAGCACGATGGTTTCGACCATCGCGGGCGGCGTGAACATCGGTCCGAATCGCGCCTCGCGGAGTTGCTCCTCCACATATTTGCGCGCTTCCGGCGAGATGTTCGTGATGTCCTCGCGGTTCACGCCTTGCCGGGAGAACGGCGGCGGCGCGGTGGGAAACGGCTGTGTCGGGTAAGTCTTCTCGCCGGGCACGTCCGATTGTGGGACCTTGCGCTCCTCGATGGGATACAGCGGTTGGCCGCTGGCTCGTTCGAACAGGTAGACCCAGCCGGTCTTCGACACCTGAGCGACGGCATCCACTTTCCGGCCCTTGTGCGTGACGGTGACGAGCGTGGGCGCGCAGGGGATGTCGTAGTCCCACAGATCGTGGTGGACGGTCTGAAAATGCCAGACGCGTTTGCCCGTGGCGGCGTCCAGGCAGATGACGCAGTTGCCGAACAAGTTCGCGCCCACACGGTCGCCGCCGAAGAAGTCGAACGCGGGCGAGCCGGTGGAAACGAACACCAGCCCGCGCTTGTCGTCCACGCTCATGCCGCCCCAGTTGTTGGCGCCGCCCGCCGTCTTCCAGGAATCGGGCGACCACGTCTCGTAGCCAAACTCGCCGGGGTGGGGAATCGTATGGAAGATCCAGCGGCGCTTGCCGGTGCGGAGATCGTAGGCTCGGATGTGGCCGGGCGCGGCGGGGCGCGGACCCTCCTCGGTGCGGCTGGTGATGACGAGCACATCGCGGCAGATCACACCCGGCGTCGTGGAACCGAGCGAAAGTCCGGTCATGTCGCGGTCGATGTCTTTCTCCACGTCGATGGAGCCGCTCTCACCGAAGCTCTCCACCGGCTTGCCGGTCTTGGCGTCAACGCACCAGATGCGGTTTTGAATCGGCGCGAAGATCCGTTCCCTCGAGCCGTCCTTCCAGTAGGTGACGCCGCGGCAAACGCCGCTCGCGCGCCGGCCGGAAGCGGTCCCCAGCGGCGCGTACGACCAAAGCAGCTTGCCCGTCGCGGCGTGCAGCGCCTGGATCGTCAAGCCGGCGCCGGAGATGTACATGATGTCTCCCACCACGACCGGCGTGCACTCGAGCGATCCCCGGTATCGGGAGCCCTCCGGGGCGCTTCGATGAACCCACGCCACTTCCAGGTTCGCGACGTTGGCTGGCGTAATCTGCCGCGCGGCCGAAAAGCGCGTCGCCGCTTGATCTCCCGCGTAGACGGGCCATCCCGTGTCCGCCGGCGCGGCCATGGCGCCGCTTCCCGCCGCGAGCGAGGCGGCCTTGACGAAATCCCTACGATGCATGCTAATCGAAAGTGTATCGCGCCGCGTCCAACAGGGAGGAGAACCGGAAATCGGGCTCCGGGCCGCCGGCCCGCAGGCGTCCCGCGCCCGTGTCGAGCAGAGCGGTTCGCACGCCCGCGTTGATCCCCGCCTCGATGTCGGAGGTGGAATCGCCGATCATGACGCAAGCGCCGAGATCGAGATCGAAGTCGCGGCGGGCGGTGAGCAGCATCCCCGGCCTCGGCTTGCGGCACTCGCAACCGCGGCGCATGGGCGCCGGCCCTCCGGCATGGTGCGTTTCGGGATGATGCGGACAGTGGTAGATCGCGTCGAGCCGGGCGCCCTCGCGGGCCAGCAGGTCGCCGAGAGTCTCGTGGATCGCGGTGAGCGTCTCCTCGGTGCACAGGCCGCGCGCGATCACCGGCTGGTTGGTGACCACGATCGCGCGGAGTCCTCTTTCGTTGAACAAGCGCACCGCTTCGGCGGCGCCAGGCAAAAGGCACAACTCGGCCGGATCGTGGATGAGATCGCGATCCTCCACCAGCACGCCGTCGCGGTCGAGGAACACGGCCTGGAGCGGCTTGCGATGGCCGCGGGCGCGCTGGATCCGTTCGCGGTCCTCGAGGAACGTCTCCACCTCGGCGATGCGCGCCGGAGTTCCCACGTCGAGCACGAATCCCGCGCATTCCAGAGGATGCACGCGGAGGGTCTCGCCGGCGGCGAGCGCGGCGGGGAACACGTTCTCGAAGAAGCCGCATTTCCGGGCCGGAACGTAGTCCAGGATGCGCCGTGAAAGGACATAGATCCCCAGGTTGCCGAGATTGCGGTACCGGCGGCCAGGATCGAGACGGAGAGCGAACTCGGTGACCTCTCCCGAATCGCGAGCCTGGATCAGATGGCCATCCCAAGGATGATGCGAGGGACGCGTGAGGATGGTCGCCAGCGGCGAGTAGCGCTCGTGCGCGCGAAGCAGAGCGGGCAGGTCGAAGTCGGCGATCTCGTCGCCGTAGTAGAGCAGGAAGTCCTCGTCCAGCCGGTGGCGGATGGCGGGGAGGCCGCCCGCGGTGCCGAGAGGCTGTTCCTCGACATGAATCGTGGGCCTCGGTCCGCCGCGGCCGGGACGGCCGAAGTGCTCGACGATGACCTCGGCTTTGTAATGCGCCAGCAGAATCGTTTCCTCGATACCGTGTTGCTCGAGAAGCTCGAGGATGTGGTCAAGCAGCGGCTTGCCGCCGGCGAGGGTCATCGGCTTGGGACGCGAACCGGTGAGTTCGCCCATGCGGACGCCGCGTCCGCCGCAAAGAATGACCGCCTGGCGAGGAAGACCCAACTCGCCAGGATATCAGGCGCGGGACGTTCGGCTCCGCGATTTGCGTTACAATTCGGGCTATATGTTCGGAGTGTTGGCAACGATGTTTCTGGCCGCCGCGGCGGCGATGGCGATGGACGACTCGGTGGTTCGCGAGCGCGCCGGCCGTTCCGTGAAGCTGCTCCAGAAGGTGGCGGCGGAATGGAAGACGCCCTGTCTTTCCTGCCACCATCAGGTGATGCCCACGATCGCGCTCGACGCGGCTCGGCGCCGCGGCATCGCGGTCGACGAGAACATGGCGCGGGCGGCCGCCTCGAAATCGTTCGGGTTCCTGGCCGATCTCGACGCGGCGGTTCAGATGCACGCGCTCATCGATCCGGCGCTCAGCCAAGGCAACGCCCTGTTGGCGGCCCACGCCGCGGGAATCGCGCCGAACCTCACGACCGCCACGATCGCCCGCCATGTCGCGCGTTATCAGCGCGCGGAGGGCTGGTGGCCGACGTTCGATTCGCGCCCTCCTCACAGCGCCGGCCTGATAACCTCGACCGCCGTGGCGGCGCGCGCGATCGCGCTCTACCTGCCTGCCAGCCGCGATGCGGAACGCCGCGAGCGGTTACAGCGCGCCAGCCGCTGGCTCGCCGCCGCCAAGGCGGGATCCACCGAGGATGCCACGTTCCAATTGCTCGGGCTGCTGTGGACCGGCGCCGGGAAGGCGGAGACCGGCGCGGCGTCCAAACGGCTGGCTTCGCTCCAGCGCCCCGACGGCGGTTGGGGACAGCTCCCGGCGATGGCGGCGAGCGACGCCTATTCCACGTCCGAAGCGCTGACGGCGCTGCGAAAGGCGGGGCTGTCGCGCAACGCACCTGCCTTCGTGCGCGGCATCGAGTGGCTGGTGCGATCGCAGGCGCCCGACGGATCGTGGCGCGTGAAGAGCCGGATCGATACGCCCGCGCCCGTCAGTCCACCCTATTTCGAGAGCGGATTCCCATATGGCCACGATCAGTGGCTTTCGTGCGCCGCGACGGCGTGGGCCGTCATGGCCCTGGCCGAAGCGTTGCCCGAGGCCGCCGTTCCGCCGGCGCCGGAGCCGCTCACGGGCGTGACACCGGAGACGCAGCCTTGGATGGAGACGGCGCTGTTCGGCTCCGCGTCCGAGGCCGCGAAGCTCGATCCGGCGATGGCGACGAGAAAGGGGACGACGGTTCTCATGATGGCTTCGGACGATCCGGGCAAGGTTCGCGCTCTTCTCGCCAACGGCGCCAAGGCGTCCGCCACGGCCGAGTCCGGGTACGATGCGTTGTTGACCGCGTCGCTCTATCCGGGAAATCGCGAAACGCTGGACCTGCTGCTGCGCGCGGGTGCTTCCGCCAAGGCTCGCGACAAGGTGAAGTTCCAGGCTTCGCCGCTGCCGGTTGCCGTATTCGGCGGCGACGTTGCGATGGCCAAGGCGCTGCTGGATGGAGGCGCCGATCCCGAGCGGGCTTACTCGGTGTTGGGGATGTTCTCTTCCACGCCGCTGGCGATCGCCGCCAGCATGGACTATCCGGAGGTGATCGAATTGCTGGCGCGCCGGGGTGCGAAGCTCGACGCGCTGGACGAGTTCGGGATGACGCAGGTGAGCTGGTCGGCGCTAGGGCACAAGGATGGCGCGTTGCGGACGTTGTTGGCGCTCGGAGCCAAGCGGACGGTGAAGGACAAGTTCGGCTTGACGCCGCTCGAGCATGTCAAGGGGATCGCATACTCGACGCCCGAGGCGGATCGGCTGCTGCGAGGAAAGTGACGAGCGAGGCGGCGGTCAGGCGAAGAGCGATTCCACCACGTGTCCGTGGACGTCGGTGAGTCTGCGGCGCGCGCCGTTGTGATAGAAGGTGAGCCGCTCGTGATCGAGTCCCAGCGCGTGCAGCGCGGTGGCGTGCAGGTCGTGCACGGCGACCGGATTCTCGGCGGGCTTGCGTCCGAAATCGTCGGACGATCCGTACGCGAACCCGGGTTTCAAGCCCGCGCCCGCCATCCAAACGGTGAAGCAGTCGGGGTGGTGATCGCGTCCCGCGGATTCGCCCGTGCCCTGCGACACCGGCGTGCGCCCGAACTCGCTCACGCCCATCACCAGCGTGTCATCGAGCAGGCCACGCGCGGCGAGATCCTGCACGAGCGCCGCCGTCGGCTGGTCGTACGACCGCGACATCTTCTCGTGATTGGAGCGCAAGTTTCCATGCGCGTCCCAGCTATTGCCGGAGCCGCCGTGGTACACCTGCACGAATCGCACGCCGCGCTCGAGCAGACGCCGCGCCAGCAGGCAATTGCGCGCGTGCGGCTCGGTCTCCTTGCGGTCGAACCCATACAGCCGCCGCGTCGCTTCGCTTTCCGAATCGAGGCTGGCCACTTCGGGGACGCTCATCTGCATCCGCGCGGCCAGCTCGTAGCCTCGGATCCGCGCGTCGAGAGTCGAATCGCCGGAATGCATTTCCGCGTGCCGGCGGTTCATGCGGTCGAGCCAGGAGAGTGAGTCCGCGCGCGCCTCGGCGCCGATGTCCTTGGGCCGGGACAGGTCGGGCACCGGATCGCCGGCGGTGCGGAACGTGGTTCCCTGCACGGCGGCCGGCAGGAAGCCGTTCGTCCATTGCACCGTTCCGCCCCAAGGCGGTCCGGAAGGATCCTGCAGAACGACGTACGCGGGCAGGTTCTCGTTTTCCGCGCCCAGTCCGTACATCACCCAGGCGCCGAAGGACGGGAAGCCGGTCAGGATGAACCCGGTGTTCATTTGCGCGATCGCCGGCATGTGATTCGCGCTCTTGGCGAACACGCTGCGCACCAGCGTCAACTTGTCGGCGTGCGCGGCGAGGTGGGGCAGCAGGCCGCTCACCCAGAGTCCGCTCTGGCCGCGCCGCGAGAACTCCCACGGGCATGCCATCAGATTGCCGCCCTGGCCGAAGAAAGTCGGCATGTCGAACGGCTTTCCGTCGCGGCGGGCGAGTTCGGGCTTGTAGTCGAACGTGTCCAGGTGGCTCATGCCACCGGTGCAGAAGATCTGCACGACGCGTTTGGCGCGGGGCGCGAAGTGCGGCTTCGGACCGGCGTTGGCAAGCGAGGCGAAGGCCAGCCATCCGAACCCGGCGCCGGCATCGAGCAGCCACCGGCGTCTTGAAATCTCAGAGGACATAGAGGAACTCGCTGGCATTGAAGAGGCCCCAGCAGAAAGCGTCCCAGCCGTGCCGCGCGGCCAGATCGCGGCTCCAGTCCGCTTCCGCCGGACTCGGCGGCCGCCCGAACGCGAGCCGGAATCCGAGCTCCACGCGGGCATCGGCGCCGGCGGCTTCCCGCTCGAGCCGCGCGGCGAAAGCCTTCGACATCCGCCGCACGAATTCGTTGTTCATCATGCTGAGCGCCTGCAGAGGCGTGGTGGTGACGGCGCGCTTGGGCGTCTTCACCGAAGGCAGCGGGCAATCGAGCGCCTCGAGCATCGGATGCGCGCCCGTGTTGACCGACATGCGGTAGATGGTGCGCCGCTGGAATTCCGGATCGTCCGAATCGATCTGCGCGTAGTTCTGATAGGAGCCGGTTTTGCTCAGCTTGAACGGACGGAAGCTGGGGCCGTGCATTTTCTCGTTGAGAACGCCGCTTACCGCGAGCATCGAATCGCGCGCCGGCTCGCCTTCGAGGCGCCTCGGCGGATACCGCCAGAGCAGGCGTGAATCGGAGTCCTTCGCGGCCGCGTCCGGCCGGAAGGCGGACGACTGGCGGTAGGTTTCGGTCAGCAGGATGCGTTCGTGCAGCTTCTTCACGCTCCACCCGCCGCGCACGAAAGACGCCGCCAGCCAATCGAGCAGTTCCGGATGCGAGGGCTTGCCGCCGTTGAAGCCAAAATCGTTGGGATTGGCCGCCAGGCCCGAGCCGAAATGGTAGTGCCACACGCGGTTCACCATCACCCGGGCGAACGCGGGATTCCGGTCGCTGGCGATCCATTCGGCCACCGCGCGGCGATCCATCGCGGCCGGCCCGTTCAGGCACGACAGCCCGGCCGGCGTCACCGCTTCGCCCTTGCGAGTCACGTCGCCCCGCGTGAGGATGTGGGTCGGTCCCATCGTTCGAAAGTCGGCGGCGAACGCGAGCGGCGGAGCGGGCTCGGCGGCCAGTTGTTCGCGCGCGGACTTCAACTCGGCTTCCAGCGATTCGACGCGCGCCGCGCGCAATGCTTCGGCGGGAGCGTTCGCCGGTCCGGCCTCGAACAGCGCCGCGATTCGCGCCGCCGGCAGAGCCTCGGCGTGTATGCGAACCTCTTCGAGCCACAACTCGTTGTTGACCGTGAATCGCGCGATTGCGTCGCCGGGATGGTAGGTTTGCAGGCGTCCGGCCGGCGTCGCGGGATCGGGCACGTAGGCAGCGCCGTGGAGCCCGCCGTTGCGATAGATCCGGATCTCGCCGCCCGGCTCGTAGGCGATCGCGATGTGAACGCGTCCGCCAACCGGAGTGTCTTCGGCCGGGGCTTCCATGGCTTTCGTTCGAAAGCCGCCCACCGACGTGTTTTGCCAACCCTTCTTTCCGGCGAATTGAACCCCGTCGGACGACGCGCCGCGATAGCCGCTGAGATTGCGAAGTTCAACGAGCGTCACCGCCTTGGCCGGCTTGGCCGCGACGCGAATCCAGGCTTCGATCGTCTTCGCGCCCACTGTCCGCCCCAGATGCGCCGTGGAGATGGTGACCGAATCGCGTTTGCCCGCCGGCCGCAGCGCGCCTTCGTGGAATTCGGCTCCGTTCGCTTCCGCGTGCATGGCGCCGCTTTCGTCGCGTGCGTCCGTGTCGAAGCGCCACCGCGCCACGGGCTGGGGCAGCCCCGCGCGATCGGCCGGACTCGCGTCGCGATAGGCTTTGCCGATAGCCGCCGCCAGCGTCTCGATGCGCGTCCGCAACGGCGCCAGGCGGCTCTCGCGGGCGTCGCGTTCGGCGGGTGTCAGCAGGGGCTTGCCATGTGGGAACAGTTCGTCGAGGCCGCCCTTGGAGTCGTCCCGCGTCGATGGCCAGACGTTGGAGAACGCCGCTTTCAGGCGATAGTAGTCGCGCTGCGGGATCGGATCGAACTTGTGATCGTGGCAGCGCGCGCAGTTCGCGGTGAGGCCCAGAAAAGTCTGGCTCACCACGCCGGTGAGTTCCTCGAGGTAGTCCTCGCGCACCAGATCGCGCTCTTGCGGAACCGCCGAACTGAGACCCACCGCGTCCAGCGGACCGAAGGCGAGAAACGCGGTGGCGGCGATGCTGTCGTGAGTGACAGGCTCGATCAGATCGCCGGCCATCTGCTCGCGCGCGAACCGGTCGTAAGGCTTGTCTTCGTTGAACGCGCGGATCGTGAAGTCGCGATAGCGCCACGCATGCTCGCGCATCAGGTCGCGCTCGAAGCCCTCGCTTTCGGCGTAGCGCACCACGTCGAGCCAGTGGCGAGCCCAACGTTCGCCATACCGCGGCGATGCGAGCAGCCTTCGCACCAGCCGTTCCCACGCGTCCGGCGCGGGATCGTTGACGAATGCGTCGATCTCGGCGGGAGTGGGTGGCAGTCCAGTCAGATCGAACGTGACGCGCCGGATCAACGTGCGGCGATCCGCTCGAGGCGACGGCTCGAGCTCGTTATCGCGCAGCTTCGCATGGATCCAACGGTCGACCGTGGACTGGCCCCAGTCACCGGGCGCGCTGGGTGGCGCGGTTTCGCGAACCGGCCGCAGCGACCACCAATCCGGGCCGGCGCGCTTTTCCTCGATCGGCGCGGACCATGGCGCGCCCGCGCCGATCCAGGCTCGCAACACCGCGCGCTCGGCGGGTGGCATCGGAGCGGTTGGCGGCATCTGCCCCTTGTCGACGCGCGCCATGATGAGGCCGATTCGCGACGCCGCGGTTTCGCGCGACGAGAGATCGAGGCCGCCCGATTTGGTTTTCGGCCCGTGGCATCCAATGCAGCGCTTCTCCACGATCGCGCGCGCCTCTACCCACGGATCGGCCAACAAGGGGGCCGCGGCAAGCATCGCCACGAATCGCATGGATCTCTTCGCTTATATTACACGTGCGCCGCCCTCCGGATCGCGACATAATCTACCCATGCGGTTTCGATTCGTGCAAATGCTCCT
The DNA here is from genome assembly GCA_005808475.1 of Acidobacteriota bacterium. Taxonomy (GTDB): domain Bacteria; phylum Acidobacteriota; class Terriglobia; order Bryobacterales; family Bryobacteraceae; genus SYLY01. The sequence continues at coordinate 52,911 of SYLY01000085.1, forward strand.
GGCGGCGAGCGCGTTGGCGACAGGAGCGGGTCTCACTTCGCGGACTCCGTGGAGCGGCGGGAAGCTCGCCGGATCGCCGGAGCCGCCGTCGCCCTATCGGGTGCAACTCGCGTTCCCCAAGCTCCGGTTCGAGCGTCCGACGGCGATCGTCTCCGCTCCTGGATCGGACCGGCTGTTCGTGACCAACCTCGACGGCGGCATCCTCTCGTTTCCCAATCGCCGCGACGCGGCGGAAACGGTTCCTTTCCTCGATCTCGGTCCGGGCACGCTCGACGCTCGCACCGGACGCCGCTATCCGCGTCAAATTCAGGACATCGCCTTCCACCCGGAGTACGCGAGGAACGGATACGTCTACGCGTTCATCACCGAGAACTGGCCACTGCCGCGGCGCACGCGCGTGTCGCGCTTCGAACGCGACCGCCGCGATCCGCTCCGCGCCGATCCGGCCAGCGAAGTCTACGTCCTCGAGTTCCCATCGGCCGGCCACAATGGCGGCGCGATCGAGTTCGGCCCCGACGGCTACCTGTACATCGGGACCGGCGACGGCGGCGGCCAATACGACACCTTGAACACGGGCCAGTTTCTCGGCGACCTGCTCTCGTCGATTCTGCGAATCGACGTCAACGGCTCGCATGCGGCCAAGCTCTATGCGATTCCGCCGGACAATCCATTCCTCCACACGCCGGGCGCGATGCCGGAGATCTTCGCGTATGGATTCCGCCAGCCATGGAAGATGAGTTTCGACCGGAAGGGAGGCGGCCTTTGGGTGGGCGAGGTCGGCCAGGATCTGTGGGAGTCGATTCACTTGGTGAGAAAAGGCGGCAACTACGGCTGGTCCGTGAGCGAGGGGTCCCAAATGGCGCGGCCGGACAAGCGCCAGGGGCCCACGCCCATCTCCGCCCCGGTGGTGGCGCATTCGCACTCCGAGGCGCGATCGATCACGGGCGGGTACGTTTACCACGGAGCCAAGCTGCCCGACCTCCGCGGTGCGTACGTGTACGCGGACTGGGAAACGGGACGCGTCTGGGCTCTCCGCCACGACGGCGCCAAGGTGACCGAACATCGCGAATTGGACGACACCACGCTCGACATCGCCGCGTTCGGCGAGGACAACGCCGGCGAGTTGTATCTGCTCACGCACCACGATGGCCGCGTGTACGAACTGGTCCGTCGCGCCGGCGAGCCGGACCGTTCGGCGGAGTTTCCGCGCCTGCTGAGCCAGACCGGGCTCTTCGATTCGACGCGAGACATGAAGCCGGCGCCAGGGCTGATCCCCTACTCGGTGAACGCGCCGCTGTGGTCGGATGGGGCGGGGAAGGAACGCTACCTGGCCTTGCCAGGCGCCGCCCGCATCCAATACGCGTCGCACGACCAGTGGCTGTTCCCGGAGGGATCGGCGCTGGTGAAGACGTTCTTCCTCGGCAAGCGGCGCATCGAAACACGAGTGTTGACGCTTCGTCCCGGCGCCGCCACGCGAGAGCAATGGGCGGGCTATGTCTATGTGTGGAACGACGCACAGACGGACGCGGAACTGCTCGGCAAGGAAGGCGAAGAGCGCACGTACACGTTCGACGATGCGGCGGCGCCGGGTGGAAAGCGGACGCAACGGTGGCAGTTCCCGTCGCGCAACGACTGCCTGGTTTGCCACAACGAAAAGGCGCGGTTTCTGCTCGGGTTGAACACGCCGCAGATGAACCGCCAGCACGACTACGGCGGTGAGCGAGCAAACCAGATCGAGACGCTGCGGCGGATCGGGCTGTTCGAGGGCGCGCCTACGGCGAACGTCTCGACCCTGCCCCGGCTGCCGGAGCCCGGCGATGCGTCGCTGCCAGTGGACCGCCGGGCTCGCTCCTATCTGCAAGGGAACTGCGCCCATTGTCACCAGTTCGGCGCGGGCGGCAATTCCGATATCCGCCTGCAGTTTGGGTTGGCGCTGGACAAGACCTACACGGTCGGCGGCGATCCCTTTCATGGCGACATGGGCGTCAAGGGCGCGCGGATTCTGGTCCCGGGAAAACCCGCCGAGTCGGTGCTCTATCTGCGCATGGCGGCGCGAGGCGCGGGGCGGATGCCGCACATCGCGTCCAAGGAGCCGGACCGGGACGCGCTCGGTCTGATCGGCGAGTGGATTCGGACGCTAAAACCGGCGCGGGAGTGATGCGATTCGTGGTTCACTCAAAGTTCATTCGTTGCGCGCCCGTAGCTCAGTTGGATAGAGCGTC
>SYLY01000086.1 GCA_005808475.1 Acidobacteriota bacterium
AGCCGAACTTGGTTCCGGTCAGATCGAGGAGGTCGCGAATGTACCAAAGGAGCGGCATGCCCGGATCGCCGTCGAACTGGCGGTCGGAGCCATTGATTTTGAGGCGGATCATCCTTTATAGTCTACTGTCATGATCGAAGCCTTGGAACGAGCGCCGATGTACGACTTGGCGCAGCCCTACTACGTCGGCATGCCGCACCATCCCGTGCATCCGCCGTTTCTGTTCGGGTTGACGAAGAAGCATGGCGACACGGTGACGCCCGACGGAACCAGCTCCGCGGCGGAAGCCATCGCGCTGGGCGGCCATGTGGGGACGCATATCGACGCGCTGTGCCACTTCTCGTGCGGCGGCATGCTGCACGGAGGCCACGCGGTGGAGGGGCTGCAATCGTACGGCGGCGGCTTGATGCGCTGGTCGGTGGACACGATGGCGCCGGCCATCGTCAAACGCGGGTTCCTGCTCGACGTTGCGCGGCTGGCGGGGTTCGACGAACTGCCCGAGGATTTCACCGTGACACCGGAGCATCTTGACGAGGCCGAACGGGTGCACGGGGTTCGCGTGACGGCGGGCAGCGTGTGCCTGATCCGCACCGGTTGGGCCCGATTCTGGGACGACGCGGCGCGGTACATCCGGGGGACGCGGGGACCGGGGCCGGAGATCGACGGCGCCCGCTGGTTGAGCGGGCGAGGTGTGTTCGCGGTGGGCTCGGACACGATCGCGTTCGAGCGGGTTCCGGCGGCGAACATGCCGGTGCACGGTCATCTGATCGTGGAGAAGGGCATCCACATCATCGAGGCGTTGAATATGGAGGAACTGGCCAAGGACGGCGTGCACGAGTTCCTGTTCCTCGCCTCGCCGTTGAAGATCGTGGGGGCGACTGGGTCGCCGATCCGGCCGGTGGCGTTGAGGGTTTAACCTGCCGCCGGAGTGGGAGCGAAACGTCAATCGGGGCGCGCGCGTCATCGAATCCGGTACATTGGAATCGATGATCCGCGCCATACTATCCATGCTCATTCTGGCCGCCGCGGCGTCCGCTCAAATGCCGGATGGCCCCGGCCGCGCCGAAACCGAAAAGCTGTGCAAGAACTGCCATGAATTGGCCCGTTCCGTGTCGAAGAAGCAGGACCGCGAAGGCTGGCAGGCCACGCTCGTCAAGATGACGGCGTTCGGCATGAAGGCCACCGATCAGGAGCTCGGAACGATGCTCGAGTACCTGGCCAAGCACTGGCCGGCCGAGGACGTTCCGCCAGTGAATGTAAACACCGCGGCCGCGATCGAGATGGAGAGCCGGCTCGGTCTGCGGCGCTCGCACGCGGCGGCCATCGTGGCGTATCGCGAGAAGAACGGCAAGTTCAAGGATGTGGAGGACCTGAAGAAGGTGCCGGGAGTGGACGCCGAAAAGATCGAGGCCAAGAAGGATAGAATCGTCTTCTAGATGAAGCCGATCCTTCCCCGCGCGATTCCGGCGGCCGCGCTCGCCGCGATCCTGACGGGCTGCGCCACCGCGCCGCCTCCCCCTCCCGCCGCTGCGCCGCGCGCGGCCTACCGCGTCTACGTGACCAACGAGGCTTCCGGCGACCTTACCGTCATCGAGCCGGACAAGCCGGAAGCGGTGGCCACGGTGATGCTCGGCAAGCGGCCCCGCGGGATCCACTCGACCGGTGGCCTGATCTACGTGACCCTGAGCGGCTCGCCGTTCGCGCCTCCCGGAGTCGACGAGAGCACACTGCCGCCGCCCGACAAGTCGGCCGATGGGATCGGCGTGTTCGACCCGGCCACCAACGCGGTGTTGAAGAAGCTGCCGGGCGGCTCCGATCCCGAGCAGTTCGACGTGAGTCTCGACGGCAAGACTCTCTACGTGTCCAACGAGGACGCGGCGGGGCTGAGCATCATCGACATCGCGACCGGCAACATCGCCACGACGATTCCCACCGGCGAGGAGCCGGAAGGGGTCACGGTCACGCCCGACGGAAAGTTCGTCTATGTGACATCGGAGGAAGAGGGGACTGTTTCGGTGGTCGACACCGCCACCGCGAAAGCGGTGAAAAAACTGAAGGTGGGCAAGCGGCCCCGATCGATCGCGTTTCTGCCGGACCGTTCGAAGGCGTTCGTGACGCTCGAGAACGACGCCGCGCTATCGGTGATCGACGCGGTGAAGCACGAGGTTCTGCGCAAGCTGCCGGTGGGCGAAGGGATGAAACCGATGGGACTGGCTCTGACCAGGGACGGCAAGACGCTGTATGTCACCACCGGCCGCGGCAAGATGTTGATCGCGGTGGACACGGCGACGGAAAAGATCGCCGGTTCGGTGGAAGTAGGTCCGCGCCCGTGGGGAGTCGCGCTGTCGCCCGACGAGAAACTGCTGTACACGGCGAACGGACCGTCCAACGACGTGTCGGTGGTGGATGTCGCGACGCGCACGGTGGTCCGGAAGATCAAGGCCGGCGACCGTCCGTGGGGCGTGCTGGTGCTGCCGAATTAGCTAGCGGCCCGGCGGTTGGGCCAGGCGGAGGATCGTGTCCACCAGCGCTTTCAGTTCCGGGCATCGTTCGATCGCGACCGATAGGTCGTTCTCGCAGAGGATCCGCTTCGCGTCCCTGCCTATTTTCGGGCCCTACCCAGTCCCGCATCTTCGTCTTGGCGTCCACGGCGTCGTGAAACTCGGGAGGCCGCGACCCGGTGTACACGTCGGTGATCGCGATCACGTGGTCCGCTGGGCGCGGCCCGGACAGTAGACCGGCGACCACTCGGCGCAACTTATCCTTGGTCGGTATTTTCCCATCATAACGGACCGGATCCAGCCTGGGCATGGCGCCCGCGAGCCGCGGCTCCAGGAACTTGCGCAAAAAGGGGAGGAAGGCTGTCTCGGTTTTGCCCTCCACGATCAGGGCGATCTTCACGACCGCCCCCCCATTCGGCCCAGCCTCCATACTTCGTCGAGGCTGTAGTCGGCGAGCCACTCATCCAGGTCCATCGTGTCCGCCCAAGTCGCGGTCGAGCCGCCCGTCTCGGCGATGTCCATCACCACCACTTCCTCCGGACGCAGGAAGCGGATGAACCGGTCGGAGTGAGTCGCGACGATCAATTGGGTCCGCTTCGAGGCCTCTCGCATCAGGTCCGCCAGCAAGCTCAGCAACTCGGGATGTAAACTCACCTCCGGCTCGTCGATCATCGTCACCGTGGATAGCGCCGGGCTCTGCAAGAGCGAAACGAGCCACAGGAATCGGAGCGTGCCTTCGGAGAGTTCGTGGATGTTGATCGGCCTGGCAAATCCTCGTTCTTTCCAGGTCATCGAGAGCATCCCCGCGGCGACCGGCGGAAATCCGAGCGACTCGAAACCGGGGAATGCGGCCCGTAGCGAGTCGACGATCGCGGAGAACCGGTGCTCCTCGGTCTCCCGAAGGTAGTACAGGTAGGGGACCAGGTCCTCGCCGCTCGATCCCGGTAGGACCGCGGGCCTCATCGGTTGGGGAAGTTTGACCGGTGCGCGAGGGCCCACTTCCAACGCATGGCAGCGGGTCGCCGTGGCCAGCGTCCGCCGCAGTTTCTCGGGTTCACGGTACAGCTTGGGAACCTGGGAGAGCGAAGTCTCGAGCGGGTCGGGCTCCCACTCCGGCTGGACCAGCCGCTTGGCTGCAACGTCGTAATACTTGATCCCACCCTCCTTGGAGTCGATGTACTTGAACGGCTGCGCGTAGCCCTCGCGGAGCTGGCTGAGGACCTCCGCCGCGATGGCATAGCCGCCCGATCGTGGGACCAAGCGGACTTCATACTCGAGGTTCAGGTGGCCGGGAACGTCCATGTGGGCAAGAAGTGAGAGTTCTTCCGCCCGGCCCCGAGTCAGCAAACTGGTAATTCCGCCCAACCTTGACACGCTCTCGCTCAACTTCCCCGACGCCGAAGCCGACAGCAGCGAGAACGCATCGAGCAGCGACGATTTGCCTACTCCGTTCGCGCCGATCGCAACCAGGAACGGCTTCACACGCAGGTCGACGTCTTCCAGGCGTCGAAATCCCCGGATCCGCATGCGGTTGATCTTGGTCATGAGGCGCGCCGCGCTTCACCCACTGTAGCTTTTTCTTGGCGGACTTTTCCCGTCGTCCCGCTATGGTGAGTATGAAGACGACGACGATTCTAGCCGCGAGCCCGGCGGACCGGGAAGATGTCTACCGCCTGCGGTATTCCTGCTATCTGCGGACAGGGGTGATCGCGCCGCACCCCTCGGAGAGCTTCTCCGACAAGTACGACGATCTGCCCAACCAGTTCAGCTTCCTCTCGCGCGGCCAGGACGGCGAAGCCAACGCGACCGTCCGCATCAGCGTCGTCAGGTCGGACCTGGGGTGGACGCAGGCGCCGTCTACCTGCGTATTCGGGGAGCACCCCGAGTTCCGCCGGATCGCGGCCGGTTCGTTCGTGGAGGCGAACCGGCTGTGCTTTGCGCAACAGGCGCGGCGCGACGCGCTGATGGGCGTGGTCGGGTATCTGGCGGCGCTCGCCGATTTCCACGAGGTCGACTGGCTGGTGGCCTGCCCGCGCGAGGAGCTCCCATGTCTACGAAAAGCTGTTCGGGTTCGAGCGGCTAGCCGCGCCGCGTCCGTACTTCGGCGTCAACTTCCGGACCTCGCTGCTCGGCATCGGCCGAGACCGGCTCCGGCGCAACACCGATGGCGCCAAGTCGATGAACGGCGCGCGTTTGGACGCGCTGGCGCACCTCGTTCGGTTGGCTACTTCGACTTCTTCTCTGGCACTCGCCACAGCAGTAGCCGGTGGCTGAGGTAGGTATCCTCGTCGTCGTCGCGGCCGGCCGAAGCTTCCTTCTCGGGCTTCCAATCGTCCATGTCGAACGTGTTCGAAACGATGCGCGTACCCGGCTTCAGCTCGGCGAGCAGCTTGGGGCGCAGCTTGAGGTTCACCGCTGGTAGCAGGAACAGGGTGACGACGGTCGCCTCCTTGAAGTCGGCGAGGAACAGGTCGTTCTCCTCGAACCGCACCAGGTGTTCGACGCCGGCCTTGCGCGCGTTCGCCTTGGCCTCCGCGATCCGCTCCGGATTGATGTCGATGCCGACGCCGCGGGCGCCGTGGGTTTTGGCGGCGGCGATGACGATGCGGCCGTCGCCGCAGCCGAGGTCGTAGACGATGTCGTTCTTGGAGACGCCGCCGAGTTCGAGCATCACCTTGACGGCCTCCTCGGTGGTGGGCACGAAGGGGACGTCGGGGTCGCGCTTGGGCTTGGGTTTGTTCTGCGCGGAGGCGCAGGCGGCGAACAGCACCGCCGCCGTCAGGAAGGCGATCTTGAGTCGGACTCGCATAGCCTGCAAGGATACCGCGCCGCGGCGCCGGGCGCCAGGGCCATCTACCACTCGATCGTCAAGCTGGTCCGCAACCGCCGCGGACCCGATTGATCGAGCACCGCGACATCGCCCGCCACGTCGCTGATCACTCCGGCATTGGCCGCCTGCGAAATGTTCATCGACGGATTGGCGTAGTTCGGGTGGTTCAACGCGTTCGCCGCGATCAGATCCCACCGCAGGCGGGCGCGCTCGCGGAGGGTGAAGTTCTTCGCGATGCCCGTGTGGAGCACACTCGATCCGGGTCCGATGACCACGCCCTTGGCCGAAGTGCCGAACGCGCCGGGCGTGGGCGCCCCGAACGCCGAAAGGTCGAACCAGCGGCCCGTCGTGCGCTGGCCGTCCGGAAGGTTCGCGTTGCGGAGGTGGTTGGGGCGGATCGTCACCTGCGCCGGCGTCCGGCTGGCGGTAAACGCGGTGCCGGTGGGATCGGGCCCGGTCCACAGCGGCGTCAGGAACTGTCCGGAGTAGCCGCTGTAGATCGCGCTCACTTCCCATCCGCCCAGAATCGAGTTGGCCAAGCGGCCGGAGCTCGCCAAGCGCTTCCCCTTGCCGAAGGGCAATTCGTAGACGACGTTGCCGCTGGGGCGATGCGTGGGGATGTCGAGCCACACGGCGCGCTCGCGGCGGCGGTCGTAGGCGTTTTCACCGGAGGCGCCGCGGTCGAGGTCGCCGATATCGCGAGCCCACGTCCAGCCCACCTGGTAGTACAAGCCGCTCGCCATCTTTCGCTGGACCTCGAACGCCAGCGAATGATACTGGTGTCCGGCGCCGTTCGTCATGTAAGTGATGCCCGGATACGCCGGGAATGGACGGGCTTTGTCGATGAACGCGCGTCCGTCGGGCAAAGGCTGATTGATGTTGTATCCGAACTGCCCTTGCCGCGTGTTGGTGCCGATGTAGGAGGCGCGGAAGCCGGTGCTCCATCGCTGGTGCTCGATCGTGAAGTTGTACTGCATGCTGAACGGATCGCGGAGATCCTTGCGCGTACCCTGGGGCAAGCCGACCGTGGAAAGTCCTCCGGCGGCCGGCGGGAACACGCGCGGCAAGATCACCGTCGGAGCGTTGGCGGGATTGGTGAACGCCGGTTCGTTCAGCACGAACGGCGAGCCGCCGGCGCCCACCGCGCGAGGCACCACGTCATAGAAGATTCCGTAGCCCATGCGAAACACCGTGTTGGGTCCGAGCGGACGCCAGGCGAGACCGAACCGCGGAGCGAAGTTGTTCTTGTCGGTGAGTAACAGCCTGGAGCCCGGCCAGCCGGCTTTGCCCGCCTCCACGACATCGACGTAGCCGCGCGGCAGCAGGGAACTCACGCGGCCGAGGGAGCCGTCGGGCACGACGATTTTGCCCGTATCGGTATCGAAGATTGCCTGCTGCCCGAGTTCTTCCTTGTACCCGGGATGGTATTCGTAGCGGACGCCAATATTCAGCGTCAGTGACGGGGTCAGTTTGAAATCGTCGGTCACGAAGAAGTCCTGCGCCCACCGGAGGCGGCTGACCTCGATCGGCGCAAAGGCGCGGGACGCGGAGGTTGGGATTCCGAGCAGGAAGTCGCCGTAAGCATGTCCCGTGAACCCGGTTCCAAAGCTGAGATTTCCGAAAAGGTTCGCGGACGCCTGATTATCCTGGAACCGGACCCGGCTGAGAATGAACCCCACTTTCAAGCTGTGCTTGCCGCGGAACCAGTTGAAGTGCTGCTGATACTGCTGCACGTAGTTCTTGAATCCGGGATGGCGCCATTGCGACTGCGAGATCCCGGTAAGTCCACCGGCGGCGAATCCGATCTGCGTCAGGCCGTTGATATTGGGCAAATTATCCGCGAGCCCGGTCAACCCGAGATCCCTCGCGACTTCCAGCCCCACCTGCGCGCCATGCAGCGGGTTGTCGTTGTAGGTGAGGCCGAACCGCGTCTCGGAGATCAAAGACGGGCTGAAGGTGTGCGAGAAGGACGTGGCGAGCGCGCGCGTTTCCCGCGTCTGCCAGCGGCGGCCGATGGCGGGCAGATTGCCTTCGTAGGCCCGGCTGTGGGAACGATTCCACGTCCAGCGGCCGAACATGAATGTTCGCTGACTGAAGCGATGATCGCCGCGCGCCGTGTAGTAGGTGTTCGGATCGAACGGCCGCGTCACCTGCTGGCGGTAGTTCTGGCTGATCAACTGGGACGGATCGCCGAAGTTTGGCAGCGGGAAGAACCGGGTCTGGATCTTCTGCGATACGGTATTGAGCCGCGCGCCGGGAATCGTGTTGTTGGCGAACGGCGCGTTGCCGTTCGGGTCGCGCAGCGTCAAGCCGCGGACTCCCGAGAAGTCGCCCGCGCGCCAGGACGCCAGCGGCACGGTCGGGTTGAACAACTGTCCGATGCTCGAGCCGCGTGAGGTTTCGAAGGAGAAGAAGAAGAAGGAGCGGTCCTTGCCGTTGATAAGTTTCGGGATCGTCACCGGCCCGCCCATCTGAAAGCCGGGCGCGTGCGTCACACCGGGCGGGCGCGCCGGCGAGAAGGGATTCCGGGAACGAAAGACCGGCGAGGAATAGTAATCCCAGCCCATTCCATGTAACTGATTGGTGCCGCCCTTGGAGATGACCGTCACCTGGCCGATCGAGCCCATGTCGGCGGTGTTGTTGGCGAGATCGACGCGCACCTCCTCGAATCCGCCGATGTAACTCACCAGCGGGCTGATCTGCGTTCCATCGAAGCCGTTGGAGACAGTGACGCCGTCGATCGACTGGTCGGATTGATTGACGCGGCTGCCGGCGAACCGCCGTGTGGCTTGGCCGCCACCCGCGCCGGTCACGCCCGCGGTAAGGCCCAGAAAGTCGTAGAGCGACCGGGTATTCAGCGGTAGCGACTGCATGGTTTGCGCGCCCTTGGTGTTGCCGATGCGCGCCGTTTCCGTTTCGATCAAGGTCGCGCCGCCCTGCACTTCCACCGTCGTTCCGACAGTACCGATCCGAAGCTGGATGTCGAGACGGCGCAGGTCGCGGGCCACGAGCCGGAGGTCCTGGGCGACGTAGTCCTGGAAGCCCTGATGCGCCGCGCGAACCGTGTAGACTCCTTCGCGCAACTGAGCGAGCGTGTAGACGCCGGACTCGTTGGAGACGACGTTGGTCTTGAAGTTGCTTTCCAGGTGCGTCGCCTCGACGGCGGCGTTGGGGACGACGGCTCCGTTCGGATCGGTCACCGTTCCGGTGATCGACGCGAAGGTCGTTTGCGCGAGCGCTGAAACAGCCAGCAGGGCGCCTGCCAGGCATAGACGCAGGTACATGGATGGACTCCTCTACTTTGAGCGGGACTCGTTGACACGCAGTATACACGAGATCCCGCGCCTCACGGCTCCCGCTAGAGTCCGGGCGTCGTTCCTCCGATGAGGCTGAGAGTGGAACTCGACTGCAAGGACCTGCGATGCCCCATGCCGGTCGTCAAGCTCGGGCTGAGGGCGACGCCGAACTCGACCAGGCGAAGGCGGGGATACATCATGAAAACCAAGCACGTCGCCCAGCCCGCCGAATTGATGGCGGCGGGGTCGGCCTTCACGCTGGAACTGCCCGAATGGAAACCGGACTCAGCGCCGCTCCAAACGCCCGTCGACTAGTTCGTACCCGACCGGGACCCGCGCCGCCAGCTTGTCGGAGTGGGTGACCAGAATCAGGATCGTCTCGCGCCTGCGGTGGAGATCCAGCAGCAAGTCCGCCACCGCGTCCGCCGACTTTCGGTCCAGGTTGCCAGTCGGCTCGTCGCACAACAGCAGACGGGGTTCGCGGATGAGCGCCCGCGCGATGGCGACCCGTTGCTTCTCGCCGCCGGACAGTTGTGATGGCAAATGCCCCAATCGCGCGGATAGCCCCACCTGATCGAGCAGCGACTTGGCGCGCTCGGCCGCGCCTGCATCCGAAGCTCCCACCAGCGTGGGAATCGACACGTTCTCGAAAACAGTGCACTGCGGGAGCAGGCAATGATCCTGGAAGACGAATCCGATCTTCTCGTTACGGAATTTCGCCAGGTCGGGTTCGCTCAGCGCGAACGGATTTTTTCCGTCCAACATCACCGTTCCGGAACTGGGGGCTTCGAGCGCGCCGAGAATGGCGAGCAGCGTGCTCTTCCCACTACCGGAAGGGCCCATAATCGAGATAGCCTCGCCCTTTTCCAACCGTAGCGAGACCCCGCTCAGCACGGGCAGCGGCCCAGAGGGACCGGCGTAGTCTTTCGTAACGGAATCGGCAAGCAGCAAATCGTTAGGTTACCAGGATGAACCCGCTCAAAAAAGAAACCGCTCACGACATCTACTTCGGCGGCGGCGGTCCGCTCGAGGTTTTCTTCCGCCCGCGCAACGCGGCCGTGATCGGCGCGACGGAGGCGGAAGGCAGCGTGGGCCGCACGTTGTTGTGGAACATGATCTCGTCGCCGTTCGGCGGCACCGTATTTCCCGTCAATCCGAAACGTCCCTCGGTGCTCGGCATCAAGGCGTATCCGTCGGTGAAGGATTGTCCGGCGGAGATCGACCTCGCCGTGATCGCCACCGCCGCGGCTTCCGTGCCTGCCGTCATGCGGCAATGCGCCGAGGCGAAGGTGAAAGCGGCGATCGTGATCTCCGCCGGATTCCAGGAGATGGGCGCGGAGGGAGAGAAGCTGCAGAACCAGCTTCGCGAGGAGGCGCGCGCCGGCGGAATTCGCGTGATCGGCCCCAATTGTCTAGGACTGATGTGCCCCACCACCGGGTTGAACGCCAGCTTCGCGGCATCGATGGCGCGCCCCGGCTCGATCGGTTTCATCAGCCAGAGCGGCGCGCTGTGCACGGGCGTTCTCGACTGGAGCCTGCGGGCGATGGTCGGGTTCAGCGCCTTCATCTCGACCGGCGCGATGGTGGATGTCAACTGGGGCGATCTCATCGATTATCTCGGCAACGATTCGCGGACGCGCGCGATTCTGATCTACATGGAGTCGGTCGGCGACGCGCGATCGTTCCTCTCCGCCGCCCGCGAAGTGGCGCTGCGCAAGCCGGTGATCGTGCTCAAGGCCGGCCGCACCGCGCAGGGCGGCAAGGCGGCCGCGTCCCACACCGGTGCGATGACCGGATCCGACGCGGTGCTCGACGCCGCGTTCCGGCGCTGCGGCGTGCTGCGCGTCGACAGCATCTCGGAGCTGTTCCACATGGCGGAGGTCCTGTCGAAGCAGCCGCGGCCCAAGGGAAACCGGCTCACCATTCTCACTAACGCCGGCGGACCGGCGGTGCTCGCCACCGATTCGCTGATCTCGATGGGCGGCCAGCTCACCGAACTCGCGCCGGAGACCATGGAAGGTCTGAACGCGCTGCTGCCGCCGCATTGGAGCCGCGGCAATCCGATCGACATCCTGGGCGACGCCGGCCCGGACCGCTACGCCAAGGCGCTCGAAATCGCGGCGAAAGACCCGTCGAGCGATGGGTTGCTCGTCATCCTCACGCCGCAGGCGATGACGGACGCGACTCGCACCGCCGAGGCGCTGAAACCGTACGCGCACTTCCGCGACAAACCGGTGCTCGCCAGTTGGATGGGAGGTCCCGAGGTGGAAGCCGGCGTTCGGATTCTCGAGAGCGCGGGCATTCCGTCGGTGGCCTACCCGGACAACGCGGCGCGGCTCTTCCAGCTCATGTATCGATACTCGTACAACCTGCGCGGGCTGTACGAGACGCCGTCGATGCTCGAGGACGAGGCCGATATCGATCGCGTCGGCGTGAAGACCATCCTCGACGCCGCGCGCGGCGCCGGCCGGACCCTGCTCACCGAGTTCGAGTCCAAGCGCGTGTTGCGCGCCTACGGCATCCCGACCACCGATTGCCGCGTGGCGGCCTCCGAGGACGAAGCTTGCGCGGCCGCGGCGGCCATCGGATATCCGGTGGTGTTGAAGCTCCACTCGGAGACGATCTCGCACAAGACCGATGTCGGCGGCGTCGAACTGCATCTGGCGGACGAGGCGCGGGTGCGCGCGGCGTACTCGCGAATCCGCGAGTCCGTGGAGGCAAAAGCCGGACCGGGCAACTTCCACGGCGTCAGCGTGCAGCCAATGGTGCGGACCTCCGGCTACGAGCTCATTCTCGGCTCCTCGATCGATCCGCAGTTCGGGCCGGTGCTGCTGTTCGGGCTTGGCGGACAGTTGGTGGAGGTGTTCCAGGACCGGGCCATTGCGTTGCCTCCGCTCACCAGTACGCTGGCGCGGCGGATGATGGAACAGACCAGAATCCTCACCGCGCTGAAGGGCGTTCGAGGACGCGCGCCGGTGGATCTGGCCGAGCTCGAACAGCTTCTGGTGCGCTTCAGCCAGCTCGTCGCCGAACAACGCGCGATCGCGGAGATGGACATCAACCCGCTGCTCGCGTCGGCGGAGGGTCTGCTGGCGCTCGACGCGCGGATCGTGCTGCATCCGGCGGGGATCGGCGAGAAGGAGATCCCGAGGCTGGCGATCCGGCCGTACCCTCGCCGCTACGAGTCGCAATGCACGGCCAAGAACGGCGAGACGTTCACGATCCGGCCGATCCGCCCCGAGGACGAGCCGCTCATCGTCCGGTTCCACTCGACGCTCTCGGACCGCTCCGTCTACTTCCGCTATTTGCAGATGCTGAATTTGGATCAGCGGGTGGCGCACGAACGCCTCATCCGGATCTGCTTCATCGACTACGACCGCGAGATCGCGCTGGTGGCGGTTCGCGACGACGAGATCGCGGGGGTGGGCCGGCTCCACAAATCGGGCGACGGCGAGGAAGCCGAGTTCGGCCTGTTGATCAGCGACGCGCACCAAGGCAAAGGGCTCGGCTCGGCGCTGCTGGCGCGGCTGATCGATGTCGCGAAGGCCGAGGGTGTCAAGAAGATCACCGCCGATATCCACGGCGAGAACTCCACGATGCAGGCGATGGTCCGCAAGGCCGGGTTCAAGATCCGCCGGGACCTGGGCGATCCCACCGTGAGGGCGGTGCTGCGCTTCTCGCCCGCACTTCTCACAGGTGTTTGAGGCGAATCGCGTGAGAAGGCCGTGAATACGAGGCGCGCGCCGCTCAGCGCGCGGAGGCATACTTGACGGTATGGTGAGCACGGTGAGCAAGCGCAACGAAGTAGACACGGCCTTATCGCGCGATTCGTCCGAACC
>SYLY01000087.1 GCA_005808475.1 Acidobacteriota bacterium
CTCCACTTCGTCGCGTAGTTCGCGTCCCAGTCGCCGCACCGTGCGGTAGCGCTCGCCCGCCGGGCCTTCGCGGGCGCAAGCCTGGTCGAGTTCGGTTTCGGTCAGCGGGCGCAGATGGTCGATGGATCCGTCGGCGAACAGCACCGTCTGTTCGAGCACATGGTCGATGGTCTTGCCGTAGAGCACGGATCTGGCGCCGGCGGAGTTGTTGGCCATCATGCCGCCGGCGGTGGCGCGGCTGGCCGTCGAGATGTCGGGAGCGAAGCGCAGTCCATGGGGCAGGAGCGCGGCGTTCAATTCGTCGAGAACGATCCCCGGTTCCACCCGCGCCCATCGCTCGCCGGGGTTGACTTCGAGGAGCCGGTTGTAAAATTTCGACGTGTCGATCTGCAGTCCGTCGCCGATGGCTTGACCCGCTTGCGAGGTTCCGCCGCCGCGCAGGGTGATGGGGCAGTTGCGGCGAACGGCGATTCCGACGGCGCTCACCAAGTCTTGGCGGGTGCGGGGAACCACCACTCCCAGTGGCTTGATTCGATAGACCGAAGCGTCGGTGGAATAGAGCGCGCGGGCGAGCGAGTCGAAGCGGACTTCGCCTTCGATGGCGCCTTCGAGTTCGCGGCGTAACGCGTCCGCGTCAACCGCCGAGGCGAGCGCCCGAGGCACGGGCCGGGAGAAGTCGATAGTGACCAGAGCCTCATCATAACAGGGGGCCGCGCTTGCTTTGGCGGCGGCCGCTTTGATATGAAATCACCCATGAGACGAATTCTCGCGACAATGTTTGTCCTAGCCGCCACGCTGCACGCGCAGTACGGACGCGGGACCATTTTGGGCACGGTAACGGATTCGACCGGCGCCGTGGTGCCGGGCGTAAAGGTGACGGCGAAGAACGCGGGCACCAACGAGACCCGCGATTTCACGACGGACGAGGGAGGAAATTATCAGTTCAGCGCGATGCTCGCGGGCCGGTACGACGTCGTGGCGGCAGGCGGCCAGTTCAAGACCGCCGCGGTCAACGGAGTGGAGCTTCGCACCAATTCGCAGGCGCGCGTCGACATTGTGATGCAACTGGGCGTGGTTTCGGAGACCGTGTCGGTGCAGTCGACCGTGCCACAACTCCAGACCAATACCGCCGTGATGGGCACCGTCATCGACAACCGGACGATGATCGAACTGCCCTTGAACGCGCGCAATTTCTACGATCTGATCGCGCTGACGCCGGGGGCGGTGAAGGTGCGCGGCGGATCGTCGGTGATGGACGAACGCTCGGTGGAGATCGCGGGCGTGCGCAACACATCCACCAACGCGACGCTCGACGGCGTCGACTTCTCGGTGGCCAACATCAACAACCCGGCCATCGCGCTTTCGCTCGACGCGCTGGAGGAGTTCAAGGTTCAGACCAATTTCATGGATGCGTCCTACGGCTACGGCGCGGCGGGCATCGAAATGGTGTCCAAGCGCGGATCGAACGACTTCCACGGCGTGGTGTACGACTACGTGCGCAACCGCGCGTTCCAGGCGGGTCCGTTCTTCCGGCCCGCGCGGGGCACTCCGCGGTTTTCCTACAACCAGTTCGGCGCGGCGGGCGGCGGCAAAATCCGCAAGGACAAGACCTTCTTCTACGGCAACTACGAGGGACGGCGGCGGCGCACCGGCAACATCCTGCTCGGGCTGACGCCGACTCCGGCCATGAAGAGTGGAGACTTTACGGCGGTGCCGAACAAACCCACGGCGGTGATCCGCGATCCGAACAACAGCCGGGCGCCTTTCCCGGGGAACATTAGTCCCCGGGCGCGTTTCAATCGCATCTCGAGCGAGTTGTTGCAGTTCTTCCCGGATCCGAACGTTCCGCTGGCCGGTGGTCTCAACTTCATCAGTACGCCGCCCGATCGAGAACGGCGCGATCAGTTCACCTCCCGTGTAGACAATCGCGTTTCCGACCGCGGACAGTTGTTCGGCCGTTGGAGCTTCGCCGACAACGCGCTCACCGACGCCGCCTACCGCGTTGGCAAAGGAGTGATCCGTCCCGACCGGTCGCAGAACGCGGCGCTCGGGTACACGCATACGTTCGGAGCCAACGTGATCAGCGAATCGCGGCTCGGCTTCACCAAGGCGTATCTGGCGCGCGTCAGCGACGGCGACCGCTTCAGCAAGAACTTCGCGGCCGAACTCGGCCTCAAGAATCTGGCTCCGATCCCGGGCGACTACACGGAGCCGAGCGTCAATTTCCCGGACTGGAACCCTGGAGCCGGCCGCGCTTCCTCGGGGTTCGCCGGCTACGGTCTGCGCATCGTGCAGAACAATATTTACTACCGCGCGGCGCAGACGATCACCTACATCAAGAACAGGCATTCGATGAAGATCGGCGGCGACTGGAACCGGTTGATGGTCGGCTACGATCAGGGAGCGAATCAGAACGGAATTTTCAACTTCCAGAACGCGTTCTACACCGACGAGTCGTTCGCGGACTACCTGCTCGGTATGCCGAGCAGCGCCACGGGTGGATTGGGCAGCATCGACGCGAGCTTTGGCGGCGTGGCCAAGTATTCGATCGGCACGCGTTATCAGACATTCTTCCAGGACGACTGGAAGCTCACCGACAAGCTGACCCTCAACATCGGCTTCCGCTATGAGGTGTTCCAGACCTGGCGCGGCCGCCTGGCGAATTTCGACCTGGCCACCAACCGGCAGCTTCTGGCGGGCAAGAACCGCTACTACGAGCCCGGCATCGGTTTGGTGGGCACGAACAGCCCGGCGCTGCCGCAACGGCCGATCGCCGCCGACAAGAACAATTTCATGCCGCGCATCGGCATGGCGTACCGGCTGTCGAACAAGACCGTGATCCGCTCCGGCGGGGGCGTGTTCAGCTTGCTCAATACCGGCGGCGCGACGCTGGTCTCCATGACGAGCACGCTGCCGTTCTTCGTGCAGGGCACGGTGGTCAACCTGCCGAACCAGACGCCCCGGCTGCTGACCGATCTGTTCCCGACCGCCGCGGAACTGGCCGGCAGCGTCGGCAGCAACAACGACCTCAAACGCCGCGACGGCTATATGTATTCGTACAATCTGAACGTGCAGCATCAACTGCGGCCGAGCCTGTTGCTCGAACTGGGCTACATGGGCAACACTGGCCACAAGCAGGTGGGATCGGTGCTGGTGAATCAGCCCCGGCTGCCGAGCAATGGCGCCAACCCGGAGGCTTTCTCCGTGCGTCAACCGTTCGCGCGCGCGCTGCCCGGTTTCAGCCAGACGGCGAATTACCAGTGGTCGAACTACAACGCCGCGTTCCTGCGCGTGGAGCAACGCGTATGGAAGGGGCTGTCGATGGTGAGCGCCTACACCTACGGCAAGGTGATCGACTCCGGCGGCGCCGGACAGAACATGTATGACCGGCGTCCCGAGCGCGGCTTGGCCGACAACGACATCCGCCACAATTTCATCTTGGGTCTGGTGGACGAATTGCCGCTGGGCAAGGGCAAGGCGATCGATGTCTCCAATCCGGTGGCCGATTTCATTGTCGGCGGCTGGCAGTTCAATACGATCGTCAACTTCCGCAGCGGGGCGCCGTTCAGCGTATCGACGGTCGGCGATCTGGCGCGTGTGGGCAGCGGGTCGCAGCGTCCGAACGCGACGGGCACGGCGGCGGCGAAGATCGATCCGCGCACGAACGGGCTGATCGGCCTCGACCGGTCCGCGTATTCGACGCCGGCTCTCGGAACGTTCGGCAGCACGGCGCGCAACACGCAGCCGGGGTTCGGCGTGAATCAGTGGGACGTGTCGCTGTCGAAGAACTTCCCGCTGCGCTTCATCACCGAGGTGTCGAAGTTGCAACTGCGGTTCGAGTGGTTCAACTTCTTCAACCACACGCAATTCAGCAATCCCATCGGCACGCAGAACGCGGTGACGTTCGGGCGCGTGACCGGCGCCGCCGATCCGCGCATCATGCAGATCGCCGGCCGGCTGCAGTGGTAGCCGGGAGAGAACATCCGCTTTTCTGGATCGGCGCGTTCAAGCTGATCAAGGCTGCGTTGTTGGTCCTGGTCGCGGTGGAAGCCTTCCGGCTGATCCACCGCGACTTGGGCGCGTCGGTCATGCAGTGGGTGAGCACGTTGCATCTGGACCCGGACGGGCAGCGGCTGCACGGCCTGCTGACGCGGATTTTCGCGGTGACGCCGGAGCAACTGCGGAAGATCGGCTTGGGCGCGTCCATCTACGCGGGCCTGCTCGCCGCGGAGGGCGGTGGACTGTTGCTGCGCAAGCATTGGGCGGAGTGGCTTACCGTGGGCGCGACCGCGTCGTTCATTCCTTTCGAGGCCTATGAGTTGTTCCACGGAGTGACGCCGTTGCGGGTGTTGGCGGTGGTGGTGAACGCGGGAATCGTGTTGTATTTGTGGACCCGGATTCGGGAGCGCCGGGGACCGCGCGAGCCGGCCAGAGCCATGTGACGCACCCCGGCCCAGCGTACGCTCTCGCCGATCGGTTACCATCTCCGGATATGGACCCCTCGAATCCGGGCCGCCGCCAGTTCCTCGGCCAATCGGCCGCTCTCGCCACGTTCCTGCCCGGCGCGCGCGCCGCCACTGCCGATCCGGGCCGCGAATGGCGGCACTATGGCGGCGATCCTGGGGCCGGCCGCTACTCGCCGCTCGACCAGATCAACCGATCCAACGTCAAGCGCTTGAAGGTGGATTGGGTCCACCACACCGAGGACGCGATGGAGCGTCCCGCCACGACCATCGAGAGCACTCCCATCGTGGCCGATGGCGTGATGTACATCACCACCGCCATGGTGAAGGTCCGCGCGCTGGACCCCGCCACCGGCAAGGTGCTCTGGAACTACGATCCCTCCGCCGGCTCCCGCCGCCGCAGCGCTCCTGGCGTCAATCGCGCCGCCGCGTTTTGGCAGGATCCCGGCAATCCCAAGGACCGGCGCATCTTCGTCCCGATCCTGGACCGCGTCCACTGCCTGAACGCGGTCACCGGCAAGCTCATCCCCGGCTTCGCCAACGAAGGCACGCTCGACCTCAAGAAGGAGCTCGACGCCGACCGCCCCGAGCTTTCGTTCCGCCATACCAGCCCCGTGGTCCTCTACAAGGACATGCTGATCACCGGCGGCGGAGGCGGCGACGCGCCCGATCCGCAGGCCCCCGGCCACATCCGGGGCTACGACGCCCGGACCGGCAAGCGCCGCTGGATCTTCCACACCGTCCCCAAGCCGGGTGAGTTCGGTCACGACACCTGGGGAGGCGATTCGTGGAAAACCGCCGGCGGAACCAACAACTGGGGCGGCATGAGCCTGGACGCGCAACGCGGTATCGTCTTCGTTTCCACCGGATCGCCGGCCTACGACTACTACGGCGGCGACCGCAAGGGCACGAACCTGTTCGGCAACTGCGTGATCGCGCTCGACGCCATGACGGGCAAGCGTCTCTGGCACCAGCAACTGGTGCACCACGACATCTGGGACTACGACCTACCCTGCCAGCCCGCACTGATCCGCATGCGGCAGGGAGGACGCACGTTCGACGCGGTCGCCCAGATGACCAAGATGGGGCTCGTCTTTCTGTTCGATCGTATGACGGGCAAGCCCGTGTTCGGCATCGAGGAGCGGCCCGTGCCCCAGTCCGACATTCCCGGCGAGGAGTTGTGGCCGACGCAGCCGTTTCCGCTGAAGCCGCCCCCGCTCAACCGGCTCCGCTTCACGGCGGACGACGCGACGAACATCGACCCGGAGTCGCAGGCCGCCATCAAGAAGATCGTGAGCGAATCGGCCGCGGGCGATATGTACACCCCCACCACCAAGCGCGGGAACATCGTGCACCCCGGATTCCGGGGCGGCGTCCTGTGGGGAGGCTGCTGCCACGACCCCAAGCTGAACCGCATCTTCGTCAGTTCGTCCGAGCAGACCAACCGGATCGCCTTGGAAGAAGCCGAGCCGGGCGCGGGCTATCGCTACCGGCTGAGCCAGCGCATCCGGCTGCTGGACCCGAATGGTTATCCGGCGATCAAGCCACCATGGGGTTATATGACCGCGATCGACCTCGACAAAGGGGACTTCGCCTGGCGCACCGTGAATGGCGAGTATCCGGAGTTGAAAGCCAAGGGAATCCCTAAGACCGGGACTTATGCCGACGGCGGGGCTATCGCGACCGCGGGTGAGTTGGTCTTCATGGCTGGCACCATGGACCGTATGATGCGCGCCTTCGACTCGCGGACCGGCGAGGTTCCGTGGGAGCACCAACTCGAGACCGCGGGGTTCGCGACGCCGTGTACTTACGAGGTGAATGGCAAGCAATATGTGACGATCGCCACCGGTGGCGGCAAGGGGTTCGGCAAGCCGGGCGACGAATTCGTGACGTTTTCGTTGTAGGCGGTCGGCGGAGGAAGCGGGTGTGCCATCGGCTCGACGCTCGTCGATGGCGATTTGGGCCACAAGAGCCAGCGTGTTGGCCATGCCCGGCGAGTCGAGCCGGACCCGGACGGTCCGGTTGATGCCGGTTCCCAACTTGGCTCCGGCGGCCAGAGAACGAATGACCACCTGAGGCCGGTCCGGCGCAGCGATATCCGAGCCGCGTTTTTTCGCCGTACCCGCGGTCGAGGCGGCCGAAGAGATTCCGGTCGAACGTGCCGCGCCGGCGCCCGGCGGCTCAGAGGCGGTCGAGCAGTTCGGCGGACGCTCCGGGCTCGGCCAACAGGAGGCGGTGGAAGAGCGAGTCGAGCAGGACTGGATCGGAGATGGACAGGACCTTTCGGGCCGCCGGGTGGCCAGGCGCGCGCGATTCGATCAGCAGGATCACGTGCTCGCGGAGGGTCTCGAGCCGGGCTTCCTCGCGGCCAACCTCGCGGCCTTCTTCACGGCCTTGCTCGATCAGTTCTTCGCCGATCACCGAGGCCCGCATGATGTCCTTGCTCGTTGCCATGTCCAACATCTCCCGGATGGCCGCAATCTCATCCCTAGTGTACTGGAGTCCGCCGAGCGTCAACAACTCCGCCGCGAGCGTCCTCCGCAACTCCGGATCCGGCACGGCCCGGATGCGCCGCACCGCTTCCTCCAGTTCCGCTGGCGACGCCTCCGCTCCGCCGACCCAGGGGATGGCGTGAATGGACCCATCCTCGAGGAACGCCGCGGCCGGAATCTTCCATAGCGTCACATACCGGGGCCGGATCACGCCCGTGAACGTTCCGTAGTCGCCGCCGATGGTGGAAGGAGGCGACGCCGGGCCAGCGCGGCGCGACATGAGAACGATGGTGGTGAACACCGGTTCCAGCTTCACCACCCAGATCAACGCCGCCCGGCGTAGCGTGGCCAGTTTATCCACTTCGGACAGCCCGACCTCGGCCTCGAAATGCTCGACCCACTCGTCGTGAGCCGTCCGGATGGAAAAGGCCTGGTCTACAGCCCGGACCGGGAGCGCCAGTTCGCGTTCGATCGCGCGAAACTCCGCGCCTTCGGGCAACGGTCTATACCCGAACCGGCGGAGGGCGGTCTTAGGGGCGCGATCGGTGAGGCCTTTGAAAGTGACGTCGAAACCGCCCACCACTCCAGCATACGACGCGCTGGGGATCGAGGGGCCTGGGCGTAATGACCCAACTTGGGAAAGGTCCCCCTGTCGCAGCGGCGGCGCCACCTGCAAGTGGTTGACATTGAAGGACGTTGGAATTGGCCGCATCCGTGCAAGGCATTTCCGTGGAGGTTTTGATGCAACCACGTCTTTTTCATCGATCCGTATTTATCGGCGTGGTCCTTGTTCTGACCGCGGGACTGAGCAGCACCCCCAAGTCCCCCTTCACCCAGAGCGACAAGGCGTACTACGCCGACGCCAACACGGTGAACTTCGTCCGGCCGGGGCTGGTGACCAAAATATTGAGCGCGGAGATCGCAGCCGATGGCACGATCCGTGCGCGGGTCCGGATTACCGACCCCCGAGGACTGCCGCTCGACCGCCTGGGTGTGACTACCCCGGGAGTGGTGGGCCTGAGCTTTGTCGCCGCCCACATCCCGGCGGGTCAGACGCAATACACTTCTTACACCGTTCGCACCCAGACGAGCGCCGCCGCCGGAAGGTCGGCCATCCAAGCCGCCGCGGACACTGGCGGGACCTTCCAGGCCGTGGCGGATGGCGAGTATCTGTACACATTCGGAACCAAGGCTCCGTCGAGCATCGATCGCGCGGCGACGCACACGATCGGCGTGTATAGCAACCGGAATCTGACCGAATTCGAACTCGCCACCAATTACGACGACGATGCGTTCACGTTCGTGCCGAATGGCGGGCGCGTCACGACGACGCGCGACGTGATCAAGACCGAGACCTGTAACAAATGCCACAACGCGCTCGGTCTGCACGGCGGATCGCGGCGTAGCGTCGAAGTCTGCGCGCTTTGCCACACGCCGCAGACCACCGATCCCGGCACGGGCAACACGGTCGACCTTCCGCCGATGATTCACAGGATTCACATGGGCAAGGATCTGCCGAGCGTGAAGGCGGGCCGACCCTACCGGATTATCGGCAACGCCAATTCGATCCACGACTATTCGGAGGTCGGATTCCCGGCCCTGGGAGGCACGTCCAACTGCACGGCCTGCCACGAACAAGGGAAGGGCGCGGCGCAACAGGATGCGTGGCTGAAACCGACTCGCGCGGCCTGCGGAAGCTGCCACGACGACGTGAACTTCGCCACCGGCGAGGGCCACGTCAACCTGCCGCAACCGAACGACAGCCGCTGCGGAACGTGTCATATCCCCGAAGGCGAGATCGACCGCGATGCCTCCATCGCGGGCGCGCACCGTCATCCGCGTCTGTCCGCGGCGCTGCCGGGCACGGCGTTCGAACTGCTGGGAGTGGACGGAGCGGCCGGCAGGGCTCCTACCGTCACCTTCCGCATCAAGGACAAGGCGGGTAATGTGGTTCCTCCGGCGCGGATGGACCGTCTGGCCCTGGTGCTCGCCGGTCCCACGGCGGACTACGCGACGTTCGTTTCCGAAGACCCCCGCCGGGCCGAGGGCGCGAGCGACGGCCGTTATTTCTGGACGTTCCAGGCCACCATTCCGGCCGCGGCAAAAGGCTCGTTCTCGGTGGGAATCGAGGGCTATCGCAATGTGACGCTGCAGCCGGGCACGCAGAAGCAGGCGGTGGTGCGCGACGCCGGCGTCAACAAAGTGATCCACTTCGCGGTGGACGGATCCAGGGTGGCGCCGAGGCGGCAGATCGTGAGCCTCGACAAGTGCAACGCCTGCCATTCGTTCCTGAATCTGCACGGCGACAACCGCAACGCCATCGAGATGTGCGTCCTGTGCCACAATCCGTCGTTGACCGACGCAGCCCGGCGTCCGGCGGCGCAAATGCCAGCCGAGTCGGTCGACTTCCGGACAATGATCCACCGCATCCACACGGGCAAGGAACTGGACCGCCCGTACGCGATCTTCGGATTTGGCGGAGCGGTGGATTTCAGCGAAGTGGGATTCCCCGGCGACCGCTCCCATTGCGCCACCTGCCATGTCAATGGCAGCGAGCAATTGCCGTTGCGCGAGGGACTCCAAAACGTCAACGATCCTCGAGGCCACCTGAATCCGGCCGGGCCGACCGCCGCGGCATGCACTTCCTGCCATTCTTCGATTCAGGCGGCGTCTCACGCGCTGACCGCGACCACTCCGTTGGGCGAGGCCTGTTCGGTCTGCCACGGACCGAACGCGGACTTCGCTGTGAGCAAAGTCCATGCGCGCTAGTTTGGCCATCGCGCTGCTGTTCGCGGCGGGCGCGTTCGCATTCGAGGAAGGCGGGGAGTGGGCCGGCACGGAACTGTGCCAAGGCTGCCACGAGGATATTGCCAAGGCATTCCTGAAGTCCAATCCCCATTCGAGCCTCGATACGAACACCCGCCGCGGGTGGCAAACGCGAGCCTGCGAGGCCTGCCACGGGTCCGGCGTCAAGCACGCCGAATCCGCCGAGGCCTCGCTGATTCGGAATCCCGGCAAGTTGGCCGTCGCGCTGGCGGACAAGACCTGTCTGTCGTGCCACGCCAATCAGCCTTCCCGAAGCGGACGGGTGATGACTGGCCATGCGCGGCAGCAGGTCTCCTGCGTGAGTTGCCACCCGGTCCACAAAAAAGGTCCCGATCCGCGGACGCAGTGCGGGTCGTGTCACCAGGGCGAGTCGCTCTCCTTCGCCAAACCGCATTCCCATCCGGTGCGTCAGGGCGCGATGTCCTGCGCCGATTGCCACAATCCGCACGGAGGCGTGCTGTCGAAAGCGGTGAGCACGTTCATTGGCAACGAGCCCGGCTGCTTGCAATGCCACGGCGACAAGCGTGGTCCGTTCGCCTATGAACACGCTCCGATGCGAACGGAGGGCTGTGGCGCCTGTCACGAGCCGCACGGTTCCACCAATCCGAGGATGCTGACGCGGCCGTCGATCGCGCAATCCTGCCTCGAGTGCCATGCGGGCACTGGCGCCGGATTCGGCGGAGTTCCGCCGGCGTTCCACGATCTGCGGAGCCCCCGCTACCGGAACTGCACGACGTGTCACATGAAGATTCACGGCTCGCACGTGAGCAAGGCGTTGTTGCGATGAGACTCCCATGGGCGCTTGCGCTTGCCTCGGCCGCCGCGGCGCAAGACATCTCTCCGGTGGCCGAAAAGCCGGTGAAGCTAACGCTCGATACGGGCTATCGCTTTCTGTCGAGCCCGGGCGGCGACTTCAATACGTACCGGAGCGTCGTCAACCTGGGCGACGGTCCGAAGTTGTTCGGGGCGGATCTGAGGGTGGACGGCTGGAAGAATCCACTGTTCGATACGCTGGACCTTTCGGCCAATTCCTGGGGCGGCGAGCCGTACACGATGCTGCGAGCCTCGTTCGGACGCAAAGGGCTCTACCGTGTCCACGGCGACTACCGCAACGCCGCCTACTTCAACTTTCTGCCGTCTTTCGCCAATCCGGGGCTCGAACGCGGCAGCCTGATCAACCAACGCTCGTTCGATCCGCGGCGGCGCATGAGCAATGTCGAGGTGGAGGTGCTGCCGGGCAACTGGCTGGTCCCCTACTTTGCCTATCAGCGCGACGCGGGCGTGGGGACCGGCATTACGCCCTACGTGGCGAACGGCAACGAATATCCGGCAGCCACCGGGCTCGACGACGGCACCCACCATTTCCGCGGCGGCGTGCGCCTGGAGTTCAAGAAGGCCCACGTGACGCTCGAGCAGGGTTCCTCGGTCTTCCACGACGACCAGCGCGTATTCTCCGCCAGCCGGATCGGCGGCAACCGCGAGGGCTTGATTTTCGGACGGCCGTTGACGCTCGATTCGATCGACCAGCGTTACCAGGTCACCGGCGGAAACCACTACGCCAAGGCGATGCTGGCGGCGTCGCTCACCAGGTGGGCGCAGGCGACCGCGCACTACATTTACTCGCGGCCACGCACCAGCGTGACGTACCAGGATCGCGGCACGGGGCTGTTCCTGCTCGGCGGGACGCGCTTCTTCAACGGACTGGAATCGCTCGGATCGGCCGAGGCGAGGATGCCGCGCACGGCGGGCGCCTTCGCGGTGGAGCTTCGTCCGCTGAACCGCGTGCGATTCACCCAGAGTTTCTGGACGGATCGTTTCCACAACGCATCCTCGGCACTGTTGGCCGAGCGGATTCTGTTCGCGGGCTCGACGCCCGAACTTCGCAACGCGTTCACCTCCGAGCGGCTGGTGGTCAACTACAACCGCCATCAGACCGAGGGCTTCGTCGACGTGACGCGCTATCTGACGCTACGGGCCGGCTACCGCCACATCTGGGGCGACGCCACGCTTCCCTCTTCGCTGCTGAGCCCGGCCAGTGGCTCGATCCGGCAGCCGGTGGGTCTCGCCGGTTTCACGTTCCGCCCGGGCAACCGCCTGTCGGCCAACGCGGACTACGAGGGCTCGCCGGGCGATCGCAGCTACTTCCGCACCAGCCTCCACAACTACCATCGTCTGCGAACACGAGTGCGGGGCCAGGTGGCGAAATCGCTCACCGCTTCCGGGACCTTCTCGTTTCTCGACAATAAGAACCCGAATCAGGGCGCGGCGTACGAGTTGAACACGCGCACCACCGCCGCTACACTCCATTGGCTGCCGGCCGAAGGCAAGCGCGCGTCGGTGCTCGGCGAGTATGCGCGGACCAGCCTCCATTCGAACGTGTTCTACCTGATCCCGCAGTTGCAGCAGCGCGCGCAATCGCTCTACCGCGACAACGCCCACTCGGTGACGGCCATCGTGGATCTGCATCCCTCCAAGGCGGAACGTTCGCCGGCGATCTCGGTGGGCGGATCGTTCGTCACCGCCGCCGGAACCCGCCCGGTACGCTACTATCAACCGCTCGGGCGCGCCACGCTGCCGTTCTCGAAGGCGGCGCAGTGCTACGCCGAATGGCGCTGGCACGGAATGGCGCAGCCGCTCCTCCCGATGGAAGGCTTCCGCACGCATCAGTTCACCGCCGGACTCCGGCTCCAACACTGAGGAGACCGCCATGCAACTCGCCCTCGTTCTCCTTGCCGCCGCGATCTCGCCGGGCGACGCCCGCCGCGGCGCCGAGGTCCTGAAGAACCAGCAATGTCTCGGGTGCCACGAGATCGACGGAAAAGGCGGCGACATCGCGCCCGATCTCGGGAAGACGGCCGCGCGCGCTTACAACCCGTCGTTGCTGGCGAGCCTCATGTGGAATCACGCGCCCCGCATGTGGCCGCGCATGGAGCGGGAGGGAATTCCGCGCCCGAAACTCTCCGAACAGGACGCGGCGGATCTGTTCGCCTACTTCTACGCGTTCCGGTTCTTCGACCAACCGGGAGACGCGGCGCGGGGAGCCCAGGAGTTCAAGGCGAAGCGCTGCTCGGATTGCCATTCCCTGGCTCAGCCCGGACCCGAGGGCGCGCCACCGGTGAAGTCGTGGACTTCGCTGGGCGACCCGATCGCGCTCGCCAGCGCGATGTGGAATCACGCGCCGCGCATGAAGGAATCGATGGCGAAGAGGAAGATCGCCTGGCCCGCGATGTCGAGTCAGGCGTTCACCGATATTCTGGTCTATGCGCGCAACACGCCCGGCGCCGCGGTCCCTGCGCGAGAATATTCGACCGGACCCGCCGGGCCCGGCGAGCAACTCTTCGCGGCCAAGGGCTGCAAGAACTGCCACGCCGGCAAACTGGAACTGACCGGCACGATTCGCGGCCGCACTCCCGCCGACTTCGCGGCATCGATGTGGAACCACGCCCCGCGCATGGATACGCCCGCGCTCACCGCCGCGGAAATGCGGTCGCTCAATTCGTACCTGTGGTCGATCCAGTATTTCGAGCCCGCCGGCAACCCCGCGCGCGGTCTGCGGCAATATCGCGCCAAGGGCTGCGCCGTGTGCCACGACGACGCCTCGTCGGGCGCGCCGAAGCTGGCCGGCTCGTCGATCAACAACATCGCGTTCGTCGCGGTGCTGTGGCGCCATGGGCCCGAAATGCT
The DNA here is from genome assembly GCA_005808475.1 of Acidobacteriota bacterium. Lineage (GTDB taxonomy): Bacteria > Acidobacteriota > Terriglobia > Bryobacterales > Bryobacteraceae > SYLY01. The sequence continues at coordinate 13,466 of SYLY01000087.1, forward strand.
CGAACGGATGAAGGCCAAAGGCATCGCCTGGCCCCGGTTCCAGAACGAACAACTCGCCGATCTGCTCGCCTATATCCAGGCGAGGAGGTGAGGTGTTACCCTGAAAGATTAAATGGCCGAGCCCAAACTGCAAGTAATTCCCCTCGGCGGACTGGGCGAGTTCGGCATGAACTGCCACGCCCTTCGATGCGGTGACGACATCCTGGTGATCGACGCCGGGATGATGTTCCCCGAGGACGAACTCCTCGGCGTCGATTCCGTCGTTCCCGATTTCACCTACCTGACCGCGAATCGCGAGAAGATCCGGGCCGTCGTGTTCACCC
>SYLY01000088.1 GCA_005808475.1 Acidobacteriota bacterium
CCAGCACCGTCGGCGGCAGCACCAGCGGCAGGGTAAGCGCCGCGTCCAGCGCCTCTTTCCCGCGAAACTCCCGGTTGGCGAGCAGATAAGCGATCGCGATGCCGGCGGACGCCGCCAGGATCGTGGAGATCGCCGCCACGCGGAGACTCAACCACAGCGGGAACCAGTCGGCGGCCATTGCGAAAGACCCATTATAGGCCGGGCGGCGTGGAATCAGCCGGCGGACTTGCCGTCGAGCCTCGCGAGAATGCTGTCGATCAGATTGCCGGGATTGGCCCTGATCCGCTGGTCGACGGAGCGGCCGGCTCGCGGCATGGCGCGGATCGCCGCCGCGGCGGACCGGGCGCGCTCGCCCATCGCGTCGATCGCGTTCAGCGCCAGCATCGCCTGGTAGGGGCCGGCCTTGTCCGGGCTGGCGAACTCGAGCAGTGTGTCCAGAGCCTTCTTGGTGTCCTCTTCCGCTCCGAACCTGCCCAGCGCCTCCGCCGCCACGATCCGCACCGAGCCGCAGTCGTCGGACAGCGCGGCGATCAGTTCCGGGTGGAGCGACCTGACCCCGGCGGCGCCTCGCATCCGGCCGCCCAGCGCGGCCCAGTATCGGACGGCGCTGTCGCGATCGGCGAACAGCTTTCGAATCTCGCCCGTGTCGACCTGCTTGCGCGAGGAAGCAAGCGACGCGGCGCGCATCACCCGGTCCAACGGATACTGGGACGCATCGTGGCACGCCTCGTACGGAGTCGACCCCTTGGATCGCGCGTGGATTTCGTGCTCGGGCAGGAAGCCCGCGTCGCGGACGCGCCGCGCCAGATCCTCCTGCGCCTTGCGCATGCGAGCCACGGTGGCGGCGTGCGCGGGGTTGGCGGCGAGATCGCGCACTTCGTCCGGATCGGCGGCGAGATCGAACAGTTCCTCGGCGGGCTTCTCGCGCCAGAACCGGTCCTGCTCCGGCGTCAGCTTGCCTTGATCGTGGAGCCGCTTCCACACTTGCGTGGTGGGAGTCTCGAACATGTATGCGACATGCTGGCCGTAGGGCTTGTCCGGAACGTAGTGACGCACGTAAACGTAGCGCTTGTCGCGCACCGAGCGGACCATGTCGTAGCGCTCGTCCATGCGGCCGCGGAAGCCGTACACGTAGGGCTGCTCCGGCGCCGGCTGGGCGCCGAGGAACGCGTGCCCCTGATGATAAGCGGCGGGCTTGATGCCGGCCAGACCGAGGACGGTCGGGGCGAGGTCCACGAAGCTCACCAGACGGTCCGTTTCCCCGCCCTCCCGATATTCCCTGGGCGCCAGCTTGCGGAACGCCTCCGGTATGGAGACGATCATCGGAACGTGGAGGCCGGAATCGAACGGCCATCGCTTACTGCGCGGCATGCCGGAGCCGTGATCGGAGTAGAAGAAGACGATCGTCGAGCCGGCCAGACCGGCGTCGCGAATCTCGTCGAGCGCGCGGCCGGCCATGCCGTCCATGGTCTCGATGTTGTCGTAGTACTGCGCCCAGTCGCGGCGAACCTCGGGAGTGTCGGGATGATAGCGCGGAATTCGGACGCGGGCGGGATCGTGACGGAGTTCGTGCGGCCGCTTGCGGATTTGGCTTTCGTGGGTGACTACATAGTTGAAGACGGCGAAAAACGGCTGATCCGGTTTTCGATTGCGCCAATGCGCCTTGGTGCTGGACTCGTCCCACACGCCTTCCGGCTTCGCGAGGTTGTAGTCTTCCTTATTGTTGTTCGTGCAGTAATAGCCGGCTTCCCGCAGGAACTGGGGGAACATCTTCATGCCGGACGGCATTCGCGTTTGGGACCGCATGTGCTCGGAACCGGTGGACGGCGGATACATCCCCGAGATGATCGTGGTGCGGGCAGGGGCGCAGACGGGCGCGTTCGACCAGGCGTTGCGGTATCGCAGACCCTGGCGCGACAATGCGTCGATACGGGGACTGCGCGCGCCGGGATCGCCGAAGCAGCCGAGGTTGGGACTCATGTCCTCGCAGGTGATCCAAAGGATGTTGGGGCGCGAGGGCTGCTGTGCCCGGGCGCTGGGGATCGAAGCCGAAGCGGCCAATCCGGAGCCCAGAAATCGGCGGCGTTGCATGGCCTTTCATTGTGACTCGATGGCGTGGGGGATGCAATGGACGCTACGAATCGCTATCCCCGCCGGCCCAAGCCACGGCCTCACGCCGCCGCTCGTCGACCACCAGACGAAACACGTCCGGGCGCGCGTAGTGCCCTGTCACGTCGAGATCGAACTTGCCCTCCACGATCCGGCCCAAGTCCACTTCCGCCGTCAGGATCGCCTCCTCCCCATAAACCGGACCCGCCAACACGTCTCCCAGCGGACCCACGATCACGCTGCCGCCGCGAATGGCCGCCGTCGCGCCTTCCGGCACGTACTGGCAGGCCGACAGCACGAAACAGCGGCCCTCGAGCGCGATGTGCCGCATCGTCGGCTGCCACGTCTCGCGATCGTCCACCGTCGGCGCGCAGTAGAGTTCGATGCCCTTGGCGTACATCGCCGTGCG
>SYLY01000089.1 GCA_005808475.1 Acidobacteriota bacterium
CTTCACCGCGTTGGCAAGCTGGGTTGCGCCCCGCAGGATGGCGTGACGCGATGCTTCGTTGTAAACAATCTGCTTCGCTGGCATATTGAGAAAAACTCCTAAGATGGAAAAGTCAGGCGGTCGAGCGGTTAGCTCAAGACTCCGAGCACTTCGTCCTCGCGGACGATGAGGTACTCCTGGCCGTCGACCTTGATTTCATTGCCGGCATACTTGCCGATCAGGATGCGGTCGCCTTCGTTGACGTCGAGCGGGATGACCTTGCCATCATCGTTGCGCTTGCCGCCGCCGACGGCGACGACCTTCGCTTCCATGGGATTTTCCTTGGCCGAGTCGGGAATGATAATACTTCCCTGCTTGACTTCCTGCTCTTCGATCCGTTGAACGACGAGGCGGTCGTAGAGGGGACGAATCTTCATAGGGGTTGAAACCTCCGGTGTGGAGTAATGTGAGTCGAGGACCTGAATCTCGGTTGGGGGAACCGGGTCCGAAGGCCAGATTAGCAGTGTTCCGCGGAGACTGTCAATATCCGCTCACAATGTATTGATTTAGCTATGGTTATTGGCGATTGCGAGGCGGCCGGAAAAACGGCGGTAGAATCGGGATGGATGCGCTTCTTCAATATCGAGGGCCCGGTCAAGCCGGATCTGCACTACCGGATCCCGCCGCTCGACCGCATCGATTTGGCATCGGTGATGGAGTTGATCGGTATGCAGCGCTACTTCGTGCTGCATGCGCCGCGTCAGACGGGAAAGACATCGTGCCTGTTCGCTCTGGCCGATCATCTCAACGCGACCGGACAGTACCGTTGCGTGTATGCGAATCTCGAGGCCGCCCAGGCCGTCCGCGAGGATGTCGACGCCGCGAACCGTGTGTTCGTTTCCCGGCTCGGCCAGGACGCGCAACTACAGATCGGCGACTCCTACCCTAACGAGCGCGCGGCCGAGATCCTGGCGCGCTACGGCCCCGAGGGCGCGTTCCAAAGGCTGGTGGCGGACTGGGCCGGCAGGGATGCGCGTCCTCTGATTTTGCTGCTCGACGAGGTGGATTCCCTCATTGGCGACTCCCTGGTGTCGCTGCTGCGGCAACTCCGGGCGGGCTATCCGGGCCGGCCCGCGGCCTTTCCGCAGTCGGTGGTGCTGTGCGGCGTGCGCGACATCCACGATTACCGCATCCACTCGTCGCGCGAGAAGCAGTTGATCACCGGCGGCTCGGCGTTCAACATCAAAGCCGAGTCGATGCGGCTGGGCGATTTTACCGAACGGGAGGTGCGCGCCCTCTACCTCCAGCACACCGCTGAAACCGGCCAACTCTTCGAGGAAGCCGCCATCGAGCGGGCGTGGGCGCTCACGCGGGGCCAGCCGTGGCTGGTGAACGCGCTGGCTCACGAGTGCACGTGGCGGCTGAAGGAAGGCCGCGACCGGACCCGCCCGGTGACGCTCGACATGATCGAGCGGGCGAAAGAGCGGCTGATCGTGGAGCGCGTGACGCACATCGATCAACTCGGCGACAAGCTGCGGGAAGACCGAGTCCGCCGGGTGATTCAGCCGATGCTGCAAGGCGTCGAGTTCGGCGTGGAAGCGAGCCGGGACGAGATTTCGTACACGATCGATCTCGGTTTGGTGCGCCGCGGCGCCGATGGACTCGAGATCGCCAATCCGATCTACCGCGAAGTGATCCCGCGCTACTTGACCGAGGTCGCCGTGATCGACCTCGAGTCGACGCAGAAGACGGCCTGGTATGTGGACGGCGGCACCGGCGGACTGCTGATGGAGAAGCTGCTCGGCGCGTTCCAGCAGTTCTTCCGCGAGCACTCCGAGCATTGGGTGGAGAGGTTCGACTACAAGGAAGCGGGACCGCAATTGCTGCTACAAGCGTTTCTGCAGCGGGTGGTCAACGGCGGCGGGCGGATCGAGCGCGAGTACGGACTCGGGCGCAAGCGGACCGATCTGCTGGTGATCTGGCCGGCTCGGGATGGGGTGCTGCGGTACGTGCTGGAGTTAAAGGTCGCGCGCGGCGCGGTGACCGAGGCGCTGGTTCAGGAAGGGCTGGATCAGACCGCCGAATATCTGCAACGAGTGGGATTGGGAGAGGGCCACCTGGTGCTGTTCGACCGTAGCGGCCGCTCGTGGGACGAGAAGATCGGACGGCAAAGCCGCGAGCGCGACGGCCGTGTCATCCACGTCTGGACGATGTGACCGTCAGCCGCGCCGGAACGCCCAGAGCAGCAGCGGAGGCGTCACCAGCGTGGTGAGCAGCACCATTACGATCATGGCCGACATCACCGCGCCGTCGAAGACAGGCTGGCCGGCCACGGTCAGCGATGCCCCCATTCCAGCGAAGATCAGCCCCACCTCGCCGCGCGGGATCATCCCGATTCCGACCGTGAGGCGCGACACGCCTTTGTCGAGCACTCCGAGCGCGCACGCCTGCTTGCCTGCCACCGCCGCCACGGTCACCGCCAGCGCCAAGCCGATCACGTTCCAGGAGGCGAACGATCGCAGATCCGCCCGCAGCCCCATCATGACGAAGAACAGCGGCACGAGGACCGCCGCGATGGGCCGCACCATGTCGTGGACCGGCGCAAAGCCACGCCGCTCGAACACGGCGTAGTCGTCGTCCTCGAGCACCAGACCTGCCGCGAACGCCCCCACGATCGGCGCCAGTCCCATCATCCCCGCCAGCGCCGAAAGCGCGAAGCAAAAACTCAGCGCCAGCACCAGAGTGACTCCCCGCGAGTGAAACGACTCCGCCAGACGCAGCGCATTCACATGGATCAGCCGCCCGAGCACGATCGCGCCCACCAGAAACGCGGCGGCCTTGGCCACGATCCCACCCACCAGGGTCCAATCCATCGAAGCGCCACCGCCCTTGGCGGCCGACTGCGTCATCCCCGCCGCCACCGCCAGGATGATCAGCCCGAGCACATCGTCCACCACCGCGGCTCCCAGAATGATGCGCGACTCGGGAGCTTCCATTCGCCCCAGATCCTTGATCACGCGGGCCGTGATTCCCACGCTGGTTGCCGTGAGGGTGGCGCCCACGAACATGTGTGTGTACCAGGCCGCCGACGGCAGGAACGCCGCCGAAACCGCCCACCCGAGCCCGAAGGGAATCAGCACGCCGATATGGGCCACCAGCGCCGCGGACCAGCCGACCGCCAGCAACTGGTCGATCCGCGACTCGAGTCCCACCTCGAACAGCAGCAGGATCACGCCGACCTCGGCCAGCAGATGCAGCCCTTCGTTCGACTTCAGCCAGTCGAGCCCGCTAACGCCGAACAGCGCCAGGTTGCCCAGCACGATTCCCGCCGCCAGTTCGCCCAGCACCGCCGGTTGCTTACGGCGCTCGAATAGCTCGCCGCCGGCCGCCGCCGCCAGTGACATTGCCGCGGCGCCAAGCAGCACTTTCGGCAGTTCCATCGCGACCTCGGCCATGCTTCCGTCATTATAGATGTAGGAGCCTCTATCCCCACCAGATCGGAATTTCTCGTCCACGGCATGGATTGCGCCGAGGAAGTGCTGCTCATTCGCCGCCGGTTGGACCGCGAACCCGGCGTCGGCGAGTTGGCGTTCGATCTGTTGCACGGCAAGATGGTGGTCGATTTCGATAGCACTCGCATCGACGCGGCGCGCATCCAGAAGGCGGTCGCCGAGACCGGCTTGAAGGTGGAGCCTTGGCGCGACCGGACCGGCGAACGCGTGCCGTTCCTCGAGCAGCACGGCCGGAATCTGCTTGCCGCGGTGAGCGCCGCGAGTCTTCTGGCGGCGATGACGTGGCAGGCGCTGGTCACTGGCGACATCATCGGCTCCGTGTTGGCGCACGAGCATGCCGGACATAGCGCGCCTTCGGGAGTGATCGCGCTGTGCGTTGTTGCGATCCTCGCCGGAGCTTACTTCGTTCTGCCCAAGGCCGCCGCGTCGTTCCGCCGTTTTCAGCCGGACATGAACGCGCTGGTGGTGATCTCGCTGCTGGGCGCGATGTACCTGCACGAATGGCTGGAGGGCGCCACACTGTCGTTCCTGTTCGCGCTGGCCGCGCTGCTGGAATCGTACAGTCTCACCCGCGCGCGCCGCGCCGTGGAAGCCTTGATGGAGGTTACGCCGGGCGAGGCCTGCGTGGTGCATGCCGATCACGAGCACCGCGTGCCCGTTCCCCAGGTGAAGGCGGGCGCGGTGGTGCGCGTCCGGGCGGGCGAGCGAATCCCCTGCGATGGCGAGGTGGTGAAGGGCGGCTCCGACGTGAATCAGGCGATGATCACCGGAGAATCGGCGCCGGTCTTCAAGGCGGTGGGAGACCAGGTTTTCGCGGGCACGATGAACGGCGACGGCGTGCTGGAATTCCGCGCGACCAAGCCGGGCTCGGATTCGACGCTTGCCCGCATGATCCGCATCGTGGAGGGCGTGCAGCACCGCCGCGGTCCCAGCGAACAGTGGGTGGAGAAGTTCTCGCGCTACTACACGCCCGCGATGATCCTGCTGGCGGCGTTGGTCGCGGTGGTTCCGCCCGCGCTATTGGGGCGCGATTGGGGCGACTGGTTCTACCAGGCGATGGTGGTGTTGCTGATCTCGTGCCCGTGCGCGCTGGTGATTTCGACGCCGGTGAGCGTGGTGGCGGCGTTGGCGTCGGCCGCGCGGGAGGGGATCCTGATCAAGGGCGGCGCCTATCTGGAAGTGGCCGCCCGGCTGCGCGCGGTGGCGTTCGACAAGACGGGCGTGCTGACGCGCGGTGAACCGAGGGTGTCGAAGCTGATTCCGCTGAACGGATACGCCGAGGACGAGATCCTGGGGCGGCTGGCCGCGTTGGAGCGCCACAGCACGCATCCGCTGGCGCGCGCCATCGTGCGCCACGCCAAGGACCGGGGCGTTCCCGTGGGAGCCTCCGCCGGGCGATTCCTCACGCTGCACGGCCGCGGCGCCGAGGGTGAGATCGCCGGTCAGCGATTCTGGGCAGGCAGCCTGCGGATGATGGAAGAGCGCGGACTGCGGGTGGACGGCGCGCGGGTTCCCGAGGGCACGGTGGTGGCGTGCGGCACCGATCGCGAGGCATGGGCGCTGGTGCAGTTGGAAGATCCGCCGCGCGAAGAGGCGGCCGCCGCGATCCACGGGCTGCGAACCGAAGGCATCGGCCACGTGATCATGCTTACCGGCGACAACGCGGCGGCGGCGCGGCGCATCGCGGCGGACGCGGGCGTCGACGAGGTGCGGTCCGACCTGTTGCCGGAGGACAAAGCCACCACCATTGACGATCTGAAGGCGAAGTTCGGAGTGGTGGCGATGGTGGGCGACGGAGTCAACGACGCGCAGGCGATGGCCCACGCCGATCTCGGCGTGGCGTTGGGCGGCGCGGCAAGTCTCGACGTGGTGATGGAAACCGCGGACGTGGTGCTGATGTCGGGCGATCTGCGCAAGCTGCCGTTTCTGGTGCGGCATGCGAGCCGGGCTTTGCGCGTGATCCAGCAGAACGTGGCGATCGCGCTGGCGTTGAAGGCGGTATCGCTGGTGCTCGCGTTTCTGGGCGTCGCGACGTTGTGGATGGCCGTCGCGGCGGACATGGGGGCCACGCTGCTGGTGACGTTCAACGGTCTGCGCCTGCTGCGCGTTGGCCGCCGCGCGTAGTAACGTGGAAGATCGCTCGCATGATCGATCAGGACACCCTCGCGCTGTTTCCGCTGTGGTACGTGGCGTTCCTGCTTTCGCTGACATGCCATGAGGCGGCGCACGCGGTGGCCGCGAAATGGGGCGGCGATCTCACCGCCTACTATTCGGGCCAAGTCACGCTGAATCCGCTGCCCCACATCCAGCGGGAGATGTTCGGGACTATCGCGGTCCCGGCCGTCACGTTCCTGTTGAACGGGTGGATGCTCGGTTGGGGGAGCGCTCCCTACGATCCGTTCTGGGAGCAGCGCCATCCGAAGCGGGCGGCGTGGATGGCGTTGGCGGGTCCGGCGGCGAACTTCGTGTTGGTGATCCTGTCGGCCATCCTGATTCATGGCGGCTTGGCGATGGGAGTGTTCAAGATCCCCGACGGTCTGGGTCCGTTCGTGCAGGTGGTGGCCGGCGCCACACCGCTGGCCGACGGCTTCGCCAGCTTCATCAGCCTGATGTTCTCGCTGAACCTGCTGCTCGGCTGCTTCAATCTGCTGCCGGTGGCTCCGCTCGACGGCCACAGCGTGGTGGGCCTTTTTCTGCCGGAGGATACCCACCTTCGCTGGCTCGCGTTCGTCCGGGAGCCCATGCCGTCGATGATCGGCCTGGTGGCCGCCTGGCAGTTTTTCGGCTACCTGTTCGACCCGATCTACATCGGCGCTTTGAGGCTGCTCTACTTCGGATCGAAGTTCCTGTAAGGGGCCGCCACGATATCATGGAAGTATCCTCGCCGCTAGCCGGCGGTGGACGAACATCGCATGCAGTCTCCCAAAAACACGGCTCCCGACGTAAATAGCTGGCTTGAGGAGGAACTGTACCAGCAGTACCGTCACGACGGTCAACTGGTGGACGAGAGCTGGAAGAACGTCTTCCGCGCCGAAAACGGCGCTCCCCTCGAGGCGGCGGCTCCTCCCGCCCCGGCTCCTCCTGCCCCGGCTCCGCCGGCCGCGGTCGAGGAACCGGCTGCTCCACCCCCGCCCGCCACGGCGCTGACCGCGCCCGCCGCCGCCGTTCCCGCCATGGCCACCAGCCAGCTCACGCCGCTGCGCGGCGCCGCGGGACGTCTGGCCGCGAACATGACGGCGAGTCTCGCCGTGCCCACGGCCACTTCCCAACGCTCCATCCCCGTCAAGGTGATGGAAGAGAACCGGCGGATCGTCAACCAGTTCCGCACGGTGACCGGGAAGTCGAAGATCTCGTTCACGCACCTGCTGGGATGGGCCGTGGTGCAGGCGCTGAAGAAGCAGCCGGCCATGAACGACGCCTACGCCGAACAGAACGGCGAGGCCTTTCGCATGGTGCGCAAGGAGGTCAATCTCGGCATTGCGGTGGACATCGCGTCGGGCGGCGGCAACCGGTCGCTAGTGGTGCCGGGCATCAAGAACGCCGGAGCCATGACGTTCGGCAAGTTCATGGCCGCGTTCGACGATCTGGTGCAACGGGCGCGCAAGGGCAAACTCACCGTCGACGACTTCCAAGGCACGTCGATCTCGTTGACCAACCCCGGCACGGTGGGGACGGTGGGATCGGTCCCGCGGCTGATGCCCGGGCAGGGCTGCATCATCGCCACCGGCGCGATCGACTACCCCGCCGAATACGCGGGCGCGAATCCGGAGGTGCTGGCGTCGCTGGGTCTCAGCAAGGTGATGACCACCACCTGCACCTACGATCACCGGATCATCCAGGGCGCCGAGTCCGGGATGTTCCTCGGCAAGATCCAGGAACTGGTGATGGGCGGGGAGGGCTTCTACGAGGATGTCTTCGCCGAACTCCATATTCCGTACCATCCGGCTCGTTGGCAGCCCGACCTGCGCCCGGCTCCTTCGGGATTCGGCCACCAGCAGGCGCGCTCGGAGGACTTGGCCAAGGAAGCGGCCGTCCTCCAACTGATCAACGCCTATCGCGTCCGCGGGCACCTGATCGCCGATCTGAACCCGCTCGGCGTGGAGCCGCGCTATCACCCGGAACTCGATCCGGCGACCTACGGCTTCACGATTTGGGATCTGGACCGCCAGTTCATCACCGGCAGCCTGGGCGCTCTCACCGGCGACGCCGCGCACAAACCGGTGGCGACGTTGCGCGAGATCCTCGACACGCTGCAATCCACCTATTGCGGCAAGATCGGTTGCGAGTACATGAGCATCCAGGATCCGGAGGAGAAAACCTGGCTCCAGCAACGGATGGAACCGCTGCGCAACAACTGGCCGCTGTCGCCGGAGGAGAAGGTCCAGGTGCTCGACCGCCTGGTGAACGCCGAACAGTTCGAAGGGTTCCTGCACTCCCGGTTCGTCGGTCAAAAGCGTTTTTCTCTCGAAGGCGCGGAGACGGCGATTTCGATCATCGACGACATTCTGAATTCGGCCGCCGAGGGCTCGGTCCACGAGGTGGTGATCGGCATGGCGCATCGCGGACGCCTGAATCTACTGGCGAACTGCGTTGGCAAGCCACTGGCGCAGATTTTCGGCGAGTTCGAGGGGCACCCGGACCCGGATAGTTCGCAGGGATCGGGCGACGTGAAGTATCATCTCGGCTCCACGGGAGTGCACCGCTCGCCATCCGGGCGCGAAGTGATGGTGTCGATGGCGCCGAACCCGTCGCACCTCGAGGCGGTGAATCCCGTGGTGGAGGGACTGGTTCGCGCCAAGCAGGACAACCTCGGCGATTCCAACCGGCTTCGCGTGATGCCGCTGCTGC